>DASQMW010000232.1:0-18561 GCA_035645295.1 Archangium sp.
CCTCGTGAAGGCCGGGGGGGAGGGCGGGGTGATCGCCATGGACGCCCAGGGTAACGTGGCCATGCCCTTCAACTCGTCGGGCATGTACCGCGGCTACATGGGTCAGGACGGTGTCGCCGCGGTCGCCATCTTCAAGGAGTAGTGGATGAAGCAGCTCGAAGGAAAGGTCGCGCTGGTCACGGGCGCGAGCTCGGGAATCGGCCGCGCCACGGCCATCGCCATGGCGCGGGGCGGCGCCAGGCTCGTCGTCGCCAGCCGCGGTCAGGAGGGCAGCGCGGAGACGGTGGCGTTGATCCGCCAGGCCGGCGGCGAGGCCATCGCCCTGCGCACGGACGTGACGAAGGCCTCGGACGTCGAGGCGCTCGTGCGCGGCACCGTCGAGCACTACGGCCGGCTGGACATCGCCTTCAACAACGCGGGCACCACCGAGGTGCCGAAGGCCCTCCACGAGTATGACGAGGCGGAGTGGGACACCGTCGTGGACACCAACCTCCGCGCCGTCTGGTTGTGCATGAAGTACCAGCTGCGGCAGATGCTCGCGCAGGGCGGCGGCGCCATCGTCAACATGTCCTCCATGGCCGGGCTCATCGGCACCAGGGGACTCGGTGCCTATACCGCCAGCAAGCACGGGGTGCTCGGCCTCACGAAGACCGCGGCGCTCGAGTACGCACAGCAGGGCATCCGCGTGAACGCCGTGTGTCCGGCCGTCATCCGCAACACCGTGCTGGTGGAGAATCTCTTCCGAGACCATCCCGCGGTGGCCAAGGCACTCGAGGCCACCCACCCCATCGGCCGCGTGGGCCAGCCGCGAGAGGTCGCCGAGGCCGTGGTGTGGCTGTGCTCCGACGCCGCCTCCTTCGTCACCGGCCACGCGCTCAACGTGGATGGTGGCACCTTCGCCGGGCGCGCCTGACGGAGTCCGTGATGCGCGGGGGGTGACACGGTTTCAACCTGGGAGCCGTGGCACCCTCACCCCGTCCCTCTCCCGAGGGGAGAGGGGATGTTGGAGAGGGGAGGTTCACGGCGAGGCTCCGGAGGGGTGGGCGTGCGTGAGCAGGGCGAGCACCTCCTCGTCGTCCACCTGGTGGAAGTCCTCGTACCAGACGCCCACCGCTCCCAGCCTCTCCGGTTTCTGTACCGCCACCACCTCGTCTACTTCCTCCTCGCGGCGCAGGGTCTCCGCGGTCTCCGCCGCCGCCACGGGCACCGCCAGCACCAGGCGCCGTGGCCCCAGCACGCGCACCGCTCGCGCCGCCGCCCGCGCCGTGCCTTCCGTGGCCAGTCCGTCATCCACCAGGAGCACCGTCTGCCCTCGCACGTCCGGCAGGGGCCGCTCGCCCCGGTACAGCCGCACCCGCCGCGCCAGCTCGCGCGACTCCTGCCGTGCCACGGCGAGCGCGTCCTCGTTCGTCAGGTCCGCGTAGGCCAGCACCTCGACGTTCACGTACAGCGCGCCGCCCTCGGCGATGGCGCCCATGCCCAGCTCCGGCCGCCACGGCACGCCCAACTTGCGCGCCACCAGCACCTCCAGCGGAGCCCCGAGCGCCGTCGCGACCTTGTGGCCCACCGGCACCCCGCCTCGCGGCAGCGCCAGCACCACCCGGGACTCGTCGCGTCTGTCCCTCAACCGCTCGGCCAGCATCCGTCCGGCCTCTTCCCGGTCCCGGAATCGCATCCTCATCGTCCTTCCTCCTCGGCCCTCACACCGATGCCCACGGTCCTCCGCCCTGGGCCGAGCCGAGGGCCCAGCGCTCCAACTCGGGTTGAGGCATGAGGCCACTGCGGCGCGCCACCTCGCGGCCGCCCGAGAAGACGACGAAGGTGGGAATGCCGCGCACGCCCAGCTGGCCGGCCGCCTGGGGGTGCTCTTCCGTGTTCAGCTTGAGGACGAGCAGGCGGCCCGCCTGGGCGCGGCCCACGGCCTCGAGGATGGGGACGGCGGCGCGGCACGGCCCGCACCAGGGGGCCCACAAATCCAGCAGCACGGGCACGGGCGAGGCAAGTACCGCCCGCCACAGCGCCTCCCCGTCCACCTCCTGGGGCTTGCCCGACAGGTCGAGTGCATGCTGGCAACGGCCGCAGGTGGGCTGGCCGGGGGGACGGGGCTCACGGACACGGTTGAAGGCGCCACAGGACGCGCAGCGGAACATGGGGGACCTCCAGGGCCTCTCGGGTGAAGGTAGCGATGCGGGAAGGACGAGCCGGGTGCCAGCGCCGTCCGCCCGTGTGCTCCGAGGGCGGGCACGCGGGCTTCGCGGTGCGCTCCACCGGGTGCGCAGCTTTGACCTGTGGGCCATGAGGGCGCGAATTGTCCCACTCCCAGGAGAGACGGGTGGCTAGAGTGCCCGGCACGGGACGTGAACCGACTCATCGAGCCAGGGCCCACGGGCCCGAGCGGGAGCAGCCATGACCATCCTTTGTGCCACGCACTTCTCGGACGCCGCGCAGCGAGCGGCCACGGCCGCGGCGGAACTCGCGCGGAAGCTGGATGAGCCCCTCTTCCTGGTGCACGTGCTGCCGGGCGACCTGGCGAGGGCTTTCGGGCAGACGCTGCGGGACACGGCGACGTCGGCGCTGATGGACGAGGTGCGGCGCCTGGAGAAGCTGGGGGCGAGGGTGAGCCACCAGGTGCTGACGGGCGAGCCGGCCGAGGAGCTGGGGCGTTTCGCGCAGGAGAAGGGGGCGGGGCTGGTGGTGACGGCGGGGCCGACGAGTGCCTCGCCCTTCCTGGGGGTGGGCGGCACGGTGGATCGGCTGGCCACGGCGTTGCCGGTGCCGCTGCTGGTGGTGCGCGAGGCGGAGCCCTTTGAAGCCTGGGTGAAGGGGACGAGGCCGCTGAAGGTGATGCTGGGGGTGGATCGCTCGCTGCCCTTCGAGGCGGCGCGTGACTGGCTGCAGGGCCTGCGGCGGTACGGCCCGGTGGAGGTGGTGGCCGGGCGCATCTTCTGGCCGCACGAGGAATACCAGCGGATGGGGCTGGCGCAGCCGCTGTCCTTCCAGGACGTGTCGCCCGAGCTGCGGCGCGCGCTGGAGCAGGAGGTGCGCTCGTTGGTGTCGCCGTTGGAGGCGATGGGGCAGCAGCCGGCGCGGCTGCGGCTGGAGCCGGGGGTGGGGCGCATCGCGGACCACCTGGTGGCGCTGGCGGCGGAGGAGCAGGTGGATCTGCTGGTGGTGGGCACGCACCAGCGGCGCGCCCTGGGCAAGCTGTGGAGCGTGTCGCACCATGCGCTGCGGCTGGCGAAGACGTCGGTGGTGAGCGTGCCCGTGTCGGTGGCGGCGCGAGGCGCGGCGGCGCCGATTCCCCCGCTGCGCTCGGTGCTGGTGGCCACGGACTTCTCCGAGGCGGCCAACCGGGCCATTCCGTATGCCTTCTCGCTGCTGTCCAACGGGGGCACGGTGTACGTGGTGACGGTGGGGGAGAACCCGCAGCAGGCGATTGAGCAGGAGCGGGACTGGCGGCAGCGGCTGCATCAACTCCTGCCCCGGGACGCGGATGCCCAGGGACGCAAGGTGCAGGTGGAGGTGCTGGCGGGCCAGGACGTGGCGACAGTGCTGCTCAAGGCCGCGGAGCGGTTTTCCGTGGACGTCATCTGCCTGGGCACCCACGGGCGCTCGGGGCTGAAGAAGACGGTGATGGGCTCGGTGTCCAAGGAGGTCATGTCGCGCGCCGACCGGCCGGTGCTGGTGGTCCGTCCGCCCGAGGGGTGACCCTGTTGCACTCGCACTCCCTGTCAGCACCCGCCCCGCTCGTCTGGCAAGTGGACTGCATGTGGCGCCTGACGGGGAGTGCGGAGGACCGGCCTCGCGGTGAAGAGCGCCTCGCTTCCCGGTGAAGGCCGACCGTTCCCGTTGCGGTGCTCGAGGGCGCTCGTTACGAGGTTGCGGAATCGTCGGGGGATTGTGGGTTCAGGCCTTCGGGGGCGGTGGGTTTGGTTCCCGTGAAGTTGGCCTGCACCGCTGCCGTGCTTCTGATGCTCAGTGCAATGCGACGCGCCAGCCTCTCCATCATCGAAGTGGATCACCGCGAGGAGGTCGCAACCATGGCAACGAACCGGAAGTGCAGTGCCGCGAAGTGGATGTCCGTGGGTCTCGAGACCCTCTGGGCAGTCGGTGTCAGCAACGCACTGGGACTCGTCGACCTGCTGGCCTGAATCCACAATCCCCGCTGACGCGCTCACGGAAGGCCGTCGAGTTCCATGTACACCCGCTTCGCCTTCACCGAGTAGAAGCGGCCCTCGGGCAGCACGTATGCGGTGAGCTCCCTGCCGTAGACGCAGCCCGAGTCCAGGCCAATCGCATACGGGTAGCGCTGCACGCCTCGCAGCGCGTCGTGGCCGAAGATGATGAGCTCCGGCCCCTTCCACAGGCTCGCCCACGGGGCGCCCGCCTCCATCTTCTTCGACGGCTCCCCGTCCGGCGTGATGCTGCGCAGGTTGAGCATCAGCTCCGGCTTCTGCTCCTCCAGGGGCACGCCGGGCACCAGGCCGCCGTGCACCACGCGCACGTTCAGCTCGGGGAAGTGACGGTGCAGGGGCAGCGACTCGAGGTACGCCCAGTCCTCGTCCTCCAGCGTGTCGAGCACCTGCTTGTGCTCGCGCTTGAGCTTCTTGCCCTCGGGCATCTTCCCCGCGCGCCAGCGCATCACGTGCTCGTCGTGGTTGCCGCGCACCGCGAGCATCCCACGCTCCCTCGCCCGGCGCACCACGCCCGCCGAGTCCGGGCCCTTCGCCACCAGGTCGCCCACCAGCACCACCCGGTCTCCCCGGCGGTGGCCGCACGCGTGCAGCAGCGCGTCGAGCTCCTCCGCGCAGCCGTGTATGTCTCCGATGAAGAGGGTCCGCATCATCAGGCTTCCGGCGGCGGCTGCACCTTCCAGCGGCGGTGCAGCCACAGCCACTGATCCGGGTAGCGCCGCACGTACTTCTCCAGCACCGCCGTCACCGCCGCCGTGTGCGCCGTGATGGCGTCCTGCTCGCCCAGGCCCTCGGGCGGAAGAATCGGCCCCTCCACCTCCAGCCGCAGCTTCTGCCCGCTCTCGTCGCGAATCCCCATCACCACGAATACGGGCGCTCCGGTGCGCTGGGCCACCACCGCCATCGCCGGCGTGGTGGACGCGGGCCGGCCGAAGAAGGGCACGAACACCGCCGCCTTCGCGGGCAGCGACTGGTCGAGCAGCATCAGCACCGTCTCGCCCAGCCGCACCGCCTCCTGGGCCTCGGCGATGGCGCCCTTGGGGTAGATGAGCCCCCCGCCCGCGGCGAGCCGGCTGTCGACGATCCGCATGTTGAGCGCCCCCTTCAGCGGGCGCACCAGCGCGTTGAGCGGAATGCCCCGGCGCAGCAGCATCTTCCCCGCGCGCTCCCAGTTGCCGAAGTGCGCCGTCACCAGCAGCGCGCCCTGGCCCCTGGCGATGTTCGCCTTCAACGCCTCCCACGCCTCGCCCTTCACCTCCGGGTCCTCCCAATGGGTGTCCACGTGGTCCTTCTCGTCGATGGACTCGAGCACTACGCGCGCCATGGTGATGTAGGCCCCGAGGGCAATCTTGCGGCGCTCGGCGTCGCTCATCTCCGGGTAGGCGTGCGTCAGGTTCTCCAGGGCCACCTGGAGGCGGATGCCCAGGGTGAACGCCAGCCAGCCCACGAAGCGGGCGAGCGAGTCCTTCAGGGAGGCGGGCAGCGCGCACACCGCGTCCATCACCCGGTTGGCGAGCCACCCCACGACGGGAGACGGGCGCTCTCCGAGCACCTGGACGAGCCGGGCGGGCGGAAGCGGGAGGGGAAGGCGCTGGGACTCGGGGGACGGAGCGGGGACGGACACGGCGGCGCACTCCACCCGGAAGTGGGGTGGCAGGCAAGGGGGGCTCCCACTGACCGTCGCTACCCTGCCTGCCCGTCCTGGGCTACACCCTGCCCCCATGTCCAGAACGACCCGACGCGCTTCGTTCGCCCTCCTGGCCGCCCTGACGGCCTGTGGGGCCCGCCAGCCCGTTCCCACTCCGGAGGCCGTCCCCGCCGCCTCGTCGAGCCCCGTGGTGGAGACGGTGGCCGTGTCCCGGCCCGCGCCTGTCTCGCCCTCCCTGCGCCTGCCCACGCAGGTGCGTCCCACGGGCTACACCGTGGAGCTCACCCTGGACCCCTCGGCCCCCGCCTTCCAGGGCGTGGTGGACATGGACCTGGAGGTGAAGGAGGCCGCCGAGGCCCTCTGGCTCCACGGCCGCCACCTCACCGTGCGCGAGGCGACCCTCACGGTGGACGGCAGGTCCGAGGCCCTCACCCTGGTGAAGGGCAGCGGAGACTTCCTCGGCTTCGTCCCGGTGCACCCGCTCGAGCCCGGCGCCGCGCACCTGCGCATCGTCTACGAGGGCCAGCTGTCCGAGCGGGAGACGACGGGCGCCTTCCGCGCCCAGGACGAGGGCGCGTGGTACGCCTACACCCAGTTCGAGCCACTCGGTGCCCGGCGCGTCTTCCCGTGCTTCGACGAGCCGGGCTTCAAGGTGCCCTGGCAGCTCACCTTCCACGTGCCCGCGGGCAACGTGGCCGTCACCAACACCCCGCTGGTGAACGAGGAGCCGCGCGCCTCGGGGGGCACCACCTTCCGCTTCGCCCGGACGCAGCCGCTGCCCAGCTACCTCATCGCCTTCGGCGTGGGCCCCTTCGACTTCCTCGAGGCGAAGCCCTCGGGCGAGAAGGCGGTGCGCACCCGTATCGTCACCCCGAAGGGCCGCGCCGGCGAGGGCGCCTATGCCGCGAAGGTGACGCCGGAGATTCTCGGCCACCTGGAGCGCTACTTCGGCACGCCCTACCCGTACGAGAAGCTGGACGTGCTGTCGGTGCCACTGCTCGGCGGCGCCATGGAGCACCCGGGCCTGGTGACGTTCAACTCGGGCTCCATCCTGGCCAGGCCCGGCGAGGACTCGCTGCGTCGGCAGCGCGGCTTCTACAACACGCAGACGCACGAGCTGGCGCACCAGTGGTTCGGCAACCTCGTGACGCTGGCGTGGTGGGACGACCTGTGGCTCAACGAGGCCTTCGCCACCTGGGCGACGCCGCGCACCATCGAGTCGGCCCAGCCCACGTGGGACGCCCCCATCGAGCGCGTGCAGGGCCGCTCGTACGCGCTGGGCACCGACAGCCTGGTGACGGCGCGCCGCATCCGCCAGCCCATCCAGAGCGAGGATGACATCCTCAACGCCTTCGACGGCATCACCTACGGCAAGGGCGCCTCGGTGCTGACCATGGTGGAGGGCTGGCTGGGCCGGGACGTCTTCCAGCGTGGCGTGCAGCGCCACCTGCGCGCCCACGCCCACGGCAACGCCACCGCGAAGGACTTCCTCGACGCACTGTCGGCCGAGGCGGGCCAGGACGTGTCCGGCGTGCTGGGCTCCTTCCTGGACCAGGGCGGCGCGCCGCTCGTCACCACGCGGCTGGACTGCTCGGGCAAGGTGCCGGTGGTGCGGCTCTCGCAGAGCCGCTTCCTGCCGCTGGGCTCCTCGGGTGACGCGAAGCAGGAGTGGAAGGTGCCCTTGTGCGTGCGCTACGGCTCGAGCAAGGGGACGGGCCGCGCCTGCACGGTGCTGGAGGGCGAGTCGGCCGAGCTGGCCCTGCCCGAGGCCAAGGCGTGCCCCACCTGGGTGCTGCCCAACGCGGACGGCGCCGGCTACTTCCGCACCGCGCTGGACACGCAGATGCTGGGCCGGTTGCTCTCCACCGAGAGCCGCCAGCTCTCGCGCGCCGAGCGCGTGGCCCTCATCGGCGACGTGCAGGCGCTGGTGAACGCCGGGGCGATGCCGGCCTCGGACGCGCTCGGCCTGCTGCCGGGCCTGGCCGGGGAGAAGGACCGGCAGGTGTTCCAGGCGTCGCTGGAGCTGCTGGGCATGCTCCGGCCCTCGCTGCTCTCCGATGCGCGTCAGGCGGACCGGCAGCGCTTCCTGCGGGACACGTATGGGGCGCGGGCCCGGGCGCTCGGCTTCACCCCGCGCGCCAACGAGGACGAGGACACCCGGCTGCTGCGGCCCATGTTGTTGGGCATCGCGGGCGAGCAGGGCGGGGACGCGAAGCTGGTGGCCGAGGCGAAGCGGCTGACACAGCAGTGGCTGGCGGACAGCAAGGCGATTGCGCCGGAGCTGGTGCGCACCACGCTGGGCATCGCCTCCGCGCATGGGGACGCCGCGCTGCACGGCAAGCTGATGACGGCCATGCGCTCGGAGAAGGAGCGCCGCAAGCGCGAGTACCTCCTCGACGCGCTGGCGGGCTTCCGCGACCCGGCGCTGGTGCGCGAGAACCTGAAGCTGCTGCTGGAGCCGTCGGGGGACCTGCGCGAGACGGGGGAGCTGCTCTTCGGGGCGGCCTGGGACGTGCGCTCGCGGGACGAGGCCTACGCCTTCGTGAAGGAGCACTACGACGTGCTCGCCGCGCGGCTGCCGGAGGAGCGGGTGGAGGGGCTGGCGTGGACGGCCGCCTCCTACTGCGACCCGGTGCACCGCCAGGAGGCCGCCGCCTTCTTCACCGAGCGCATGGAGCGCGCCCCCGGTGGAACCCGCACGCTGGCGCAGGTGTTGGAGGGGATGGACCTGTGCATCGCCTTCAAGGCGGCGCAGGGCTCCAGCCTCGAGTCCTTCCTCGCCTCGCCGAGGAAGGTGCCGACCCGCTCCGGCCGCTGAGCGCTGTTGTCCCGAGGACAGTCAAGGCTTTACGGGTTTTGGGTGGAAAACAGATTCTCCGGCCAGAGCGTGGCTGCCTTGACGGTCCAGAGGGGGGGACCTAGCCTTTTCACCCGGAGTAGATGTTTCCGGAGTCGAGGTTCTCCCCCTCGGAGGCGACGATGGCGTACACGACGGACGACGGCCTGTCTCCCCTGGTGGTCCCCCAGTCGTCTTCCTCCGAGGAGCCCACCTCGGGAGAGGGTCCGCAGCGACCCAGCCTGCCCCGGACTCCACCGCGGGTGTGGCCGCCGGTGTCGCCGGCGGACATGGGGCGGGTGGTGCGGCGGCTGAAGCTGACGGCCGAGCGCCTGCGGGACGGGGAGCCGCTGCTGGAAGGCGCGGCGTAACTACTTCTTCTTGGAGAGGAAGGCGCTGAAGGCCTCGCGGGCCTCGGCGGAGCCGAGCCGTTGGACGAAGAGCGCGCCCTCGCGCGAGAGGGCGTCGTCCACGGTGGCGCGCAGGGACTCGCGCAGCAGGCGTTTGGTGAGGCGCAGGGACTCCACGGGCTTGGCGGCGAGCGCGGCGGCGCGCTTCTGGACCACCTCGGCGAGACTGGCCTCGGGCACCACCTGATTGACGATGCCGGCGCGCAGGGCGGTGGCGGCGTCGAAGGGCTCGCCGAACATGAGCAGCTCGGAGGCGAGCGCCAGGCCGGCGACGCGGGGCAGCAGCACGCTGGAGGCGGCCTCGGGGCTGAGGCCGAGGTTGACGAAGGGCATGCTGAAGACGGCGCGCTCGGAGGCGGCGACGTAGTCACAGTGCAGCAGCAGGGTGGTGCCGATGCCCACGGCCACGCCGTCCACGCCGGCCACCAGGGGGCGCGAGTGGTGGGCGAGGGCGCGCAGGAAGCGGAAGACGGGGCTGTCCTCGCCGGTGGGCGGGTGCTCGAGGAAGTCCTTCAAATCGTTGCCCGCGGTGAAGGCACCGGCCGCGCCGGTGAGGACGACCACGCGCACGGCATCGTTGGTGTCGGCCTCGAGGAGGGCGCGAGCGGCCGTGTCGTACATCTCGCCGGTGAAGGCGTTCTTCTTCTGGGGGCGGTTGAAGGTGAGGGAGAGGACTCCGGCTTCGAGGCTCGTCAGCAGCGTGTCGGACATGGCGGGGAGATTAACCGGAGGGAGGGGGAATGGCCCGGGGCTTGCTCCGTACCCCGGGTGGATGCCTTCCGGCCCTGCCAGCGTGTCTCGTTGTCTCCGGGTGACCACGGTTGCCGTGCCGTTGTGTCAGCCGGGGAGGTGGGGACGAGGGGAGGGCCGGACACACCCGTGGCCTTGGGGCCACACCCGGTGAACACCATGATGACCTCGCGCTCCAGAGTGCTGTGCCTCCTGCGTCACCACGGGCTGTTGCCGGTGCTGCTCAGCAGCACGGTGGCGGTGGTGATGCTCCACTTCCGGCTGGAGTGGAGCGGGAAGAAGAGCTTCATCTTCCTCGTGTGGAACCTGTTCCTGGCGTGGGTGCCGTATGGCCTCGCGCTGTGGGCGGGGCTGCTGCAGGCGAGGGGGTGGGGGAGGTGGTGGAACCTGCTGCCGTTGGGAGGGGCGTGGCTGCTGGCGTTTCCGAACGCGCCGTACCTGCTCACGGACTTCATCCACCTGAAGCCGAGGCCGGGCGTGCCGATGTGGTTCGACGCGGCGATGCTGGCGAGCTTCGCGGCGACGGGGTGGCTGCTGGGGTTGTTGTCGCTGGAGGTGTGGAAGCGGCTGTTGGAGGAGCGGTGGGGGCGGGTGGCGGCGTGGAGCGGGGTGCTGGCGGTGTCGGTGCTGTGCGGCTACGGCATCTACCTGGGGCGCTTCGAGCGGTGGAACAGCTGGAACGTGCTGAACCGGCCCGGCTCGCTCTTCGAGGCGGTAGTCGACCACTTGCGCGAGCCGATGGCGTACCGGTGGCTGGTGGGGACGACGGGGGTGTTCGCGGGCTTGGTGCTGCTCTCGTATCTCGCGTTCGAGATACTGGTGCAGCGGCGCCGGACGGAGCGGGCCCGGGCGTGAACTTGTCCAACAGTTGGACAAGTTTCTGAAGAGCGCGCCCGGGAGATCCTCGTTTCTTGAGGACTCATCGAGAACACGGTGGGCCATTGGGAGAAGAGCATGTGCCAACCGGAAGAGACTGGGTCAGAAGAGCAGGTGGAAGGGCTCGCTCAACGTCAGCGCATCGTTCTGTCAGATGTGGATTTCGAGCGCGTGCAGAAGCTTCTGGAGAACCCGCCTGGACCGACTCCTGAATTGAAGGAAGCCGTCGCGAGACGAAACAGGCGGAAGTGCAGGATTGAGGAGTGAGGCTATTCAGCGAGCTATGTAAGCGCGCTCGTGACGGGATTGCGTTGCTTCCCACCTACTCCTTCAGTTCTTGTGCGGTCCCGCGTCGCCGATGATTGCCGTGCACGTTGATTCCTGCGGGTCAAAATAGAGCCGATGTCCATCCGGCAGCTTCGTTTTCCACCGGAAAAGACGCGTGACGCCATCCGGGCATAGGAAGGTCCGCTCGTCTGGATGCTCCCGCAGTTGCGTCGGGCTGTCTGGCGTGACTTTAAACGGGACTTTATCTGGGTCGAACACCTTGCCATCCCATGCCGAAAAGAAGTCTTGCAAGTCGCGTAGCCGCGCCTTGACCTGCTTGAAGAGATCCGTTCCCGAGCCGAACGCTTCGAGCGCCTTCTCCATGTGTGCGCAGAACACGAGCGCTGGATAAAGTTCGGCACGCCTCTGCCACAGGTCTCTAGCGTCGGTCGGCTCATTCAGTGGTGGTCGCAACCACTCGCGGTGCGCTGCGACGTGTGCATCCACGGCTGCGTGCCGGATCTCGACTTCCGATGGGGAGACACCGTCCTCGCTCAGCTCTGTCAAAACGGCCTTCAGGATTGCATGCTGCCATTTCTCGTGGCTGGGCATGCTGACCGCTAGCCCTCCGAGTTGCACTGCTGCGGCGAGCCCGAATGCCGAGTTCCCCTCGAATGTGCACTCTCCGCCCAACAACCGGCTCCGTTCCTCCTGAGACGTGTCCGGTCGTACCAAGGGAGATTTGGTCTGTATGCTTCGCCACGCACTCTGGAGTTCGCGTGGGACAGCGTCATCGTTGCGCCAGTCGCGCACCGAATATGCTTCGCTGATCTCTAGCAGTCCGAGTTCCCGTTCGGCACGGAAGTTCTTTCCGCCCGCCCGCCACGCGGCCTGGATCGTGTCGACGAGCGCCTTCATCATTTCCCGCGCCGCATGGCGAGTTGCGACAGGCGTAGCGGACAGTTCGTTGAAGAAGAGTTCCCTGCTCATCGAGCGGCCTCGTTGATATTGAGCAGTTCCTCCAAGCTTCGATCCCACTGGTCGAAGAAGTCACGAGGCCAGTCGGATAGCCGTCCGTCTGCGTCTATCTGTGGCGACACCATTCCTCGTGCGCCTTCTCCGGCTCGACGATGGAAGAAGTGGGTTCGCACCAGCTCTGGGTGGATGAGCTTCTTCGCCACTGCGAGTCGTACCCCGTTGAGCACGTGGTCGCTGTGGGTCTCCACTACCACCTGCACTCCATCCTTAGCTGCACGCACGAGGAACTCACCAAGAGCTTCCTGACCGCGCGGGTGCAGATGCGCTTCGGGATTTTCGATGATAACGAGTGACCCCGGTTTGGCTCCAAGCACCGCCACGAGGATTGGCAGCGAATAGGTGAGACCGAAGCCGACATTCATTGACCGGTAGCTGCGGCTGGTGACGTCTCCGCCGGAGAATGCGTAGCGGAGTTCGGCTAGATTGAGATTCGCAAACTCTTGGATCCGGAGCTGGGTGCCGGGACTGACTACGCTCAGCCATGCTTCCACCTGGTTGAGGAGCGACGAGGATGCAGCATCCTCGCGAATGAGCGCGGGAAGCTGGACTTTCTCCGTGCCGAAGATGGCAAGATAGTGGGCTGCGTACTCTCCGCTTCGCCCGAGCTGCCGCTGCTCGCGGACCGCATGGGTGGAGGTCGGAAAGGCAACTCGAGGGCCGATTCGCTCCGCAGTGAGATACTGGAAGCCATCTCCAAACGGGCTCGGCTGGAACGTTTGTTCGAGGAGTGGGCCAAACTCCATGGTGAGCACGTCGAGTTCTGGTCTCACCTTGAAGGACCACTCCGCATCGTCATTCGCCCACTTCAGGCCGATACCGATCTCGTCCCCAGTAGCGCCCTCATAGAGGGCGTCGCGTCCCGTTCCCATTTCTACGAGTTCTCCGTTGAGCGCCAGAGCACCCTTTAGGAGCAGCTCGCGGAGCCACGATTGCCGGAGCAGTAGTAGCGATTGGATGACCGTCGACTTTCCTGTACCGTTGATTCCAGTCAGCAAGGTCAGCGCACCCAGAGGAACGTTCTGATGCGCGAAGCACTTCAGGTTCGTCAGCGTGATTTCGGTGATCATTGCAGCACACCTCGCAGTAGCTCGGCAACGCGCTCGAACCGGGTGCGCACGCGCTTGGCGTCGCCCGTGGCCTGCGTCACCGACAAGTCGAACTCACGGTCCTCCGAAAGGAGCTTCATCGAAGCCTGGTTCACCTGCTCGCGCCGTTCAGTTAAGCGAGCGAGTTCCTCGTCGGAGCGGAGGGAGAGGTTTACCGACCACGTCTCGAAGAGCGCCTTGTTGATTGGGTTCATCCGGTCGTTCGCCAGCGTCCGTTTCCTGAAGGCGTAACGGCCGAAGATGTCGTGCGCTGCCTTCATGGCGCGCCGGAAGGAATGTGAGAGTTCTTCGAGGTTGGCGGGGTCCATCTTATTCATCTGGCGCATGGCACCATTTAGGAAACCATCGAGATCCTGGCTGTGATAGCGCTCAAGGCTCGCCAGCCGGAAGGCGAAGAAGCGGAGCACGCACTCGCGATCCGCCATCCGCTGGGCGTGCAGGCTACCTCCGGTAGCTTGGATGAACACATCCTCGCGGGCGAGTTCGGCGAGCAGGGTTGACGCGCGACCCTGATTCAGTGCGTGCCGGATCTCCTGCGGGGTGAGTGGGAGCCCGCCGGTGTTGATGCGCTTGAAGAGGTAGTATCGCACGTCTTCCGGAGTTCCCGGCTGGATGAGGAATACCGTGACCTGGGTCTCTTCGATGCGCCGCTGCATCGGGCGGGGAAGCTGCTGGAACGTCATGCCGTCGAACTGGCGGAGGAACTCAAGTTGGGACAGCTTCAACTCGCCGTCCAGCATGAACCGCTTGAACACCGTCAGCCGTTGCAGACCGTCAACGACGAGCCACTCGTCCTCGTTGGTGGCGTCCATATAGAATGCTGGAATTGGAATGCGCACGAGCAGCGATTCGATGAGTCGGCTCTGCTCCCGGTCTTTCCACAACCCTCCCTGGCGCTGGAAGTCGGGCATGAGGTCGATTTCCTCCTCCTTCAGCCGCTTGAGAAGGAGATCGACAGTCATTACCTTCGTTTCGATCCGGATCTTTGCTGGGTCGAAGGGTTCTATGAGGTCGAGGGTACTGGTGTCGTCCTCATCCGGCGGCTGTGGCGCGGATTCGAGAGCGGCTGAGAGCGGGGTCGCGGGCTCGCCTGTTTTCAGATCGTCACCGCGCAGCACGGCGGGGAGCGGTATTTGTGGCACCTCGCCACGGTGAGCGCGGCGCTCAAGCTTTTGGATACGAGCAGCGAGCAAGCCAGCGGTGTCGAGCTTGACGAGGTCTTCGATGTCGTCGGGTACGTTAAATCTGAAATGATTGTCGGGTGGGCTACCTAAAGAACCACCCGTGTACAGGTCAGCGCAACGGACGAGCGAGATGACCGCTTGGAAATCGGTGTCCGCAAGCGTTGCGTCGCTCATTCGCATCTCAGCCCATGTAAAGTAACGCACGTCTGGGTCCGCATGGAACCGTTGCCGCAGATGCTTGTGCACGGAACCGGCAAGCCGCATCAAACTGTTTGCGAAGTCGGACTCGAGCGCGCCGCGAAGCGTGGGCGAGTACATGTCCTTATAGGTCTCCCCAATCCGCTCCACGTAAATCGGAATAAGTGGAGCCATCGCCGCATCGAACGGTTCCCGTTCCATGCGATGGTCGCTGCGGAGCCGTTTGCCAGAGATCTGCTCGCCGGTTTTAAGAAAGTGGAGCGTCACCGAGTCGAGCAGCAGTCGGGTGTTCTCCTCAAACGGTGGCGCCACTTTGTACCTCGTCCTTGCTTCGTCGCGTTCATCTCTCTGCTATCGCTGTGGGGCTCGGAAGACAAGTTCAGGCCCATGCGATGCGCTCTCGTAGGCAGTTGGGCCATGCGGCCAGCGAACTGTTTCGGGCGGACATGCCCAACATGTTCTTGCTCCTGCTAACGTGCCTGAATGGCTCGCTGTTTCAACACCGTTGGTCCGTGCAATGCGGCCATTCATTACCTGCTGCCGACACTGCGGCGTTTGCCCGAGGTGCACCGGCGCATCGAGCACAGCAGTGCTTCTGAGTCCTCCGAGGATGACCTGCGCTTCATCCAGGAACTGGGCTTGGTGCTCATGGCGCGAGCGGAGGGCTTGGAGTTCTCCAACCCGCTCTACCGGGAGATGTGCTGCGCGCCTGAGCACCCTCCGGTGGCGAGTGGCTCAGACTGGTCCAACAGTCAGACCAGTTGCTGAACCGCGCGCCCGGGAGGTCTCCCGCCGTCAGCGCGTGCGCACGTGGGCGGTGACGCGGCAGATGGCGTCGGCGAGCAGCGGGGCGAGGCTTACCACCTCGTGCTGGAAGGGCAGCCCCTTGGGGGGCACCACGCTGTCGGTGGAGAGGAGGCGGCGGATGGGCACCTTGCTCAACCGCTCCACCGCGGGGCCCACCAGCAGCGCGTGCGTGGCCACCACGGTGATGTCGTCGGCGCTGCCCGCCTCGAGCACCGCCTCCGCCGTCGCCGCGATGGTGCCCGCGGTGGAGATGAGGTCATCCACGATGATGGGCCGCAGCCCGCGCACCTCGCCCACCAGCCCCCGGACGTTCACCTCGGAGCCACTCGTGCGGCTCTTGTGCACGATGGCCAGCGGCAACTCGAGCTGGCGCGCATAGCGCTCGGCAAGCTTCACCGCGCCGAGGTCCGGGGACACCACGACCGCGCCCGGGCCCGCGTAGGGGCGCGCGGCCTCGGCCAGCAGGGTGCCCGCGTTGAGGTGCTCCAGCGGCACGGTGAAGCACCCCTCCAGCGAGGCCGTGTGGAGGTTCACCGCCATCAGCCGGTCGAAGTGCCCGCGCACCAGCAGGTCCGCCACCAGCTTGCCGCCGAGCGCCTCGCTGGGGCTCGCGCGCCGGTCCTGCCGCGCGTAGCCGAAGTAGGGCAGCACCGCCATGATGCGCGCCGCGCCCGCGCGCCAGCACGCGTCCGCCATCAGCAGCAGCTCCAGCAGGTTCTCCCCGACGGGAGGCGCGGTGGGCTGGATGATGCACACGTTGCGCCCGCGCACGTCCTCGCCGAGCTCCACGTGCAGCTCGCCATCCGGGAAGCGCTCGAGCTTGCAGTCACCGAGGGGGCTTCCGAGCGCCCAGGCCAGTGCCTCGCCCAAAGGGCGGTTGGCGGTGCCACTGAAGATGGTCAGCTCCATGGTCCCCTCCGCATCCCACCAGGCCGGACTGGCCGGGGCGGGTAGTCGCCATCATCCCTCATTCCAGGTGCACATGGTCGTGGGATTCGCGCACCCGAGACGAGAGGGCGGCCTGGCCCTCGGTGGGGCGCCGGGAGCCAATGGCGTGTGCCGTGCTTCTCCTAGAGGGGAAACCTTCGCCCGGGAGGACCCATGCGCTTTCGAAACAGGACGGATGCGGGCCGGCAGTTGGCGGACCTGCTGACGGACCATGGGGCCGAATCCCCCCTGGTGCTTGGCCTGCCGCGAGGCGGGATTCCAGTGGCGTACGAGGTGGCCCGGAAGCTCGGGGCTCCGTTGGACGTGTGGGTGGTGCGCAAGGTGGGTGCGCCGGGGCAGCCGGAGCTGGGATTGGGGGCGGTGGCCGAGGGGGGGGCGCTCTTCCTGGACCGGGAGATGATGCGCTCGCTGGGCTTCTCCGAGACGGAGGTGATGCAGACGGCCGAGCGGGAGGCGCAGGAGGTGATGGTCCGCATCGCCCGGTTCCGGGGCGTGCAACCCACGCCGGAGATCTCGGGCCGCACGGTCATCCTGGTGGACGACGGCGTGGCCACGGGCGGCACGGTGCGGGCGGCCATCCGGGCGCTGAGGACGCTGCGCCCGCGAAGCATCGTGCTCGCGGTGCCGGTGGGGGCGGTGGAGTCGCTGGAGTCACTGCGGCCCGAGGTGGACGACCTGGTCTGCGTGCACCAGGCCGAGTTCATGAGCTCGGTGGGGGAGTTCTACGACGACTTCCGGCAGACCTCCGACGAGGAGGTGCAGACGGTGCTGGCGCGGGTGCGGAGGCAGCAGGGGCCCGAGGCGGCGATGAACGCCGGGGACGGATGGTGGGTCTGAGCGGCGGAGGAGGAGCGACATGACGGTGGAACGGGAAGTCGAGGTGCTGGCGGGAGGGGTGAGGCTCGGCGGGACGCTCGCGGTACCGGACGGAGCGCAGGGGCTGGTCATCTTCGCGCACGGCAGTGGGAGCAGCCGGTACAGCCCGCGCAACCGGTACGTGGCGTACACGCTGAGGACGGCGGAGTTGGGGACGCTGCTGTTCGACTTGCTGACGGAGGACGAGGAAGCGGAGGACGACGAGACGGCGGCGCTGCGCTTCGACATCGACTTCCTGGCGAGGCGGTTGGGGGAGGTGACGGACTGGGTGTTCGCGCATCCGGAGTTGAGCCGGCTGCGGGTGGGTTACTTCGGTTCGAGCACGGGGGCGGCGGCGGCGCTGGTGGCGGCGGCGGAGAAGCCGGAAGCGATCGGCTCGGTGGTGTCGAGGGGCGGGAGGGCGGACCTGGCCGGGGGCGCGTTGGAGCGGGTGCTGGCGCCGACGCTGCTCATCGTGGGAGGGGCGGACGACATCGTGTTGCAGTTGAACCAGCGGGCGCTGGAGCGGCTGGGTGCGCCGAAGGCGCTGGAGGTGATTCCGGGAGCGACGCACCTGTTCGAGGAGCGGGGCGCACTGGAGCGGGTGGCGGAGCTGGCGGCGGGTTGGTTCACGCGCTTCCTCGGTTCGACGTTGGAGGTCGAGACATCCCTGGCGCCACCCCCCTGACGCCGGGTATCCGTCCCCGTTCCGCAAACCCGGGTTACACTGAGCGCCCATGCCCGCACCGACCCCGCCCCTGTGTCTCGTCTGGCTCGATCTGGAGATGACCGGACTGGACCCCGACGAATCGGCCATCATCGAGATTGGCGTCATCATCACGGGACCGGACCTGGTGCCGAAGGCGGAGATGGAGCGGGTCATCTGGCAGCCGGACGAGGTGCTGGGGCGGATGGAGCCGGTGGTGCGCGAGATGCACACGCGCAACGGGCTACTCAAGAAGGTGCGCGACTCGCAGACGTCGCTGCGGGTGGCCGAGCGGGACATCACGGGGCTGGTGGCGCAGCACTGCGGGATGAACGAGGGCATCCTCTGCGGCAACTCCATCCACACGGATCGGCGCTTTCTGGTGAAGTACATGCCGATGCTGGAGCGCTACCTGCACTACCGGCAGGTGGACGTGACGAGCATCAAGGTGCTGGGCAACGCGTGGTTCCCGGACATGGTGCCACTCAAGAAGACGCAATCGGGGCACACGGCGCTGGCGGACCTGCGCGCGAGCATCGCCGAGCTGACGCACTACCGCACGCACCTGTTCCGCGCGGCCACGGGCGGCCAGGGCGGTAGCTAGTGGAGTGTCCGACTAGTTTTTCAACATAGTCAGGACAGGTGCCGGTCCACCCACGAGTGCATCTTGGCGCGAGTCCAGGACCAAGAGAAGGGGTGGGCGTAGAGGCGGTTGTACTCGGGCCAGCTGGCGTCGAGG
>DASQMW010000233.1:0-3959 GCA_035645295.1 Archangium sp.
GCTCGCGATGCGGTTGGATTCCAACCCGACCCTGCCTCGCTACGCGCTCTGGTTCCGTCCGGAGGTGACTCGCACCATCACCTGGGCGGGCAACCCGAGCAAGGCGGTGGTGTCCGGGCCGGACGGCGTCAACCGGCTCCACCCGCGTGCCTCCTTCGAGGCCTGGCAGGAGACGGTGCGCGGGAGGAGTACCCCCTGGACGCGGGTGGACCTGGAAGCCGCGGACGGCTTTCGCAGCTCCCTGGTCAGTGTGGTGCTGCGCCACGCCGCCGCCCTGGCCCGCTCCAACAAGGAGCTGGACGCCTTCGGGAGCACCGTGGCGCACGACCTCAAGGAGCCCCTGCGTGGCATCCAGCAGTACGCGGGCTTCTTCCTCGACGATTACGGCGCGAGGCTCGACAGCGAGGGGCTCAAGCAGCTCGAGGACATGCGGTGGCTGGCGGAGCGGACCCAGGGGCTGCTGGATGGGCTGCTCGAGTACAGCCGGGTGGGCTACGTGGAGCAGGCCTGGGGTGAGCAGGACATGCGGGAGCTGGTGGAAGACGTGCTCCTCACCGTGACGTCCCGGCTGAAGCAGAACGGGGTGGAGGTGCGCATTCCCCGTGCACTGCCTCGGGTGGAGTGCGATGGGGTCCGCATCCGCCAGGTGTGGGCCAACCTCCTGACCAACGCCGCCAAGTACCACCAGGAAGGCGAGTCCCGCTGGGTAGAGGTGGGCTTCCACGGTCCGGGCGAGCCCTTCTCGCACCCGGCGAGGAAGCACCCGGAGGACTACGTCTTCTACGTGCGTGACAACGGCATCGGCATCCCGGCGCGCTACCACGAGACCATCTTCGAGATGTTCCGCCGGCTGCACCCGGCCCGCTCCTACGGAGGAGGCAGTGGGGCGGGGCTGGCCATCGCGCGCCGGCTCGTGCGCCTGCATGGGGGCGAGGTGTGGGTGGAGTCCGAGCCCGATCGGGGTTCCACCTTCTTCTTCACCCTGGGGGAACGGCTTCGGGGATGACGCACCTCCTGGGCGCGTGCACACCTGGCATTTCCAGGATTCCGAGAGAGGTGGTAACAGCTCGCTACGGTTCGGCACGCGGTCACTCGGCCGGGTTCTCACCGACCGCGGACGCAGCGCTGCCGGGTCAGCAACGGGACTGACCGGCCGGCCCCATCTACCCTGGAAGGACCTGCTTCGATGAGACGTGCTTTCGCCCTGGTCATGGTTGCGTCGATACAAATGCTTGTCGCCTGCGGTCCGGCTGACCTCGACTCCACTGTCGCGGAGCCAGGGGGCGATGCCGTGACGACGCAAGCCGGCCTGCTGACTTTCGAGGAGGCTGCCGATGAGTTCATCCGGGACGCGGTCGACTGGATGATCACGGTCGAGGACACCAGCCAGACCGTATCGCTCGGCGGCTACAGTTTCACTGACAACACCTCTGCCCAGATCCGCAACGGAATGCGCAATTCCATCAGTTGGGTCACGTCACCGGCCTCTACGACGGGATCTTCGAGGAGCTTCGTGGCGGCAAGGTGGTGCTCGCGACGGCGACGTGGGGCGCGATGGCCGGACGGTATTTCAAGAAGCTCGCGGAACAGAATTGGCTGACCGCCTCGGAGAATACCGACCTCCTCAACCGCGCCCAGGGAATGAAGGCGTTCTTCGCGAACGCGCTGAACCTCGGCGCCGAGCACTTCTCGCCGAGGTACACGTGTCCGACCTCCGCGTGCCAATACAAGTTCATGGAAATCGGCGACAGCATCGCGAAGGTGGCGGGTTGCAACGTGAATGGCAACACGCCGGGCAACTGTCCCAACGGGGGCGATGGCCAGTGGCACGGAAGGCTTGCGCCGAGCGTCGATTCGAACCCGGGCCCTCTTTACGACAACCTGAATGGCACCGACCCCGTGCAGTGGGCGCTCAATGCCCTGTATGCACTGGATCCGGCCTTCAACGGTCCACACTTCAGCAATTATTTCTCGGATTCCGGTGGTGGGGCGAAGCAGGTGCACAACGCGAACGGCACCTACTACCTCATGAATGACAGCTTGAAGCGCGACATCTTCCTCGGGCTGGGCACGTACATCGTCCATGGCCGCATCAGTCCGACGACCCCCAACGTCTTTCAGCTCTACACGTCGGGGAACGATATCGCGCACTACGTTCGCAAGGACACGGAATACCAGATTGTTACCAGCAACTATGGCGACAACGCGGTCTCCGCCTGGGCTCCAGCAGGCCGCTGGGCCTCGGCCAATGCGACATTGCTCACCGAATATCCGAGCGACCCCACGACCGAGGTTGTCTTCGGGACGAAGTACGACTTCGACAACTTGAGCCATCTGGCGCATTGGGCGATGGAATACGAAAAGGACGCGACCACCGGCGTTGTCACGCTCTCGCCCAAGGTTTCTTCAACGACGAGCAGGGTCACCGTGTCTTCGGAAAACATGGCGTCCACCTTGTGCCGTGTGCTGCGTGCCCGCTGGGGCACCCGCGAGTGCACGATGTAGGGCGGCGCTCCTGCTTCACCGCGGCAGGGCCGGTGCCAGGGTCTCCCCGCTCCGTGGCAGGCGAGCCCGGTCCACGTACCCGTGCGTGGCGAACCACTCCACGTCTCCTCGAGTGGCCGGAAGCAGAGGCCCAGCGCGCGCACGGTGCGTCCCAAGGGGGACTCGCTGGTGGCGCGCAAGGTGGGGCAGCTCGCCTGGAGGCTCTACGCGAGCGCCTGCTATCTGGAGCGCGCCGCGCCCCTGCGCTCGGCGGGTGACCTGGCGGGCCATGCGCTGGTGGGCTTCGACACGGCGCTCTCGCGCATGCCGCAGGTGCGCGTGTTGGAGGAGTGGGGGGGGGCGCTTTGTCTTTCGCAGCAACGCGGCCATGGCCGTCGCGGGCGCGGTGGCGGCCCACCAGGGCGTGGCGGCGCTGCCGTGCGCGCTGGCCAGTCTCTACCCGGAGTTACGGCCCGTGCTCCCGGAGATGGAGCTGCCCCTGGAGGACGTGTGGCTCGTGGCCTCGCGCGAGGCCCACAAGGTGCCACGGGTGCGCGCGTTGATGGGCTTCCTGGCCGGACGGTTCGAGGAGTCCCGCGCCGTCATGCTGGGCGTGCGCTGACGTCACCCACTTGTGTACGCCGATGCCGCTCCCGTGGCGGGCCAGCCGCTTCATCCCCGCTATACTTCTCGAATGTTGGCACGCGCCGGGAAGGGGCTTTTCCGATGAGGTACAGGCTTGTCGCGGGCGGAGCCTCGCTCCTGCTGCTGGCGCTCCTCCTGGCCCTCGCGCCCGGCGGCACGGATGGGCGAAGGGCCTCCACGAAGACGCGGGCTGCCGGTACGGGCCCGGACTCCTCCGCGCCGGTCCCAGCGGCCCATGAGCGCGCCGCGCTGCGCGGGTGGGTCCAGGATGCCCAGGGACTGCCCGTGGCGGCCCAGGTGCTCGCCTTCGAGGCCGGGCCCGCCCTGACGCGGGAGGGCCTGGAGCAGCACGTGGCCGCGGAATCACGGGAGGCGCCTCCGCGGGCCACCACCACCACGGGCCCGGACGGAGACTTCCTGCTGCGGCTCCCCGAGGGCCACTACCACCTGCTGGCCGAGGTGGGAGGGCGGCCCGCGGCGCTCGCCCTGGACGTGCATCCGGGCCCTTCCGAGGTGCGCCTGGTGGTGACAGACGGTGTGCGCCTGATGGGCCAGGTGGTGGACGTGGCGGGTGGCGTGGCCCGGGCCCGCGTCACCGTGGTGAGCCTGGCGCCCGTGCGGCGCCTGAGGGAGGTGGAGAGCGACGAGACGGGCGCCTTCGAGGTGGAGGGGCTGCTCCCCCAGGCGCGCTACGGCGTGTGGGCCCGCGCGGCGGGCCATGGCCAGCGGGTGGTGCTCGTTCCCGCGTCCCGGCCCGCCACCGTGATGCTGCCCTGCGCGTTGCGCGTGGAGGGCCGGGTGCTCGAGCGCGGCGTCGCCGCGCTCGAGCA
>DASQMW010000234.1:0-11603 GCA_035645295.1 Archangium sp.
CCAGGAGCCCGGAGCCCCGGTGGTGGACACTCGGGGCGGACGGGGTGAGCACCGGTCAACGGAGCCGGGCGTGCGTTTGCGCGTGCTCCCCACCTGGAACCGGGTCTATGACGGGACCGTGAGCGATTCCGCGCCCTCCGTCACCCCCTCGCGCTCCCTGTTCATCGGCGCCATCGGCGTCCTGGCGTTGTCCGTGCCCTTCTTCATCTTCGGGCTGGCGTTCCTGGACACGAAGGCCCGCATCGAGTTCCAGTGCCAGCGCGGAGGGCCCTGCACCCTCACGCGCATCGGTTTTCTCAGCCGGGAAGAGCCCCTCACCTTCACGCGGGCGGAAATCCAGGGCGCCCGCGTCGAGCGGGACCGGAGCCCCCGGGGCGAGCAACAGAACATCTACCGCCCGGTGCTCGTCACGACGCGAGGCGAGTTCCCCCTGTCGCACCACTGGATGGCGGAGGAGCGGGAGGCCAACCGCACCGTCATCTCCGTCAACCGCTTCCACCAGAACCCCGAGGCGCCGGGCTTCACCATGTGGCACGACAACCGGCACCAGGCCAGCCGCATGGGCCTCATGTTCACCGTGGCGGCGGTGCTCGTGCTGCTGCTGGGACTGTTCCTCACCTGGCGCGCCGTGCGCCGCCGCCGCCAGGAGCGCGCCCAGGGAGTGGCTCCGGGGGTGTAGCGGGAAACGCGGCGCTCAGGCCGCGGACCGGTCCGGCTCCGCCGATTCGAACGGGAGGAAGCGATCCGGGTACGGCAGGGCGGCGGTGTCCACGTCGGCGCGGAGGATCTCCTGCATCAGCCGCTCGCGCCCGAAGAGCTGGTAGTACTCGGGCATTCCATCCACGAGGCCGTGCGCCACCAGCGGCAGTAACCGCTTCGCCAGCGCCAGCCCCGGTGCGTCCATCTGGCTGCGCGCGAAGTGCACGTGGCCCACCTCGTCCACCATGATTTGCGCGAACAGCCCCTCGATGCGCGCCAGCGGCTCGGGCTGATCCCCGAAGAGCTCCCGCGCCTTGTGCAGCAGCAGGTGGAAGAACGCCACGCCGCAAATCTCTCCACAGAAGATGATCGGATAGCCCATCGTCTTCGGCAGCCGCGCCATCGTCTTGATGATGAATTGCTGGCCGAGGGTGGGATTGAGCATCTCCATCTCGACGCCAATCACCCGCAGCGCGTCCCGCAGAATCCGCGTGTGATAGAACTCCTCGATTCCGATGTACGTCAGCGGATTGTCCGGGTCGCCATCGCGCTCCACGTTGCCGATCCGATGGGCGTATTCGACGCCGAAGCGCTCGCCCCGGTTGGTCTTCGCCACGCACAGCGCCCAGAGCGTGGGCTCGTCGAGCTTCTCCCCGGGCCGGTATTGCTCATGGTGGCGGTTGAACACGTCCTGGTGGACCACCGGCGCTCCGGTGCGGCGCACGGGACGCTGCTCGAGGTTCCGGTAGAACGTCTCGCGGACCGAGAAGGTGTGGGTCTGCCACTGGGGCTCGCCGTCGCGGCCGCGCAGGTACGCGAGGTAGCGCCGTTGGAAGTCGGTCTTCTGGGCGGGAGACAGGGGCGTGAAGAGGTCGCTCACGCCTGAAGGCTGCCAGCGTGCCGGGCGGGGCGTCAAACGAGCACGGTGGAACATGACCCGCTCCTGTTGATTGCAAGGAGGTATGCGGCCCCATAGGAGAGGCACGCCCAGGAGCATCACCCGGGCCTCTGGTATTTCCTCCGAGGTCACCTCCCATGTCTCCGCGTCTTCCCGCCAGCCCTCGCCGCCCGCTTCTTCCCCTGCTGGGCGCCTGTGCACTGCTCCAGCTCACCGCTTGCGACGATCCCGAGCCGCAGCCGCCACCCGTGGACACCTCGCCGCGCACGGTGCGGCTGATGCAGACGAGCGATCTGCACACCAACCTCTTCCCCTGGGACTACTTCACCGGAAAGGCGGACCCCCAGCGCGGTCTGTCCAAGGTGGCCACGCTCGTGAAGCAGGCGCGCGCGGAGAACCCCGGCTGCAACCTGCTCATCGACACGGGCGACACCATCCAGGGCACGCCGCTGGGCACCTACTACGCCCTGGTGGACAACGCGCCCCAGCACCCCATGGCCGTGGCGATGAATGAGCTGCGCTATGACGCCATGGCGCTCGGCAACCACGAGTTCAACTACGGCCTCGGCGTCCTCTCCAAGTTCAAGGGCGAGGTCGGCTTCCCCCTGCTCGGCGCCAACATCCGCCAGAGCGACGGCGGCGGTGAGGCCTTCACCCCCTACCTGCTCAAGGACGTGTGCGGGGTGAAGGTGGGCATCCTCGGCCTGGTGACGCCCGGCGTGACGACGTGGGAGCGTCCGGAGAACATCCCCGGCCTGCGCTTCGATGATCCGCTGGAGACGGCCCGGGTGTACGTGCCGAGGATGCGGCAGGAGGGCGCCGACGTGGTGGTGGTCGCCATCCACAGCGGCCCAAACAAGCAGCCCACTGGCAGTGCCAGCAACCCCGCCTCCTGGTTGACCGACTACGCCGACCCCACCAGGTGGGCCGACCGCGGCAACCTCCCCGGCGAGAACCAGGCGGTGCAGATCGCCCAGCAAGTCGAGGGCATCGACGTGCTGCTCACCGGCCACACCCACCAGCCCATCCCGAAGATGCTGCTGAAGAACGGCCAGGGCCAGGACGTGCTTCTCATCCAGCCCAACCGCTGGGGCAGCCACCTGGGCCTGGTGGACCTGTCGATCGTCCACACGGACGGCCGCTGGAAGGTGGAGGGCAAGGACTCGCGCCTGCTCGAGGTGAACGCCAGCGTGGAGCAGGACGCGCAGGTGACGCAGCTCACCCAGGTGCACCACGACACCACGCTGAACTACGTGAGCGCGAAGCTCGGCACCACCCGCGCCGCCTTCCCCGGAGGCTACGCCGCCCGCTACGTGGACAGCGCCCTGGCCGATCTCATCAACACCGTGCAGGAGGAGGCCGCCGAGGAGAACGGCCATCCGGTGGACTTCTCGCTCGCCGCGCTCTTCACCGACGAGGGCATGTTGCCCGCCGGTGACATCACCCTGCGCGATGCCTACAGCATCTACATCTACGACAACACGCTGTATGTGATGGAGATCAACGGCTCCATCCTGCGCCGCGCGCTGGAGCTCAACGCCGGGTACTTCGCGCAGTGGAACCCCAGCGCCCCGCCGGAGGCCTCCAGGCCGGAGTCGGCCAAGGTGGGCAACGTGCAGAACTACAACTGGGACCTCTACTCGCGCATCGAGTACGGGTACGACCTCACGAAGCCCGTGGGCTCGCGCCTCACCCACCTGCGCTACAAGGGCCTGGACGTGCGGGATGATCAGTCCTTCCGCATCGCCATCAACAACTACCGGGCCAGCGGCGGTGGCGGCTACTCCATGTTCAAGGAGGGCACCGTGCTCTGGACCTCGGCGGATGGGGTGCGCGACTACGTCGCCCGCTACATCCAGAGCCACCCCAACCTGGACCCCAACGACGTGAACACGTGCAACTTCTCGCTCACGCCGAACCTGTATGGCTATTACTTCCAGGCCTCGCTCGGCCCGGTGAAGTGCTCGGCGCCGTAAGTGGATACGGGAGGTGAGGGTCGTCCTCGCGTGTAGACCCTCACCCTGACTCAATGAGCTGCTCGAATTCTCTCACTGGAGTCTACATTGTTGATGAATTCCGTTGAGCACTCTTCCGGCCGCATGAGCCGTGTTATTCGCCTCGGAGTTGGGTTGTGCGGGGTGCTCGCGTCCGGTTGCTCGGCTGGCAGGGGGCATTACGCCTACTCCGGTGGGACGACGCCCTACGCCTACACGTCGAACCGTCCCGTAGTCCTGGCGCAAGCGGCCACGATGGACTGCCGGCCTGGCGACTCCACCATGACGTGCTGTATCAAAAAGCATCCACAGGACCCGGTAGGCGCTTGTGGAGCCACGCCATCCGAGGTTGAGCAGGTGCTCAGGGCCGTGCGCGCTGGCTCCGATACCGACGCTGACGATGACGACTACTCCAACAACGATTCTCTGCCCGAGTGGAAACAGGATTGCATCCGCAACTACAACAGGTGCCAGGATCGTAAGTGGACGGGCAATTGCCACGATTGCATGCGCTTGTGTGAGGGGCAGCATGAATGGCCCCGTGATATGTGCAAACCCCGTGATTAGGGTGAGAAGCCGTGTCTGACGAAATCAACTGGGACCGCATTCGGGATTTGGCTCAGAGAGTACTGAAACGTAGCGAGCCGCTGGAGCTTTCGGATGATACCCGAGCCCTGTTGCTCAAGAGCGCCCGAGAGGTGGCCATCAGCGAGCAGGACGCGGAAGATGCTCTGCGCGGTGTGCCCACCGCAACGACCCTGCTAAGGGAGATTCGCCAACGCATCCGGGATGGAGAGTATCGGCTCGGCAAGGCTGAAGACCGGGCGGAGGAGCTTCAAGAGAAAGGGGACCTGGAGGGGGCCCAGCAAGTCATGCGCGACGTGCTCGCCATGGAGGTTGTCCCCTTCTACCGGGGGCTGGCCGAAAGAACCCTCATGAGGTTGAACGGGCTTGCGGAGGTGCACGCAACCGGGCGACTCAATCCGGACCTGCCCGACCGAGACCAACTCGCCGTCCTCACGCAGCGCATCCAGCAGGGGTTCGCCCTGGAGCTCACCGGCGACTTGCGCGACCTTCTACGCCGGACCGCCCCCACGGCAGCCGTCACCGAGACCGAGACCGAAGAAGCCCTCAAGAGTCCGGAAGGCGCCGAGGCCCTGATGAGGATGATTCTCTCGCGCTTCCGGAAAGCCAGACGCCGATTCCTGCACGCCATGTTCCGGATGACGAGCCTCCGGGACTCGGGTGACATCGAAGGTGCACGCCAGCAGATGCGTGACGTGCTCGCCGCGGAGGTCGTGCCGCGATTCCGTCAGGCCGCCGAGGAACAGCTAAAGGGCCTCGACAGCCCGCCCCCGGAGTCGTGACCGCGTTGGGCCTGGCAAGCCCAAAGGAAGAGGGGACCGCTACGGGAGGGGGAGCTCGAGTGTGGCCGTGGCGCCCTTGCCCGGCCCGTCGCTCTCCAGCTGGAGCGTGCCTCCCAGCAGCTGCGCGGCGAGCGCGCTCGAGTGCAGGCCGAAGCCATGGCCATCCTTGCGCGTGGTGAAGCCGTGCGAGAAGAGCCGCTCGCGGATATCCTTCGCGATGCCCACTCCACTGTCCACCACCTGGATGCGGGCCTTGTTCCCCTCGATGGAGAGCCGCACGAGCATCCGCCGCTCTCCCTCGGGCATCCCGTCCATTGAGTATTTGGCGTTGCTCACGAGGTTGATGAGGATTTGCAGCACCTTGTGCCTGTTCACGCGCACCTTGCGCGAGTCCTTCAGCTCGCGGGTGACGGTGACGCCGTGGCGCTCGAGCGCCGGCATCTGGATGCGCATCGCGTCGTCCACGAGCTCCGACAGCTCGCACTCGTCGATGAGCAGCGCCGTCTTCGCATAGGTCTGCTGCACCTGGACGATGGAGCGGATGTGCTCGGAGCACGTCCTCGCGCGTGCGTTTGACGTAGGCGATGAGCGTCCACGGCAGCTCGGCCGGTGCCCCCTCGGGGGGGCAGGACGATGGGGTCCTCCGGTGACTCGCCGGAGATGGCCATCACCCGGAGCGTGTCCCCCCGCACCAGCAGCAGCGCGCCGCGCTGGGCCCCCGCGTTCTCGATGGCCACCTGCATGAGCGTGGTCACCAGCCGCTCCTGGACGATCTCCCCGGAGATGGCCCGCTGCGCCTTCACCACGGTGAGCGCGTCGATCTGCGACGAGTCCGTGTCATGCGTGGACTCGTGCTCCGCGCACGCCGTGAGCACCAGCTCCGGCCCCTCCCCTCGCGCCGTCCGCTGGAAGCTCTCCACGAGCGTGGCCACCGGGGCCTCGCGCCCGTAGAGCCGCTGGGGCATCTGGAAGTGGTGGGGGAAGTCGTGCTCGCCCAGCGGGAAGACGTCGCGCTCGCCCCGCGGCAGCCGCTCCCGGCACCGCTCCAGGTCCGCCTTCAGCCCGTCCGCGCCCTGGTAGCGCTCCTCGGCGGCCTTGGCCAACAGCTTCATCACGATGGCGGACAGGGCCCGCGGCACCGAAGCGACGAGCTCGTGCGGCGGCGGGGGATGGCTGGCCAGGTGCGCGTGGAACCACCCCAGCACGTCCCTCGCCTGGAAGGGCAGGCTGCCCGTCAGCAGCTCATAGAAGGTGACGCCCAGGAAGTAGAAGTCCGTGCGGTAGTCCACCGCCCGGTTCATCCGCCCCGTCTGCTCCGGAGACATGTACGCCAGCGTCCCGTCGATGAAGTGGGGCACCGCCGCGTCCACGTGCTCCACCCGCTGCAGCGTCGCGGAGCCGAAGTCGATGATGCGCCCCTCCCCTTGCGGCGTGAGGATCAGGTTGGAGGGCTTCAGGTCCTTGTGGATGACGCCGCGCCGGTGGATCTCCCCGAGCGTCGAGGCCAGGAAGATGGCCAGCGAGAGGAAGGCGGTGAGCTCGAGCCGCTGGCCCACCCGCGTCGACAGGGGCTCGCCCTGCACTTCCTCCAGCAGCAGCACGGGGCGCTCCTGGACGAGCTCGCAGGCATGCACCCGGGGTACGCCCCCCACGTCCCGGAGCCGCTGGAGGATGCCGTGCTCGCGGCGGTAGCGTTCCCACTCGCGCGGGCCGGGCGAGGGCTGCGCGGGCGTCTTGACGATGACGGGCCGGTTGTCCTTCCCGCAACCGCGTGAAAGAGCAGGTTCACGCCCGTGGCTCGCAACGCGCCGCGCAGGGTATGGCCGGAGATGTCCATCATCGTTGTGACTCCAAGCTGTGCCACGATTCGAAAGTGTTCTGCAATGGACATGACAGGGCGCCCGGTGCGCTACGCTGAGCGTGCGAGTGAGGAAGGTCATGAAGCACGACGAGCACATCCGGGAGCAGTCGCAGCTGGCTCGGAGCCTGGCCGCTGAGCGGCGGAGCCTCTTCGAGCAGGTGCCGTTCGCCTGGGAGTTGGAGAGGACTCCGATGGAGCTGGAGCGCATCGCCCGGCCGGTGGTGGCCGTGGCCGGCGGCGCGTCGGTGGGCAAGAGCACGCTCCTGAGGGCCCTGGGCCCGGACGTCCCCTGGAAGTGGCTGGAGGTGGAGTCCGGCGGCTCCGGGGAAGAGGGAGGCTTGAGCGTGGGCGAGCTGGCCGAGCACTGCCTGCTGGTGCTCGCCGCGGGAGCGCCCCCGTCCCAGGAAGTGCGGGCGTGGCTCCAGCAGCTCGCCAGGGAGTTCCCCGAGGGTTCGCTCCAGCTCGTCCTCACGCGCTGCGATCTGCTCCCGGAGGGGCTGACTCCGGACGGCGCGCGTGAACGGCTCGAGCAGGTGCTGCGGGAAGCGGTGCCGCACCGGACGCTGTCTGTCTTCACCGTCTCCGGGACGGGGGGCGCGGGGTTGGAGTCCCTGCGCGAGGAGCTGGCCGGGAAGCTGGCGCAGCGGCAGCGGGTGCTGCTCGAGGAGGCCCTGAAGGACTGGAGCGCTCTGCTCGAGGACGTGCACACGCTGCTCGGGATGAGGGGCCTGGCGAAGCTGCGGCCGGAGACGCTCGCGCGCCTTCAGTTGAGCCTGGACGAGCTGCTGCGCGAGGAGAGCCAGCGGCTGGAGGGCGAGCTGCCCCGGCTCGCGGAGGACAGTCTGCGCGAGCTGGAGCCCCGGCTGCCCGAGGCCCAGCGCCGGTTGACGCAGGCCTTCCGGGAGAAGCTGAGCGCCCGGGTGGAGCCCCACTCACACGCACTGCGCCAGCGGCTCGACGAGGTGCTGGCACGCGAGCTGGCGCGGGACATCAAGGACAAGACTGACGGCAAGGCCAAGCTGGCACTGGCGGACCGCTTCGGCCGGCTCGTCGAACCACGCTCGCTCTTCTTCGACTGGGGCTTCGCGCGCACGGGCGGAATGGCCGGAGTGGGCGCGGCGCTGTTGACGGGCGTGGCGCGCAAGCACGGCGGGTGGGCGGTGATGGGAGCGGCGTTGCTCGGAGGCGTGCTCGCGGGACTGCTGGGCAAGGGCACCCGGGTGAACACCGCCGAGGAGCTGAAGCGCGTGGTAGCGGAGCCCCTGCTCGAGGACTCACTGCGGCGGCTGAAGCAGGCCACCGCGACGTCCCGCGCCGATATCGAGCGCCTGTGCGGCCTGCTGCGCAAGGTGGCGGAAATCTTCTCCCCCACCCAGGCGCAGGCCTATGACCCCGATCGCCTGGAACAAGCCGTCACCCAGGCCGAGGGCCGGCGGGAGCAGCTCGGCCGGGAGCTGAGCGAGCTCCAGTGGACGGACAGCCGCGCCTGATGTCTGGAAGGGTTTGCCTCGCCCGGCCCCGGCATTGCACGGGGCGGGCGGCATGATGAAATCCTCCCTCATGGCCACCCGCCGTCCTCCCGACTCCGAGTCCACCGAGCGAAACGCCCCGTCCGTCGAGGCGGCCTTCCAGGCAGCGCCGGAGGAGATGGTGGCGCAGATCCTGAACGGTGCGCTGCACCTCAGCCCGCGCCCCGCCCGCCCCCATGCCAACGTGGCGTCGAACCTGGGCATCCTCCTTGGAGGGCCCTTCAAGTTGGGCAGTGGTGGGCCGGGCGGCTGGGTCATCCTCTACGAGCCGGAGCTGCACCTCGGCGCCCGGCCGGACAAGCTCATCCCGGACCTCGCCGGGTGGAGGCGCGAGCGCCTGCCACGCGCCGTGGGAGGAGACGACGCCCCAGCGCACTACGACCTCGCGCCGGACTGGGCGTGCGAGATCCTCTCCGAGCGCACGCGGCGCAGGGACAAGGTCCAGAAGATGCGCATCTACGCCCGGGAGGGCGTGCGGCACGTGTGGCACGTGGACCCGCTGGCCCACACGCTCGATGTGTTCCGGCTCATCGAGCGCGAATGGCTCCTCGTCCACTCCTTCGCCGGAGAAGAGCGGGTGCGCGCCGAGCCCTTCGATGCCCTCGAGCTCGACCTGGCGCTCGTCTGGTCCGAGTAGGAAGCACCCGCTACGCGGCGCAGCGGGGAAGCAGGACGCGGAAGGACGTGCCCGCCTCCGCCGTGGAGCTCACCTCGATGCGGCCCCCGTGGGCCCGGACGATCTGGTCCACGATGAAGAGGCCCAGGCCGATGCTGCGGCGCTCACTCCCCTCCCCGGTGCCACGCGTCATCGGCTCGAAGAGGGTGGGCAGCAGCTCTGCCGGGATGGGCGGCCCCTCGTTGCTCACCGTGAGGAGGACCGCCGTGGCGTCGCCCCGCGTCCTCACCCGGATGGGCGTCCCGGCGGGGCTGTACTGCAAGGCATTGGTGAGCAGGTTGGTGAGCACCTGCGCGATGCGGTCCGGATCCCACTCGCCCTGCCCGTCCCCCTCGCTCTCCAGCTCCAGCTCCCGCTCCACGGCTGCCGTCCGCACCTCGTCCACCACCTGCTGGGTGAGGGCATGGAGATCCATGGCCTGGCGCTTCACCGGCAACGTCTGGCCCATGCGCGCCTGGGTGAAGTCGAGCAGATCCCGGATGAGCCGGTTGGCCCGATCCGCGGCATCCAGGATGCGGTGGATGCCCCGGCGGGCCCGGTCATCCAGGTCCGTGCGGCGCAGCAGCGTCGCGGCCGACAAGGTGATGGCATTGAGGGGGTTGCGCAGATCGTGGCTCACGATGCCGATCAACTGCTCGCGCAACTGGGTGGCCTCGCGGGCGCTGAACAGCTGGGCATCGCGCCGGCCCAACTCGTCCTCGTGCTCCAACTGGTGGCCGACGAGGTCCGCGAGGTGGCGGAAGATCTCCAGCTTGTCCACGGTGATGCCGGCCGGCTTCGGGTCGAGCGCGCACATCACACCGAAGAAGCTCCCGTCCCGCCGCAGCAAGGGCACGGCGATGTAGCTCTCGACGTTGTAGAGCTTCGGCGCCGGGTGGTGGGTGAACCGGGGATCCTTGCTCGCATGGGTGATGACCAGCGGCGCCGCCGAGCCGCGAACCGTGTTGCAGAAGGTCGTGACGAGCTCCAGCGTGTCACCCGGGCGCAGCCCGAAGTCGATCTCATCCAGCACGGCGCAGCACGTCCAGGACTCGGCCGTGACGCGGGCCACCACCGCGAGACCCAGGCCCGTCGTCTGCAGGAGCACCCGCAGCACCGTCTTGACGGCGTCGATGCGGCCCACCGCCGCGACATCCGCCGCGAGGTGCTCCGCGAGAGGGGGCCTGGCGGGCGGAGGGGGGGTCCGGGAGTCGCTCATCGCGGCTCCCACTCTACAGGACGAAGCCATGAGCGGGGCGGACGCCTCCTCGGAATGAAGTTCGTCTACTGGGGGCCCCACCCCCGCACCACCCTACCGGCAGACGCTGGAATCAAAGGCCGCGCGGGCCGCGGGACAGGTGCCCTTCTTGTCATGAGGCACGCATACCTGGACGCTTCCCGTACAGGCAGTCCCGGTGTCCGTGCTGGCGGTGAACCGCAGCAGGTAGAGACGCCCGGGACCCGAGCCGCTCCGCTCGGCGCGCAGCTGCACCGTGGAGGCCCCGAGCCCCCGGACGTCGGGGCAGGTGCCTCCCTCTCCCCGAGCCTGGGGAGCCTCGCTCTGGAGCACCTGATCGATGGTGATGCGGACCGGACTCCCGTCGGAGCTGGCCACCCCGTCCACTCCCACCGGGACGAAGCCGTGATTCGGTGGCCACAAGACCGCGGCATCAGGCCGGGCCCCGCCACAGTCCACCGTGACCTTCGGGCCCAGCACGCTCCGCACCACCGCGAAGTTGCGCGCACCCGCCGTAGAGGTGCTCTCCACCGTTGCGATCAGGGTGCCGGCCGTGCCCGGAGCCACGTCCTCCGGCACCTCCATGTGCACGGTGATGGAGCGGCGCTCCCCGCTGCCGAGGGTGAAGGACTCGGGAGAGGCACCGGTGACGAAACGCCGGTCATCCCGCACGGTGGCGCGGAAGGTCCCCGGAGCGCCGGAGTTCTCCACCTGGAAGGTATAGGAGGTCCGCGCGCCAGGGCTGAGCGTCCGGAGCGGCGGCGCGAGGAGACGCACCGTCTGGGGTTGGATCCTCCGGGTCCGCATCCGCTGCCAGGACTCTCCACCGGGCAGGGTGCCCAGCGCGTAGACGGCGAAGGGACTGGAGGGAAGCACCACCGTCCCGGCGAACTCCAGCGGAGGGACTCCCAGCGCGGGCGTCAATTCCATCGCTTGGAGGAGCGCGCCCGCCTGAGCCCTCAACTCGAAGCGCGCGGAGGTGATGCCGCCGGAGAGCCCGGCCACCACGGTGGTCGGGGTGGAGAGCACCGGAAGGCCCTCCAGCGCGAAGTATCCCTGGTGCCCCGGACGCCCGGCGGTCTCGACGAGCTCGAAGCGGTCCAGGTCCACCGGGCTCTCGCCGAGGACGTTGAAGGAGTATCCACCGGGCGGGTCCATCGTCGCGGTCCACACGCCGGGCGGAGGGTTGAGCACCGTCACCAGCACCCCCGTCGAGAGCTGGACGCGTTGCACTCCCGGCTCCACGCCCAGCACCGGCGAGCCATCGGGCCGGGTGAGCCGCAGGGACGGGCTTCCACTCAGGGAGAAGGTCACCCGCGACACGGTGGAGTCGACGGGCACTGGGAAGACGACGCGAGAGCCC
>DASQMW010000235.1:0-65417 GCA_035645295.1 Archangium sp.
GCGCCCACCGAGACGAGCGAGGACACCCCGCGCTGCGAGGGGTGCGCGGCCAGCGCGGCGAAGTGGGCCGCGTAGCCCACCAGCAGGGCCGCCACGTACAGCGGCTGGTTCCACGGCGCGGTGAGCAGGCCCGCCATGGGGAAGAGGAAGGCCGCCCACAGCGCCGGCCGGCGGAAGGCGGGCAGTCCCGAGCCCTCGCGCATCGCGAAGACGTAGAGGCCAGAGAAGAGCGCACCGCCCACCAGCGCCACCAGGCTGTCCGCCGTGCCCAGCCCCGAGGCCAGCGCGTGCAGGCGCACGGACAGGTAGCCGAGCACCACCGTCCACACCGCGAGGAAGGCGGAGGTCTCGTCCTCCTCGCGCACGGCGCGGCGCACCAGCGCGAAGAAGAGCACCGCCAGGCACGCGCAGTCGACGAGCGCCGCCACCATCACCCCGGCCGCTCCGGGCACCAGCACCAGGCCGCCGAGCACCTCCACCAGGGCCACCACCGTGAAGGAGTGCCCCACGCCCCGGCGCACCCGGTCGCTCGCGAGGAACAGGGCCGCCGTGGCCAGCAGCGCGCTGAGCGCCCCGAAGAACGGGAGGATGAACTCCCAGCCCCGGCCGGTGGAGAACAGCGCGCCCACGTGCGCGAGCAGCGCGTGCAGCCCCACCAGCGAGGCCACCCAGCCCACCACCGCGCGCTCGGGGCGCCGGTACACCACCGCCCAGGCCGTCACGATGCCGGAGAAGAAACAGACCGCCGTGCCCGGGTGCTTCAAATCCCGGAGGCCGAAGATGGACAGGAGCGCCAGCACCCAGCCCGCGTGGTGCAGCGCGGCGCCCACCGCCACGTCCCGGTCATCCAGCCAGGTGCCCACCATGCACAGCACGAGCCCCGTGACGCTCACCACCGCGGGAGACCAGAGCGGAGGCACCGCCGCGATGACCACGCCCGCCAGCAGCGCGGCGGCCACGTTGGCCATCTCCCGCTCGCGCGACACCATCAACACCAGCGCGGCGAGCCCGGCCAGCAGCGCCACCGGAAGCGGCAGCGCGCCCGGCCCGTGGTTCAGCAGGTGCACCCCCACGGGCACCGCCGTGGTGAGGGCGCCCGCCGTCCACAACGGCTCGCTCCACGTGTCGGGGAGCCCCGGCGACAGGAGCCCGGCCAGCCGCGTCAGGGCGCGCTGGATGCCTCCCACCTGGCACAGGGCGGACAGGACCGCCGCACCGAGTGCCACCGCGGCGAAGGCCAACGCCGCCTCCGGACGCCACTCGAGGAAGCCATGCTCCGCCGTCCTGCCCAGCGAGGCCCCGGCGAGCACGAGCACCGAGGCCGTCAGCATCCAGCGCCGCGAGAGGAGGAAGGCCCCCACCAGCAGCACGCCCGCCAGCAGGGCGATGGCCGCCGGCGTGGGCGCATCCAGCAGCAGGCGCCACCCGCAGAGCGCGAGCGCCGCCACCACGGTGAGCGGACGCAGCGACGCGTCCGGCGGCGAGCGGAAGAAGGCCCACAGCACGCCAGGGGTGTGGTGCGTGAGCAAGCCGAGCGCCAGCAGCAGGACGATGGTGCCCAGGTGGAGCGGGAAGCAGAAGAGCAGCAGGCCCACCCCGAGCCCCACGCGCACCGAGGGCCTCGGCCCCGGCATCAGCACGAGGGAGGCCACGAGGGGAGCGAGGACCCAAGGCGCGGCCCTCGTCTCGGGCACCAGCACCACGCCCGCCAGCGTCAGCGCACCCTGCATCCACATGGACAGCTCGCGCGCCAGCGTCTCCTCGGACGAGCCGAGCAGGAGGTGACGGGCGGCCGGCAGGTGCTCCGCGGCGCGCACCACCCCGAGCGCGAGCAGCGGCAGCGCGGCGGCCCAGGGCATGGACAGATCCGTCCGGAGGACGAGCAGGAGCGAGAGCAGCGGCGCGAGGCCCGCGAAGAAGGGCTGGCGGTTGGCGCGCGTCCACACCAGGGGCAGCAGCACCGTGCCCGCGAGCACCGCCAGGGACACGCCCCCCCGGGCATCCCCGCACGCGAGGAGCAGGAAGCCCAGGGCGCAGAGCGTCGACGCGAGCGAGAAGCGGCGCTCCCCGGTGAGGAGGCGGAAGGCCGCGCGGTGCGACTCGAGGAGGGCCAGGAGGCTCAGCAGCGTGGCCAGCACCAGCGAGTGCGAGGCCTGGGTGGACTGGATGACGAAGACGGCGGCCCACAAGGAGGCGGCGACGACACTGACGGACGCGTGCAGCGCGCGCGCGGTGAGGAGGGCCCCGAGCGCGACGCCGAGCGCGAGCGGGTACGGTTGCTGTCCCCGCGCCGCCGCCACCACCACCAGGGGGTACACGAGCGCGACGAGGCCCGCGGTGAAGGTGCTGGCACTGCGCCCCCAGCGCGCGGCGGCCACCGAGGCCCCCAGGGCCCAGGGGACGAAGAAGGCCACGGACAGGGCCGGCGTCATCCACGGCCAGGCGGAGAAGCCACCCACGCGGGGCAGCAACGCGAAGCCGGCGAGGATGACCGCGAACGGACGGAACTCGGGCGTGGCGCGCGAGGCCACGGCCACGGCGGCGGCGGCCAGGAGCACCGTGACGCCGAACCAGGGCACCTGGAGGGAGAGGCCCCAGAGGAACGCCAGGAGGGCATAGGCCACCCCGGGCCAGCCGAGCAGTCGCGCCCGGCCCCCGAGCCCACCCAGGGCGGCGAGCCCCAGCGCGGAGACGGCGAGCGCCACGGGCACCCAGGAGGGGTGGGCGAGGCTGGCGAGCTTGGGCACCACGGCGGCGGCGCCGAAGGCCGCGACCGCGAGCAGGTAGGGGTTGGCGAGGTTCCACGCCACGAGGAGCGCGGCGGTGCCACAGAGCACCAGGCCCGTCAGCGCGGAGGCACGGGCTCCCGCGCCGAGGCTGAAGACGAAGCCGATGAAGGAGAGCCACGCCACCGCCGCGCTGAAGGCGAGGCACGTGCGGCGGGTGCAGACGAGCGACAGCGCGGCGAACGCGAGCGCCACCCCACCACACACGAGCGAGGCTCCGGCGGTGCCGAAGAGGGAGTGGGCGGAGATCGCGAGGAAGAAGGTGAGCGCGGCGCCAACGGTGGACAGGTAGAGGCGCTCGAGGAGCAGCCCGCTGCCCACGCAGACGGCGATGAGCCCGAGCGCGGTCCAGAAGGCCGGGCGCTGGTCGGAGCCCGCGTGGCCGAGGAGGACGAAGAGCGGGCTGGCGACGGCGGTGGCGCGCAGGAGGACCTCGGAGCACTCCGCGTCACGCGGCGAGGAGGTCCGCTCGGCACGGGAGCGCAACCACCCGGCGAGGACGGCGCCCGCGAGGACGAAGGGCACGGCGGAGAGCGCCCCGTAGTGGAACGGGAGCTTGCCGGCCACGGGGTAGCCGAGCGAGGCCTTGAGCGAGTCGAGCAGGGCCCGCACGGCGCCGGGAACGAGCTGGCCGGCGGAGGCATACGAGAAGTACGCACCGGCATAGGCGAGGTACACCCAGCGCACGCGGGGCAGCTCGCCGCGGGAGAGCCCGAAGACGGTCCAGGTGAAGACGGCGGCGGTGAGGAAGAAGGCCGGAGGCGAGCCCGTGGCGGCGAGCGCGAGGCAACCCACCTGGAGCGAGGCGATGCCCACGGAGAGCGAGTCGGCGGCCTCGTGGGGAGGGAGGCGGCGGAAGCCGAGGCAGGTGGCGAAGAGGAAGGCGAGGAGCGGGGCGTAGCTGCCAAAGGAGGGGGCGACACCCGCGGCGGCGAGGGCCAGGTGCAGGCGGATGGCGTAGAGCAGCAGCAGGTAGAAGGGCGCGGCGAGGACGAAGGCGAGCGCCTTGGAGCTCCGGGGCTCGGGGACGGGCCTGCGCGAGAGGACGAAGAAGAGGGCGCAGGGCAGCACGTCCAACCAGAACGCGAAAGCTCCCCGGGCGAAGAGGGGTGCGAGCCCCATCATCAACGTGGTGCCGATCAACGCGAGCTGGACGAGGGGCCGCGAAGGCTCGTCGAAGGACTCGGCGGGCTTGCGGATGAGGGCAGCGGCGGCAACGGACCAGCCGAGGAGCACCGGCAGGAGGAGGGCGAGCGGCACGCCATCGAGGCTGAGACTGCCGAGGGGCCCGAGGGCGACACCGGCGAGAGGAGCGACGGCGGCGCCGATCAGACCGAGGATGCGGCCGGCGCTGGCGAGGGCCTCGCGGCGGGCAAGCAGTGCGCCGCAGATGGAGAAGGCGGCGGAGTAGCCCGCGGTCATCCCGAAGACGACGAGCGAGCGCGAGAAGGAGGTGAGACCGGCCCAACTATCGAAGGCGAGGTAGAGGGAACCGGCGACGATGAGGAAGGCGCCGATGAACCAGCCGATGCTCTCGTAGAGGAAGGGGCGCCAGATGGTGTCCCAGGTAGAAGCCTCCTCGACGATGCGGGCGGTGACGGTGCGAACGGGAGGAGGCTCGAAGAGAGGCTCGGTGACAACAGGAGGAAGCCGCGCTTCCACTCCCTCGCCCACCTCCGCATCCTCGTCCTCATGCCCATCCACTCCCTCGCCCTCCGGGAGAGGGTCGGGGTGAGGGTGCCGGGCCTCCTGGGTTGCGTCGGTGCCAACGCCCTCTCCCTCTGGGAGAGGGCGGGGCTGAGGGTCTACCTGAGTCTGTGCCTGAACCGGAACCTGCTCCGTCGCGGGCGAAGCGTTCACAACCTCCGGAGCACTCACAACCTCCGGAGTCCCCACGCCCTCCGCCACCGGCTGAGCGGGAGCAGCCTCCTGGGCGGGAGCGCCGGGAGCCTCTGCGAGGACGGAGAGGAGGATCCGCACCTGGCGCTCGTAGCGCTGGGTCAGATAGCTCCGGGCGCCCTTGGTGACGTAGGTGGCGTCCCAGTGCTGCAACTCACCGAGGAGGAACTGGACGTGGGCGAGCTCTTGCTCCAGGGCCTCGCGAGGGCGCGGAGTCATGGGCTTGCCGCACGCGGCGCAGCGCAGACCGCCGAGGCGCTCCTGGCGGCAGGACGAGCAGTACATGGTGGGTCAACCCCTCTACAACGACCATGCCGGGCACGAAGCCCAGGGAAATGAGGAACTTGAGGCCTGGGGTGCCACCCGCCTGACGCAGTGCGCCCGTGCCGATATGCAGCGTACTGCACAAAGGGACGCGAACGCACGGGGGCCCCTGGCGCCCTCAGCCCTGCCCGGGCTCGGTCTGGAGCACACAGAGCGGACCATCGCCGCACTGCACCAGCAGGACGCCGCTCGCGTGGCGCACCAGCACGGTCCCGGGAGCGCCTGGGACGCTCGGACCGGAGTCCACGAGCCGGGTGCTGAGCACCCGCACGCGCTGTCCCTGGAGCGTGGTGAACGCGGCGCCAGCCCTGCCCCCCTTGAGGGGAGCCATCCGGCAGGCACGGACCTGGAGGTGCACCGCACGCGCCGGCTGGGTCCAGTCGATCTCCCGGTAGGAGTCCTCGAAGAGGCCCGCGTAGCTGCCCCCCTCGGGGGCCTGGGGCTCTCCGGGCTCGCCCCACGCCACGCGGCTGAGGACATCCGGCAGCAGCTCGCCGGACAGCTCCATCACCTTGCGGAGGATGGACTCCACCGTGTCCCCATCGTCGATGGGCCTGCGGCCCTGGGCGAGCACCGCGCCGGTGTCGAAGTCCGCCTCCATGCGGTGGAACGTCAGGCCGACTTCCGGCTCGTGGCCGCGCAGCGTCCAGCCCAGGGGGTTGGGGCCCCGGTGGCGAGGCAGGAGCGAGGGGTGCACATTCACCGTGCCCAGTGGAGCCAGGGAGAACGCCTCGGGAGGGATGCGCCAGGGGAAGAAGAAGCTGAGGATGAAATCCGGCCGCACCGCCGCCAGCAGGGGCGTGAGCTGGCCGCGCTGGCTGGCGATGAGCACGTCGGTGCCGGGAGGAGCCGCCCGCACGAGCTGATGCATCACGGACCAGCCCTGCTCGTCCTGGGGCCGCGAGCCGCTCAGACCGGCGGGGAGCACCAGCGCCGCCAGCTCGTGTCCCCGCGCGCGCAGCAAGTCTCCGAAGTACGTCACCACGTCCGGAGACACGGTGAGCAGCGCGATGCGCCACCCGTGATAGCTGACGGGGAAGCTGACGGGCGAGGAGAGGTTGAGCGGCATGGCGTGAGCCTAAGCCAGGAGGGGTAAGTCCTGTCAGGGGGGAGGTTCCGGCCGCGATGGGGAGCAACTGGTCCGATTGTTGGACCAGTCGGCACGCCGCGCGGCCGGAAGGCGCCCCGTGCTTTCCCGCGGGAGCATCCCTGAAAGAACTTACTTCCACTGGCTTAGCCGCTCATGAGCCAGCATGCCCGAGCGGGAACGTGGTGTCGCATGGACCGCTCCACGGTTGACGCGGGTAGGCAGGTGTCCCTAGTCAGCAGGAACGCCTCACTCCATGAAACCGCCCCACAAACACCTCAGCACCCACGCGCCATGGAGCGCTGCCAGATGACCACGCTCCAACTGCCGTCCTTCCTTCATGGATCCTCCAGCGCAATCAAACGCAAGGCGAAGGCGGAAGGGCACCGGTGCGGAAAGCAGTACCAGCTCGACGGCTCCTACCCGCATCCACGTGAATTGCGCACGGTTGCCCCCGATGAAGTCGTGTTCACACACGAAGTCGTCGACTTTCAGGAGGAGCGCCCAGCCTGGCGGCTTCACGAATACTGGGAGACGCTCCTGAGCCTGTCCAGAACATTGGGGAAGAGCTAGCGCCACATCAACGACTCACATGAGCCGCTCTTTCGTGAAACGGCCTGGGGCGCACTGTTCTTCGCGATTTCTGGACCCGCGCCCGATAGCGCGGAGCGCACCGCGCCACGCCTCAAGGCCGTGCTGCGCTCCTGGGACTCACTTCAACACGGGCGGTACCTGCACCAGAAGCTGAATACGTTTCTGGACTTGGAGGAGCTCATGACCGCTGCTTGCGGTTGGGCCATGGATGCATGGTGCCCTGAGGAGGGAGACTCCCTCCGTTCACGTCTCGAAGTCGCCTCGGAGCGCATGGCTCGGGCAACCAGGGAGGACTGTGTCGAAACCATCCTCCGCCAGTTGCCCCAGATTCTTCCGTTCGCGGACAGGCAGCAACTCAATCACCCGGAAGTCGTGATGGATCTCGCCTCATGGCACGAGCATCTCGCCACGCTGGGCGCATCGGAGTTCGATCGCATCTCTGGAGTGCGGCCGGGATGGGTGCTCCAGAGATTGTATCAATGGGACAAAGAACTCGGCCTGCATTAGGCGTGCACGTAGGCAGGCCCCCGCAGCGGACCCTATTTCCCGAGTCACTCGCTACGACTTGACCGCAACCGTCGAGCAATCCTTGCCCGGGGCTGGCTGGGTCCTTTAGGGTGCCGCCTCCTTTCGGAGGCTTCGTGCGTCCTCGTTCCTGGCTCATCCTGTTCTGGGCCCTCATCGTCTTCACGGCAGCGACGAGGGCGCATGCATCCACGCGGGAGCTGCGGCGGGGCACCCTCCTCGTCGAGGGAGGGCCGGAGGCACCTGCCCTGCTGTACGTGGCCGCGGGCACGGTGACGCGCGTGCGCTTCATGGACTTCCTGGAACCGCATGCGCGCCCAGGGTCCGAGTTGCAGGGGCGCGTCGAGGTGGCCCAGCTGGGAGAGGGCTCCCTGGTCGTCTCCCCCGTGAAGGACCTGGCCCAGGGGGAGCGGCTCCTGCTGCCGGTGACGGGACGCACGAAGGCCGGAGAGCCTCTCACCCTGACACTGGCACTCGTCACCCGCGAGGACACGGTGGACGCCGAAGCGTGGGTGTCCCGGGCGCGGAGGCAGCCGCTGCGGACGGATGCGGCGAACACGGATGAGGCGGGCGCGATCGCCAGGGGGCTACTCGTGAGCCACGAGCCAGGAACGGTCCGTCCCAGGCTGGCCCTCGCGCTTCCGGACAGCGAACAGGTCACCACGTACGCCGGGCGCATTCGGGCCTCGGCGGGCTCCGTCCTCCGGATGGACGGGCTTCTCTTCGTGACGGTGCTCATCCAGGCCATGCGCGACCCCAAGCCCTGGAGGCTCATCCGGGCACGGCTGGAAGCAGGGTGCCACCAGGATTCAGGAAAACAAATCGGGGGCGAGAGCCTGCCCACGCGTGTGACCTCGGGGGAGTCCGGGCACTACCAGTTCCACACCTTCGCCATCCCCCTACCGGAGCGGACTGGCTGCCTCTCTCTGACCCTGGAGGAAGACGGTCCCCGGACGCTGCGGCTCGAGAAGCTGAAGGTGTCACCATGACGAGCCCCTTGCATCCGGACCTGCTCCAACCAGGAGACACCGTGAGGCACTACCGGGTGGTGCGCCGTCTGGGCGCTGGAGGCTTCTCCACCGTCCTGCTCGTGGAGCATGAGCGCCGTGAATACTCCATGAAGGTGGCCACGCGGCCAGCGAACAGGGAGGACGAGACGCGCACGGATGAGCGGGCCTTCCGGGAGGCCGTCGCGCTGGGACATTTCCGCCACCCCCACCTGCCCGAGGTGCGCGAGCTGGGACGCTGGCCGGACCTGGAATCGGGCTTCTTCTTCGTCGTGACCGAACACATCCCCGGCTGCACCTTCAACGACTGGCGTTGGAAGACGCAGGCCTCGCTGTACCGCTTCGTGGGCGAGCTGGCCGAGGTGGCTCGGGTCCTGGCGGAGTTACACGAGCGAGGCCTGGTGCACCGGGACCTCAAGGCCGACAACATCCTCATCAGGGACGGTGACGAGAGGCCCTTCCTCATCGACTTCGGCTCGGCGTACCTGCCGGGGGCATACACGCTGACGGAGGTGTTGCCCCCCAGCACGTTCCACAACCTGCCTCCCGAGTGCGCGGCCTTCCTGCTTGGTGGCGCGTGGGAGACCGGAGCACGCCTCCCCGCCACTCCAGCCATGGACCTCTACGCCTTCGGAGCCCTGCTCTACGAGGCGCTCACGGACTGCCACCCCTTCAATCCCCGGCTGCCCCGGGCGGAGCTCGCGCTCGCCATCGAGCTGCGGCCCCCCACCCCTCCGAACCGGCTCGATCCACGAGTGCCTCCGGGCCTGAACGACCTGACGCTGCGGCTGCTGGCGAAGAAGCCGGAGCAGCGCCCTCCGAGCGCCCGGGCTGTTCACGAGGAGCTGCTGCGGATGTTGGCGGCGGAGGGGAAGACGGAGCACTGGAGGATGCCCTATGTCTTCAAGGTAGGGCGGCCTGAGACAGCCCTCGGGGCAAGTCGACCCGATGAGAACCTCGAGCCGCTTCGCGAGGAGACAAAGGCGCAGGGACCTTCACCGGCCGGACAGACAACGGATGCGCGAAAGTCTCCGGGATGGTGGACGTATGGCGGGCTGGCGCTCCTGGTGCTCGCCCTCGCCTGGGTGCTGCCCGGAATAGGGGGAAAGGCCGTTCGCGCCGGGTGCGCCTCCGCGGTGGAGATGGTGTGCTCCGGTGCGGTTACTCCCGAGAAAGGACCCCGCCCCATGTTTCCCTCCAGCCGTGCCGATGACACCTCCGTCCAGCCCATGCCATCCCGGCCTCCCAGCGGCCTGTGCGCGCTACTCTGCACCTGCGCCGCCTCGGCACACCTCGCGGCCTGCGCGACCACGCCAGTACGCCCCGACATGGGCCTCATCCTCGAGCAGTGTCCTCCCGAGGCCCGCGCTACGGCCAGTCGCCTGGGTCTCCATCCCGTCATGCAAATCGAACTGGAGACCTTCACCTGTGCGGGCTCGGAAGATTCGGTGGAGACGTGCGCCAATGCCATCAACGTCAAGACGGGGCCCGTGGTGGGCGCGATGCTCATAAACTATGGAGAGTTCTTGAAGGTGACCGGCGAGGCGAAGGTCTTCCCGGATCGGGTCTACTTCTCCTTCGACCGGGTGTACCCGACACCCGAGGGCCCGCCTGTCCCCTTCTGTGGCGTGGCCCTGAATGACAACAGGGACCGCTTCGGCGTGACGACGCATGCGGCCCTGCCACCGGCCTACGGCCTCGACATCGTTCCGGCCAAGGTGGACCGGAGTCCCGACGCCGCCGTCCTCCGCTTCCCCATCGTCTTTACCTACGTCCAGGGCCCGGAGGGCTCGTTCCAGCCTCGGCGCTGAGCCCAAAGCGAGGTCATACGAAGTCAAGGCATCACTGCGGCTGAAGCCGTGCCCCACTCAACCACCCCCATGAAGTGTCTGATGATACTTCACGTGGAGTGGAATGAATCCGGGCAGAGGGAGCTCCTCCTCGCGCTCGACTACGGCTGGTCGTGGCCGTGGGTGTGGCTGAAGCCCTCGTGCGGCAGTCCCAGGTACGGGAAGACTGGCAGGAAGGGGACGTCGTTGGCGCTCACGTTATCGGTGAGCGCCGCCGCCGCCGGGCAAGCGGTGCCGCCGAAGTTCGCTTGGAACACTCCGCCCCAAAGCTTGAGCAGGATGTCGGTCGCGTCATCGGTGACGCGACGTCCATTGGGAAAGCCGGCGAAATCGCCACCGACCACACCGAGTGGGTTGGGAACGGGGCTGGGCGGGATGTTGTAGTTCAGCCGCAACTCATCCGCGATGGCGGGCCTGGACGACTGGGTCTCGCGATTCCCTGGGAACCCGTTCACCACGCCGGGGGGATAGCCGAGCATGAACGAGGCCACCTGGTCCTCGCGGTGGGTGACATCCGTGCACGGCACCACCTCCTTCAGTCGCGAGACCCAGGCGTTCGGTCCCTGGCTGGTGCCTGGGTTGAGGATGTATTGCAGCAGGTTCTTCTCGTCCTGGTGCGGGGCGGACGCGTTGTAGAAGTCCTTGGCCCGCAGCGGGTCGAGGAACTCGTTGAACAGCGGGTTGGCCAGTCGCGAGACCTGGGTGCCGACGCCGTGGGTGTTGATGATGGCGAGATCGCAGGCCTGGTTCTGCTGGCCCGGCCCTCCCTGCCCGTTGGCGGTGTTGCACACCGGCAGGCGAACGCGGCTCGCGGTCGCCCAGATGCCGATGATGCCGTCGGTGTCTCCCGCTGCGATGAAGCGCGACTTCGGCACCTCGACCGCCAGGGTGGTCACGTTGTACCCCGACGTTCCGTCGGCGCCGACGGGGCTCGGGTTCACCAGGTCGAAGGCCGTGCCGAGGTTGACGAAGAAGCCTTCATCGCGCGGGCCGACGAACGCCCGCAGACCACCCGCCTGCGGAACGGTGTGCACGGCCAGCTCGGCGAGCGCCTGGTAGGTGAGCGTCGTATCGCCCCGAATGGGAGGACCAAACCTGCCAGGGTTCGGCAGGAGCGACTTGGGTCCGGGGCGCCACGGTGCCGTCCGGGCGTTCGAGAGCAGGACCTTCGGGCCTCCGGCGCCGAGTTCCCGCAGCGTATAGGTCTGCACCTGATTGAGATGGGTGTAGGGCGAGGACGGATCCGCGGGGTCGGGCGGAGGACCAATCACCCCGAGGTTGTACAGCTGGGAACCGGGGTCGACGTAGCGGGTCTTGAACTCGAACCGATACGTCAGATCCTCTTTCGCGTCGCCATCCGTGTCGATCTTGATGTCGTAGGTGACGAAGTCCGAGGTGCGGTAGAAGTTCGGACCATTCGCCGGCTCCTGGAGCGGCACGAAGTTGGCGAGGATGGTGACGAAGTCGCCGCGTCCCGGCTCCGTGCTGACGAATGCGTAGACGTCGGTGTTGTCAGCCGCCGGATCTTCCGAGATGAACGGTGAATCACGATGGCTCGAAGCGTGAGCGGCGGAGACCAGCAGGAGTGCCGCGATGGGCACACAGTTTCGCATGGATGCAACCCCCTTGGTGAGGCGACAGGAGTCATCTCCTGTAGTGCTTCAGCGATGCGCCGAGGACACCTTGCCGGCACCGGACGAACCCAGGGCGGCCTCCGCCTGGGCGCGCTCCGTCCGCGTCAACGGCGGGTAGAGACGAAGGGCCGACTCGAGAAGCCCGCGGGCCGAGCGGTGGTCCCCCTGGCTCGCGGCGAGCAGTCCGGCGTGAAGCGAGATTCTCGAATCGCGGGTGCCGAGGCGGCGCGCGCGCTCGCTCGACGCAGCCGCTTCACTTGCCTTGCCATTGGCGAGCAGCGCGGCGGTGAGCACGTCTTCGGTGAAGACATCCTGGCGAAGCGCATGCTCGGCCCGGGCAAGCGCTTCGGCACGCGGCAGTTCCTTGTTCTGCCGCAGCAGCAGCTCGGCCAGCAGGCGCTGATCAGACCCGCTCTCGCGCTCGGCGAGCGCATAGTGCTCGGCCGCGGCGGCGGTGTCGCCCCCGTCTTGAAGCGCGTCCGCATAGGACAGGCGGTACCTCGGCAACCTGGAGCATGCCATGGCCGCGCGGTACGCTCGCAGTGCTTCCCCGGTCTTGCCCTGTAGCCTGGACAGGTGGCCGAGGGTCTCGTGGGCGGGGGCGTAGCTCGGAAGAACGGTCAGGGCGCGCTCCAGCCAGGCCGCGGCGGCCGTCAGGTCCCCCTTCCCCAGCTTCGCCTGCGCCAGGTAGGTCATCGCCGAAGCCGTGGCGTACCTGTGGGAAGGCGCGGTGGCGGCGATCGTGAGCTGGTAGGCGACGATGGCTCCATCGAGGTCTCCGTGGAGCAGCCGGAAATAACCGACGCGTTCATACGAGGCGCTCCCGGGCTTCAGCTCGACCATCCGCTGGTAGGACTGGCCGGCCTCGGCGTAGTGGCCGAGCTCGAGCTGGGCGTCGCCGGCCAGTCCGATGAAGGCCGCGTGGTGGGGGAACTTCGCCGAGAGCTTCGTACTCGCCGTGAGCAGGTCCGCGAAGCGGTGCTGGCTCTGGAGGACCCGCAGCTCCACCTCGCTCGCCGCGAGCCGCTCCGGGTCGAGGGCGAGGGCCCGCTGGGCGGCGAACCCCGCGCGCAGGTAGAGTTCCTCCTGGGAGCCTTCTTCCGCCAACCGCAGCAGCTCGACCGCCGACCGCTCGTGGGCGGCGGCCTCCTCGAGCGCTCGCCGTGGCCCGGGGGCTGCCCCAGCCTCCGGGCCAGGCGGGTTGAGCAGCCCACTTCGCGACGCCAGCTGAAGCGCCGCGCCGGCAAGGATTGCCGCGATCACCGCCAATGCCAGCCAGCCACGAGACCTGGGGTTCATGTGCCCTGCGGATACACGCCGCGCGACGCGGCGGGGGAGAAGAGTTGCCGCGACTGGCTGGGTTCAGACAGAGCCGGAAGCGACGTGTTGGTTGAGCTACGAAGAGCTCACCCCAAGGGATGAGTGCTCGCTTCAGCCCAGCAGACGTTCCGTCATCCAATAGCTGCCCGCGACCAGGAGCAGCAGGGAGCAGGTCCGTACCGTCCACACGAGCGCCCGGGGCCGGCGCCGCAGCAGGTGCAGCAGGGGAAAGAGGGCGGAGGCGACGCAGGCCTGCCCGAGCTCGACACCCAGGTTGAAGCCGAACAGGGCATGGGCCGCCGAGTCTCCGAGTCCGTAGGACTCGAGCACCGAGGCGAAACCGAACCCATGAAGCAGCCCGAAAGCGAACGTGGCGGCCGCTCGATGGGGCTGCTCCTGTCGCAGCAGGTTCTCGACGCCTACCCAGATGATCGATGCCGCGATGGTGACCTCGACCCAGCGGGCGTGGCGCTCCTCGAGCACGATGAATCCCAGGGCGGTCAGGCCGAGGGTGAGCGAGTGCGCCACGGTGAAGGCGGTGATCATGACGAGCACCTGGCGCGGCGAGGTGCCCACCAGGAGGAGCGCGAAGAGGAAGGCGAGATGATCCCACCCTGTGAAGATGTGGAACAGACCCAGCTTCACCCAGCCGGTGAGGCTCGGGCGCGGCGCCTCCGCCGACGGCTCCGCGAAGGACAACGTCGGCAGCTCCCGGGTGGCGAACGTTTGGGTCCGAGCGCCCGCCGGGCCGCTCTCGACGATGACCCGGAGACCCGGGGGAAGCGCGGCGAGGAAGGAGAAGGTCTGCGACAGCGGCCCCTCGCCGCACTCGAAACGCCCGGTGAGCTCGACGTACGTCTCGCGAACCGACGCCGACGAGTCCTTCAGCGCGCAGACCCCCTCGGGCGTGCTCAGGGTGGTCCGTGCCCAGAGTCGCCCGCTCGCGGTCCGGTGGGCGGATTCCACTCCACTCGGGTCGATACCGAGGCCCGCCGCGGTGGAGGCGGTCAGGGACACCGACTCGACGACAGTGCCGCGAGCCGGACGCTCCAGGCGGACGAAGACGATGTCCGCGCCATGCGCGAGCGCAGCCGTGCGCGAGCCGAGACCCACCAGGACAACGGCCAGGACGAGCCATGAGAGGGCCGGGCGGAAGGCTCCCGGGTGCGGTGGGTGGTTCGAAGCGTTCGTCTCCTGGGCAACCATGGGCCCTCCCACGGCAAGTCTCGGCTGGAAGGGCCACGGTTGGCGCATGCCGCGTGACCGCGCTGCCTCCCGGTGCACAAACCAGCCACTTCCATCGCCCATAAACAAACACATTCACTCATGTCAGACCAACCCGGCACCTTGTAGACGCAACCCCAAACAGGAGCCGTGCATGAAGGCCAAGGAAGCCGTCGCTTTTCCCGAGCCGGTGCAGCCCACCCCCCAACAGGAGGCAGTCCCCGCCCCCGGGACCCCCCGCGCTGATGCCGCCCAGCAGGTCCGCATGGACGCCGCCGCCTTCCAGCGCAGCATCCCCCTGCCCTCACACCCGGATAACGGTGACGAGGCGCGCTACCCCACCCGCTTCGCCAACTACTCGAAGGGGCTGCCCCACGACAGCCTCGGGGACGTCAACACGGCCGAGTATGACAAGCTGCGGACCGCCGTGACGACAGGAAACGCCGCCGACTTCGCGGCCATCACCCTGGGCGGCACGCGCAAGCTCGTCAACCCTCAGTCGGCCTATGCCTACCAGTTGGAAGGGGCCGACTCCCACGCGCTCTCCATGGCGCCAGCTCCCACCTTCGCCAGCTGCGAGGCGGCCGCGAACCTGGAGGAGCTGTACTGGATGTCGCTGGTCCGGGACGTCTCCTTCCAGGACTACACCGCCGCCACTCCTCCCGCGCTCATCACGGAAGCCATCCAGCGCCTCAACCAGCTCAAGGACTTCCGCGGCCCCAAGGTGAACGGCCAGGTGACGGCGGCCACGCTCTTCCGTGACACGCTCCCTGGCAGCACCCGGGGTCCCTTCCTCTCCCAGTTCCTCCTCCAGGACGTCCCCTACGGGGTGCAGAAGATCGTCCAGCGCAACCAGACCCGCCTCGCGGGCGATGATGGCGTCTTCACCTTCTCCGAGTGGCTGAACATCCAGAACGGGCTGCCGCCCGCCGTGGCGGAGAAGCTCGATCCGACTCCGCGTTACATCCGCAACGGGCGGGACCTGGCCGAGCTCGTCCACCACGACTTCCCCCACCAGACCAGCCTCAACGCCGCCCTCATCATCATGGGCCAGAACGACACGGACCGGGATCCCAAGTCCGCGCCGGCGGCCCACGATAGCGGCAACCCGTACCGCTCCAGCGACGAGTACACGAATCAGGAGGCCTTCGCGACCTTCGGCAACGCGGACGTGCTCGACCTCATCGGCCGCATCATGAAGCTGGCGCTCCTGGGACAGTGGTTCCAGAAGTGGCAGGTGCATCGCCGCCTGCGCCCGGAGGAGTTCGCCGGGCGGGTCCACAACACCAAGACGGGGACGCGCACCTACCCGCTTCACTCCGACATCTCCACGTCCCCCGTGCTCGCCCGGGTCTTCGAGCGCAACAAGGCGCTCAACGGGGGCACGGGAGGCTCCTACCTGCTGTCCCAGGCGTTCCCCGAGGGCGCTCCGCTGCATCCCTCCTACGGGTCCGGCCATTCCACGTACATCGGGGCGGGCGTGACGATGCTCAAGGCGTTCTTCAACACCAGCCTGCCAGTGAAGAACCCGGTGCAGCCCAGCCCTGACGGCCTGTCGCTCGTGCCCTACACGGGCCCCACCCTGAACCTCGCGGACGAATTGGACAAGCTGGCCTCCAATATCGGCATCGCGCGGCTGTTCGCGGGAGTCCACTACCGCAGTGACCACGAGCACGCCGTCCGGCTGGGAGAGCTCATCGCGCTCCGCGTGCTGCAGGATCTCGCGCGCACCTACCATGAGAGCTTCCCGGGTTTCCAGGTGAGGACTTTCGGCGGCAATACCTTCGCCATCACCGCGACCGGGCCCGAGCTCCCCCGTTACGTCACCGCCATCACCAGCTTCACCCTCATCAACGCGGATACCGACCAGCCCGTCGCCGGGTTCACTCCGCTGTTGAACGGGGCTGTCCTGCGCCTGGCGAACCTCCCCCCCAACCTGAACATCCGGGCGGAGATCTTCGGGTCGGCCTCGATCGGCAGCGTCCGGTTCACCTACGACGGGACCACTTCGTACGACAACAGATCGCCCTACGCCCTTGGCGGGGATGACGCGGGCAACTACCGGCCCTTCCCATTCAGCCCTGGGACGCATGTGCTGACGGCCACTCCCTACATCTTCGACAACGGGTCTGGCGTGGGCGGCGTCCCCCACACCATTCGCTTCACCGTGGTCTGATGCTCGAGCGGGCCGCGCGCGAACCGTAGGCGACCCGCCCGCCCGCGCCCCGGTGCATCCTCCGCACACGGGGCACGGGCGCGCCCATCCACTACCCGCGCAGGAACGCGGTGCCCTGACTGCCGGGCTTCTCGGCCTCGCGCAGCACGGCGTCGTTGGGCGAGATGCCCACGATGTGGATGGCCTCGATGCCCTCCTCCAGCATCTCCAGGCTCTCCTCCACCTTGGGAATCATGCCGCCCTGGATGACGCCGGAGGCAATCTTCGCGCGGGCCTCGGCGGGCGTCAGCGTGGGCAGCCGGGTGGACGGGTCGTCCTTGTTGGCGAGCACGCCGGGCACGTTGGACACGAGGAACAGCTTGGCCGCCCCGAGCTTCGCGGCCACGCGGGTGGCCACGGTGTCCGCGTTGATGTTGAAGACGTTGCCCTGGGCATCACCCGACAGCGAGCCGAGCACCGGCACGAAGCCCGCGTCGGCGACGCGCTGGAAGGCCTCGGTGTTCACGCCGGTGACGTCGCCCACGAGTCCCAGATCCACCGGCTCCGGGCCCGCGCCGCTCATGACCTTGGGGGGCCGGCGCCTGGCCTCGATGAGCCCGGCGGACATGCCGGTGGTGCACAGGGCGGGCACGCCCGCGATACGGAAGGCCGAGGCCACGTCCACGGACACCTGGCCCGCGAGCGTCATCTTCATCACCTCGAGGGTGGCCTCGTCGGTGTAGCGGCGGCCGGCCACCATCTTCGGCTGCAGCCCGAGCTTCTTCTGCAGGTCCGTGGCCTGGGGCCCGCCACCGTGGATGACGGCCACGCGGATGCCCGCATCGAGGAAGGCGCGCACGGCGGCGCCCACGCTCGCGGCGAGCTTCGGCTTGTCCATGGCCAGCTCGCCGCCAATCTTCACGACGAACCAGCGCCCGCGGAAGTCGGAGAGCCCGCTCACGGCCACAGCCCCGGCTCGGCGAGGGTGAGGCGCTCGTCCCAGCCCATCATGATGTTGAAGCTCTGGATGGCCTGGCCGGCGCCGCCCTTCACCAGGTTGTCGAGCGCGGAGAAGCACACCACGCGGCGGGTGCTGCCCGTCACGGGGCCGAGCGTGAAGCCCACCTCCACGTAGTTGCTGCCGGACACGCCCACCACCTCGGGCTGGCGGCCGCCGCTCACCATCCGGATGAAGGGCTCGTTGCCATACGCCGTCTTCCACGCGGCGGTGAGCTGCTCCTGCGTGACGGAGGCGGGCACCTCGGCGAACGAGGTGGAGAAGATGCCGCGCGGCAGCGGCGCGGACACGGGCACGAACTCCAGCGACATGTCCTCCTTGCCACCGGCGATGCGCAGCGTCTGGAGGATCTCCGGGATGTGCTGGTGCTCGAGCGGCTTGTAGGTACGCAGGTTGGCCGCGCGCAGCGGGTGGTGCGTCGTGATCTGCGGGTTGGCGCCGCTGCCCGAGGAGCCGGTGGCGGCCACGGTGTGGATGGGGCCGGAGAGCAGGCCTGCCTTCGCGAGCGGCAGCAGGCCGAGCGCGATGGTGGTGGCGAAGCAGCCGGGGCTGGCGATGTAGCGCGCCTTGCGGATGGCCTCGCGGTTGATCTCCGGCATGCCGTAGGTGAAGGAGCCGTCGGTGAGCATCTGCGGCGCCGGGTGGTCCACGCCGTAGTACTTGGCGTAGGAGGCCGCGTCGCGCAGGCGGAAGTCGCCGGACAGGTCCACGATGCGCACGCCCGAGCCGAGGATGTCCAGCACCACCTTGGCGGTGGTCTTGTGGGGCATGGCCAGGAAGGCCACGTCCGCGCCGGCCACGGCCTGGGCGGGAGGCAGCTCCTGGAAGGCGAGGTCGGTGAGCCCGGCGAGGTTGAAGTGGACGTCGCCCACCTTCTTGCCGATGTTGTCCACCGCCGTGACGCGGGTCACTTCCACGTTCGGGTTGAAGAGGAGCCGGCGGAGGATCTCGGCTCCGCCGTAACCGGTACCGCCGATGAGGACTGCCTTGACCTTGTTGGCCATGTGCGTTGTCTCCGTGAGGGACTTCCCGGGCGCGTGTATAGGGGCGCACCGGCCGGGAAATCCACCCCACCGAACGGCTGACGCAGCGGGCCATGCGGAGCTGTCATCTCCCCTACTCCGCCCCGCGGGCGCTCACACCCGGGGTATGAGCCGTCCGGACCGCCGCTCGGTGCTGGCCTCGGGGCGGGCACTGTGGAACGTTGGACCTCCCATGAGCACTGAACTGAAGCTGCGCCCCATCGAGCCGCGGGACGACGCGGCCGTGGCGGCGGTCATCCGGAAGGTCATGCCCGAGTTCGGCGCGAGCGGGCCGGGCTTCGCCATCCACGACCCTGAAGTGAATGGGATGAGCACGGCCTACGCGCGCCCGGGTTGCGCCTACTGGGTGGTGGAGGACGAGACGGGCCGCGTGCTGGGAGGAGGCGGCATCGCGCCGCTGGACGGCGGCGACCCCGGTGTCTGCGAATTGCGGAAGATGTACTTCCTGCCCGAGGTGCGCGGGCGTGGCGTGGGCGAGCGGCTGCTGCGCCAGTGCCTCGCGTTCGCCGGGGAGGCGGGATACCGCACGTGCTATTTGGAGACGCTCGAGGGGATGAAGCAGGCGCAGAAGCTGTACCAGCGCCTGGGCTTCCAGGCGCTCCGCGCGCCCATGGGCGCCACGGGCCACTTCGGCTGCGACCGCTGGTACGCGCTCGAGCTGCGCTGAGACGCCTCAGCCCCGGGTCGCCGAGGCCCCTCGCATCCGGCGGCAGAGCGCGGAGGCCGCCAGGAAGCCGTGGCTGAAGCCCTTGCGGAAGACGTTCTTGTAGAACCGGCCCACCAGGGGAACGGCGGCGATCATGTCGCCCAGGCTCCACATCTCCTCGTGCGCGTGGACCACGGGCTTGAGCTCTCCCGCCGTGGAGCCCACGAGGGAGAAGTCGTAGACGAGGATCGTCCGGAGTGGATAGGTGTACAGCCAGCTGAACTGCCTCAGGTTCATCACCCCGTCGACGATGGCCCGGCCGCCCGTGTGGCCCTCCTCCAGCTGGACGTTGAGCTGGAAGATGTCGAAGTCGAAGGAGAACATGCAGTGGAAGCCGGCCGCGCCGCGCCGGTAGCTCTCGCGGCCGAAACCCTGCTGCCAGGGGTCGGTGAAGACGACGTTCTCCCCGATGAAGGGCAGAACCTCCTCTTCCAGAATCCGGGGAGGAACGCTCGTGTCGTAGAGCAGCCCGGTCATCCGCCGGAAGCGCTCCTCCAGCTTCAGGATGAGCTCCCGCTCCGGGGTGCCCATGGGGTTGCCTGCCCGCTCCCTGCCTTCGACGCCACTTTCACGCACGCACACAGGGTAGGCATCGTGACAACCCCCGGGAAGCCGTGCTCCAGGTCCGGGCCCGGCCGTCTCAGAGGAACTGCCGCGACAGCTCATCGATGCGGCGCAGCTCGTCGGGCGAGAGGGTGAACTCCCCTGCCCCGACGTTCTCCTCGGCATGGCGCCGCTTCGTCGCTCCCGGGATGACCACCACCGAGTCCCCGTGGAAGTGGATCAACCAGTTGAGGGCCACCTGCGAGGGGGTGACGCCATGAGCGGCGGCGATCTTCCGGAGCTCCTCGATGAGCGGGCGGCTGCGCTCGAGCCCCTTGGCGCGGAAGCTCGGCAGGAACTTGCGCGGGCCCACGCGGTTCTTGATGAGCGCCGGGTCCTCGTGGAACTTGCCCGAGAGCAGGCCCTGCGCGAGCGGTGAGTACGCGATGATCGTGATGCCCAGCTCCTTGGCGGCGGCGAGCACCCCGTTCGATTCGATCCGCCGGTCCAACAGGCTGTACTGCATCTGATTGGAGACGAGCGGAACTCCCCGGCGGGCGAGCACGTCGTGGAACGCGCGCATCCGCTTCGCGGAGAAGTTGCTGACGCCCACCGTGCGAGTCTTCCCCGCCTGGACCAGGTCCGCCATGGCGTTGGCCTGGGCCGCGACCGTGGCGAGCGAGAAGGGCTGGTGGACCTGATGCAGATCGATCCCAAAGGGGCTCAGGTGCGTGAGCCGCTCGCCCATCGTCTTGCCGATGCTGGAGGCGAAGCGCGGGAAGGGAAACCACTTCGTGGCGACGACGACGTCACCGGGCTTCTTCCCCAGCCGGGTGAGGGCGTTGGAGAGAGCCCGCTCCGAGCGGCCATTCCCGTAGGCCTCGGCGGTGTCGAACCAGTTGATGCCACCACGCAGGGACGCGTCGACGATCTCCTCGACCGTCTGGGTGGGCAGCGCCTCCCAGAATCCACCCGCCAGACCCGAGCCCTCGGAGAACTGCCAGCACCCCAGTCCAATGGCGGAGATCTCGATGTCCGACCGCCCCAATCTTCGCTGTTTCAACGCTGTTCCTCCTGGTTTTCGTGTGCCGTGCAACACGAACAAGGCACCCATGTGACGTCACTGCAACAGCGGATCTTCGGATTGCACTTTCCCATCCAAATTGGGTACCGGAAGCGCCACAACGCATGACTCCCATGGCTTCCTACCGCTCCGTCCTCCCAGCCCTGTTGTCGGGCGCCACCCTCCTGGTCTCTCCCCTCGCGCTGGCCCAGCAGGAGCAGGCAACGCAGCCGCCCGCCTCCGAGCCCACGCCGCCGCCCGAGGCCGCGCCTCCCGCCGCGGCGCCCGCGCCCGTGGCCCCTCCCCCTCCCGAGGCCAAGAAGGAGAAGGAGTCGCCCTGGTACGAGCGCATCAAGCTCCGGGGCTACACGCAGTTCCGCCACAACCGGCTCCCGAGCTTCCGCCGGAACGATGATCTCATCAACGAGCAGGGAGACCGCTTCCTCGGGAAGAACAACAACTTCGGCATCCGGCGGGCGCGGCTCGTCATCTCCGGCGACGTCCACGAGCACGTCTCCATCTACCTGCAGCCCGACTTCGCCTCGGTCATCGGCGAGCAGTTCAACGTGGCCATCCTGCGCGACTGGTACGCCGACATCTTCTTCGACAAGAAGAAGGAGTTCCGGCTGCGCCTGGGCCAGTCCAAGGTGCCGTTCGGCTTCGAGAACCTCCAGTCGAGCTCGAACCGCGCCCCCCTCGACCGCAACGACGCCCTCAACAGCGCGTTCCGGGACGAGCGCGAGCTGGGCGGATTCTTCTACTGGGCGCCCGCGGAGATCCGCCAGCGCTTCGAAGACCTGGCCAACAGCAAGCTGAAGGGCTCGGGCGACTACGGCGTGGTGGGCTTCGGCGTCTTCAACGGCCAGGGCGCCAACCGCCCCGAGCGCAACGACAACCTGCACGCCGTGGCCCGCGTCACCTGGCCCTTCCTCTTCGGCAAGCAGTACGTCGAGGTCGGCGCGCAGGGCTACTACGGCCGCTTCAACGTCGCCACGGGCAGCGGATACTCCATCCGGGGTGGGAACGACATGGTGGATGCCCGCGCGGCCGCCACCCTGGTCATCTACCCCCAGCCCATCGGCTTCATGGCCGAGTACAACGTGGGCCGGGGACCGTCCCTGGGCGAGGGCGACGAGAGCACCATCGCCTCCAGCCGCGCGCTGCACGGTGGCTATGCGCAGCTCATGTACCGGCTGGACAACGTGCTCGGCGTCTCGCTGCTGCCCTACGTGAGGGGGACCTACTTCGAGGGCGGCAAGAAGGCCGAGACGAACGCCCCCCGTTACCGCGTGCGCGAAGTGGAGCTGGGCGTGGAGTGGCAGATCCTCAAGGCCCTCGAGATCACGGGGGCCTACCTCATCTCGGATCGCACCTCCTCGCGTGCCCCCTACGAGCAGGAGCAGGGGCACGTGACGCGCATCCAGGTGCAGGTGAACTACTGACGCTGCGCCCCCGTCGTCCTCCGCCAGGCCGCCGGGCGGGCATCCAGCCTTCCGGCGCCTGGCAGTCCGCCCGCCCGGCGGAGCGGCAGCAGCCCGGAGCCAGCCCCGGCGGGCATCCCCATGTTCTCGGGGAACAGGAGGTGCCCGAATGGCACAGGACCAGGACAAGGAAAAGCTGCAGTCCAGCGAGGACAAGGAGGGGCTGAACCCGAAGGTGAACTCGGGTGACGTCTCGGGTCAGGGCCGCGAGCGACGGGACGACGACGAGTACCCCAAGCACCGCAACGCGGGCGAGTTCGGCACCCACGGCGGCCCCAACAAGGCGGGCAAGGAAGACAACCGGAAGGTCCATGCCCCCGGCAGCTCGAAAGCGGGCTCCCAGTAGTCTGAGGGCCCCGGCGAGCCGCAGCGGACGGACGGCCCGCGAAGCCCCGGAAGCTCCTGCCCGAGTGGACCAGGAGCCCTTCGACATCGGCGTGGTGCTCGCGCGGGTGCGCGAGTCCACCCGGGGTTTCGCGGACGCCGCCATGTTCGAGCTGGCGGAGCGCGGCCATGCGAGCCTCTTCGAGCAGCTCGTGGGCTGCATCCTGTCCATCCGCACGCGGGACGAGGTGACGCTGCCCGTGGCGCTGCGGCTGCTGTCCCAGGCCCGTACCCCGGAGGCCATGCGTCAGTTGGGGCCGGAGCGCATCGGCGCCCTCATCCGCCCGGTGACGTTCCCCGAGCCCAAGGCGGGGACGATCCACGCCATCGCCACACGCACCGTGGAGGAGTTCGGCGGCGAGCTGCCGTGCGAGGCCCAAGTGCTGCAGTCCTTCAAGGGCGTGGGGCCCAAGTGCGCGCACCTGGCGCTGGGAATTGCCTGCGGACAGGCCCGCATCAGCGTGGACATCCACGTGCACCGGGTGACGAACCGCTGGGGTTACGTGCGGGCGAGCACCCCCGAGCAGACGATGGCCGCCCTGGAGGCCGTGCTGCCCCGGGCGCACTGGGTGGAGCTCAACCGGCTGCTGGTGCCCTTTGGCAAGCACGTGTGCACGGGCACGCAGCCCAAGTGCTCCACGTGCCCGGTGCTGTCCATGTGCCGGCAGGTGGGCGTGCGCCACCCACGCTGAGACGGCCGCGCCGCACGGGCCCTTCAGCGGTCCGCGGCGAGCAGCTGTGTCACCCGCCGCGCGAACCGCCGCCACGGATTGGTGCGCCCCCTCCCACCCCGGGCGAGGGTGATCTCCTTCGAGTGCTCCAGGTCCCGCGCCCAGCACGTCTCCAGCTTGGAGGCGAGCCTGGAGTCGGCCACCACCAATGAGCCCTCGCGCATGCGGTGCAGCGACAGCGCATCCAGGTTGGTGGAGCCCACCACGCTCAGCCAGTCGTCCACGAGCACCGTCTTGGAGTGCATCATGGAGGGCTGGTATTCCCACATCCGCACCCCGCCCTTCAGCATCCGCTCGTAGGTGGCGCGCTGCGAGGCCCGGACGATGCGCCAGTCATGCACGGGCCCGGCCGCGAGCACCCGCACGTCCACGCCCTGCTTCCGCTTCTCCAACAGCTGCTCGAGGATGGCGTTGGGCGGGGTGAAATAGGCATTGGCGATCCACAACCGCTCGCGCGCCTTGGCGAACACCATGCGCAGCATGCGCTCGGCGTTGGAGATGCCGGAGACGCCGCTGCTCTCCACGAAGGCCGCCCAGGCATCGCCCTCGTCGTGGGACGGCTCGGGAAAGCAGCTCTCCGGAAGCAGTGCGCCGCCACACTCCTGCCAGGAGCGCGCGAAGGCCAACTGCATCGTGTGCACCGCGGGGCCCACCACGCGCACGTTGGTGTCGCGCCACTCCTCGGGACTGCACCCCTCGCCCTGCCACGACTTCCAGATGCCGAAGCCCCCGGTGAAACCCACCTTCCCGTCGATGAGGACGATCTTGTGGTGCGTCCGCCCGAAGAGCCGGCCGAGCCACCGGCCCGAGAGCGGCCGGAAGTAGTGCACCTCGACGCCCCCCTCGCGCAGCCGCTTCTCCACCTTGGGGTTGAAGTCGTGCTCGCCACGGACCTCCTGGCTACCCACGGGGTCCACGATGACGCGGCAGGCGACTCCCGCGCGCGCCCGCTCGCACAGCGCCTCCACGATACGATCGGACGGCTCGCAGGGACGCCAGATGAAGACGAGGATGTGGACGGACTCGGTGGCCTGGCGGATGGTGTCGATGAGCGTGTCGAAGATGGCCCCGTTCTCCACGAGATCCACACCGTGACCCGGCTCGAGCCGGACCCGGGTGGACTGGTAGAGGGCGTGGTTGAAGGCCCGCAGTCCGGGCGGCAACACCACGGGACCCGTCATCTCGTGCTGGCTGTTGCGGTGGTCAGGCGCCTCCCAGCCCACTGCTTCCGTCGGCGGCGATTCCATGAGCGTGGGAAGGTAGGGACGACGCCCGTGCCGGGAAGCCCTCGCGAAGGAAAACCCAAGCCCGCCTGCCTGCCTCCACTGTCCGCGGGAGCACGTCCCGGAGGACTACTGCACGGAGGACGGGGCGCGGAACACCTCGCCGTCCTGGCCCTCGAGCACGAGACTGGCGTCGTCCTTGGGAGACACGCGCAGCGCGGCGCGGGGCTGGCCCTTGCGGTCCACGAGCAGCAGCCCGGGGGCTCCATGCTCGTCGGCGCCGAGGATGGCGCGCGGGCGCCCGTTCTCATCCCCGAGCTCCAGCCGCGAGGAGCCATCGGGCATCAGCCCCACGGAGAAGAACTCGGTGCCGCCGTTGTTGCCGAGCACGAGGCGGGGGGCCTCATCCGAGTACACGGTGAGCTCGGCGAGCATGGCGCCCTCGGCGGTGGCGAAGCGCAGCCGGGGCGAGCCGCTGGCATCCACGCCCAGCAGGGCACGGGCCCGGCCCTGGGTGTCGTGCAGCACCAGACCGCCCTCGCCGCCCTCCTGGGCCGAGAGCGTGGCGCGGGTGCGGCCCTGGCTGTCCATCAGGGTGAGGCGCGAGGCCACCAGTTCCCCGCCCGCCGAGGCCCCCATGGGGCGCAGCAGGGCCACGCCCACGCCGAGCGCCCCGAGCGCGAGCGCGGCGACGGTGACGGATTGCAGGCGGCGGTAGCGGCGCTCCAGCAGCTCCAGGCGTGAGTCCAGGCTCTCCATCCCGTCGAGACCTCCTGTCCGGGCCTGGCGGCCGGCACCGGATGACCAGAGGCTAACCGAGCCGGGCCCTCCGATGCGCGTCTCTGTCCACCAGCGACCTCCCGTCCCGGGTGGGACTGGTGGGAGCCGGGCGCCGGACGTATCCGCCCTGGAACATGTCCCGACGACTTCTCTTCCTGTGTCTGTTGCTTGCCCTGGCCGCGTGTGTGCGCAACCCCGTCACCGGCAAGCGCCAGCTGTCCCTCCTGTCCACGAAGGATGAGATTGAAATAGGCCAACAGGGAGCCCAGGACGCGCGGCAGGCCATCGGGCTGCTGCCCAACCCCGCGGTGCAGGAGTACGTGGCCCAGGTGGGCAAGAGCCTGGCGGCGAAGTCGGAGCGGCCGGACCTGCCCTGGAGCTTCCAGGTGCTGGACGATCCCACGGTGAACGCCTTCGCCCTGCCGGGCGGCCCCATCTTCGTCACGCGCGGCATCCTCGCCCACATGAACTCCGAGGCGGAGCTGGCGGCGGTGCTGGGGCATGAGATCGGCCACGTCACCGCGCGGCACTCGGCCACGCAGATAACGCGGGCGCAGCTCTCGCAGCTCGGCTTGGGGCTGGGCACGGTGCTGGTGCCGGACCTGGCCCGCTTCGGAGGGCTCGCCTCGGCCGGGCTGCAACTGCTGCTCCTCAAGCATGGGCGCGACGCGGAGACCCAGGCCGACGAGCTGGGCCTGCGCTACATGCTCGACGCGCGCTACGACCCCCGCGAGATGGTGGACCTCTTCCAGATGCTCTCCCGCGTGAGCGGCACCGAGGGCAGCCGCCTCCCCACCTGGCTCGCCACGCACCCCAACCCGGAGGACCGGCTGAAGGAGACGCAGCGGCGCCTCGCCGCGCTGAACCTGGACGCCTCCACGCTCCGGGTGGAGCAGGCTCCCTTCCTGCGCCTGCTCCAGGACATGCCCTACGGACAGAATCCGCGGCAGGGCTTCTTCCAGGGGGCGCGCTTCCTCCACCCGGAGCTGCGCTTCCAGATGGAGTTCCCCCAGGGCTGGCAGACGGCGAACCAGACGCAGGCGGTGCTCGCCGTCAGCCCCCGGCAGGATGCCCTCGTGGGGCTGGGGGTGGTGGGCAACGTCCCTCCCGAGCAGGCGCTGCAACAGTTCTTCGCGAACCAGGCCGTGCAGCCGCTCCCCGTGGCCCCCACGGGCCTGCCCCCGCTCACCCGTTACTTCGAGGCCCGCACGGAGCAGGGGGCCCTCCAGGGCGTGACGTCCTTCGTCTCCCATGGTGGGAGCACCTACCAGCTCATCGGCTACACCGCCGCCGGCCAGCTCGCCACCCATGAGCCGGCCTTCCGCGCCACCCTCGCCAGCTTCCGCGAGCTGACGGACCCGGCGGCGCTCGGCGTGCAGCCGGCCCGCCTCGTCCTGGTGACGCTCGGCGCGCCGATGACGCTGGAGCAGTTCAACGCCCGCAACCCCTCCACCCTCCCCCTGGAGGAGCTGGCCACCCTCAATGCCCTCACTCCGGGTGAGACGATGCCCGCCGGGCGGACCGTGAAGCGCGTCGTGGGGGGCGTGCTCCCCCGCTCGCCCTGAAGCGTCCTGGATGGCGGTCCGCTGGAATTCCAGAAGAGCTAATAAAATCCAGGCAGGCTTGACATCCTCAATCTCCTTGGTGTTCAATGAACTCATGAGTCGCTGAGAAGACGGCTCAGTCATGTTTTCCAGTTTTGAGTCCGGGTTTGCCCTCGGAATGGAGGATGCGATGTCGCTCGAAGCATTCACGAAGGTGACCGAGGCCTCGAAGCTGCTGGTGGAGCATGGGTTCTCTGGCCAGGCGGTGATGTCGGCCATCGAGATGGTGGGCAAGGCGATCGGGGTGGACCGGGCGGTGGTGTACGAGAACAGCGCGGCGACGATGCCGGGCAAGCGCCTGGCGCCGCTGCGGCACGCGTGGGGCGCGGCGCCGATGACGCCGCTCATCCAGACGTTCCCGCTGAAGGATCAGATGGCGGGCTGGGTGGAGGTGCTCTCGCGCGGGCAGCCGGTCTGGGACCTGGTGCGCAACATCCAGGGGCCGCTGCAGGTGAACCTGGAGGCGCAGGGGGTGCAGTCGGTGCTGCTGAGCCCCATCAACGTGGGCAACCTCAACGGCAAGTGGTGGGGCTTCCTGCGGCTGGACGACTGCACCAAGGAGCGGCGGTGGTCGTCGGAGGAGCTGACGATCGTCCGGACGCTGTCGCGCTCGCTGTCGAACGCGCTGCGCCAGGACATGCGCCGCGAGCAGCTGGCGCAGACGCGCCAGGATCTGGAAAACCTGATGATGCGCTGCGCGGCGACGGGCACGCGCTGAGCACTCGCGCCGCCGTCCCCGTCCAATCACCTCACCACTGCGACAACCTCCCCTCTCCTCCCGGGAGAGGGACGGGGTGAGGGTGCCCGGACCCCGGGTTCCCCCCTGTCCTCAGCGCCCCACGAGCCCGGCCTGGAACCGCTGTTCCTCAGCGTCCAGGCCGCTTCTTTTTGGGCGAACACGTCGATCGTCTCCCCACCCGGAACCTGACAAGCCCCTGGGGACGAAATGCGCGCACTACCGCCGGTCGCGCTGCAGGTCCGAGAGGACGCGGCGGAGGTACCAAGCCTCGGACTTGCCGGGGTGTTTCTCCTGGAGGCGGGCCACGTGGCGCGCGAGGGACTCCTCGGCCTGGGCGCGCGGAAGCTGGACGCTGCGGAAGTACGCGTCACGCAGGCGGCTGGCCTCGTTGCCCGTTAGGAGCCAGTAGAGAACTCCCAGGCACAGCAACGCGCCCACCACCAAAATGACGATGTCCTTGTCGACGACTTCTTGGTTCACGCGGCGGGACCCTACCGCGAGTCCCGGCTCAGAACAGCTTCCACCACTTCTTCTTCGGCAGCTCGGCGGGCTTCTGGCCGCTTTCCGGACTGGCCGTGGGGGCCACGGGAGCCTGTGCGGCCGCCTTCGCTGCCTTCGCGCGCGGAGGGGGTGAGGGCCGGCGCCCGTAGCGGGCCTCCAGGGCGCGGGCCTTCTGCTGAAGCGCCCTGCCCTTCACCGGGTCCACCATGGCCACGTAGTTGGCGTAGCCCACGGCGGAGGCGATGACATCCCCGCTGTTCCCCCAGCGCTTGCCCTCGGGCCCCGTCTTCTCAAGCTGGTGCAGCAGGGCGCGGAAGCGCTTGAGCGTGTCGCGGTCCACCCCGGGCTTGTCATTCACGACGACGCCCGTCACCTCCTGCTGGCGGCCACGGCGCAGCACGCGCGTCTTCTCGGGGTGCGGGGTGAAGTCCTCCTCGCGCACCAGCCAGCGCACGAAGCGCAGCAACTCGCCGGCATCGTGCGGCCCGGGCCCGGGGGCGGAGAAGGTGAGGTCATCCGCGTAGCGCGTGTAGACGAAGCCCAGCTTGCGCGCCGCGCCCGCGAGCCTGCGGTCCAGCCGCCGGCAGAGGATGTTCGTCAGCGAGGGCGAGGTGGGCGCGCCCTGGGGCAGCCGCCGCCCGCCCTGGGTGACGAAGAAGCGCTGCCCGTCCAGCTCCACCTCTTCCACGTCCGGCTCGGTGCACAGCAGCGCCAGCACCGTGGCGGTGGCCTCGCTGTAGCCGAGCTTCGCGAAGACGCCCTTCACCCGCGGGTACAGCACCGAGGGGAAGAAGTCCTTCAAGTCCAGGTTCACCACCACGCCCGCGCCCACGTGGGGCCGGGCATTGGTGACGATGGAGCGCCCCGCGCGGAAGCCGTGGGCCGCGTCGTGCACGGGCACCTTCTCGAGGATGTTCTCCAGCACCCAGGCCTGCGCGGCCTTCAGCCGGGGCAGGGGCGCGGAGATGAGCCGGGTGCCGCCCGTCTTCTTGGGCAGCCGGAAGCGCACGTAGTTGCTGGTGGTGGACGCGGTGCGGGTGAAGCACAGCGCCCGGAGCTTCCCCACGCTCAACCCCAGCGCCAGCGCCAGCGCCTCGGGGGTGGCCAGCACGGGCAGCCCCAGTCGCGCCAGCTTCGCCTCGTCCGGGGTGCGCTCGCTCAGGCCGCCGGACACGCCCCGGCCCAGGAAGAGCACCTCCTTGCCCTTGCGCTCCTTCCAGGCCTCGGCCCGCGCCAGCCGCTCGCGCTCGCGCCGCTCCTTCGTCTCCTGCTGCTTGCGCCGGCTCTCCTCCAGCCGCCGCTTGCGCAGCTCACGCTTCATCGCCTCCAGGTTGCCGAGCCGGGTCTGCTCGGTGGTGAGCGCGCGCAGCTCCGCTTGCAACTCGTTGCGGCGGTGCACGACGTCCACCGGGTCCCCGGGGCGCTCGCTGCGCGCCGGCCAGAAGCCCAGGCGCACCATCTCCTCCAGGACGACCTCGTCCTTGGAGCCGGCGCGGATGCGGTCGTACAGCTCCTGTCGGCTACGCGGAGGCTGGGAGGACATGGCGGGTCCGGTGAGAAAGGGAGAGTCCGTCCACGCGGCGGTCAGAGAGCACCTTCGTACTGCTCTCGGGACTGGACCGTCTCAACTCAAGCGGTACCCCCTCCTGGTGACGCGCAGGACCGACGAGGTCGACAGCGCTGCCGTCACCAGGAGGGAGGTACCGCACAGTGAAGAGCGGGCCAGTGATGCATGACAGGCCAGGAGGCATGGACGGCGAAACACCGTCCGGGTTGCAAGGTACTGCCCTCTGACCGCCGCGTGCGCGGACCCTCCCCCTACTCATGTGCGAGACACCCGTGAGTGCTGGAGCCGCAGCGCGAGCAGGTGCTCGCACGGCCCCCGGAACAACTTGTTCTGTTGGAAGAAGTTGCACGTGCACTCGCCGAAAACCATACGCTGGTCCGCGTCGAGCCGCAAAGTGGGACGAAGCACCTTCGCGCTCTCCTTCACCGTGCCGCTCAGCTCCAGCGAGCCATCCGCGCCGGGCCGCGCCTTGACGTCCACCGCCCGTGCGTCCAGGAAGCGCGTGGCCTGTGCCTCGCGCTCGTTGGAGAAGCGCAGCGCGTCCAGGGGCAGGGGCTCGCGGCTCAGCTCGCGCGCCCGGTACACGCCCTTGTTCAAATCCCAGATGGCCCGCCCCGCCTGCGTCCAGGCCGACAGCGCGCCGAGCACCGCGCCCCGCTCCAGCCCCAGCTTCGAGGCCAGCGCCTCGGGCGTGGCGGACCACGTCTCCTTGAGCGCATCGAAGACGCGGCGGCGGGTGAACTCGTCCACCTGCCCACGCGGCGCCAGCAGGTCGAAGTTGCCCGCGGTGGCCCAGTCATTGGCCGTCCACCCGGACAGGCCCAGGGTGAAGGACAGGTCCCCCAGGTCCGCCACGTAGAAGGACGGCAGCCCCGTGCCCAGCAGGTGCACGGTGAAGCGCTTCGCCACGGGGATGAGCCGCTCCAGCACGCCCAGGCGCCGGCGGCCCCACACACGGATGTCGTGCGTGCCCTCGCCCTCGTACACCGAGCGCCGGCACACCACCTCCGTGCCCCACGGCTCGAACACCACCTTCACCGGCTGCCCCGGCGCCAGCACGTAGCGCATGGAGCGCGGCCCCTTCTTCTCCTTGTGCCGCTCGAGGATGAAGAGGAAGTTGTGCACGTCCATGGGGTGCAGCGAGAAGCGCACCGCCGGCAGCGCCATCGCCGAGTTCACCTGCAGGAAGCCGCGCACCCACGAGTCCGGGAGGTCGATCTTCACCTCCTTGTACGCCGTGTCCGTGCCCGTCTGCGTGGTGAAGCCGCTCGGGTCCACCTCGAAGCGCGTGCGCTTGTAGGAGCGGATCTTCTGGAACTCGTCGTACAGCGGCGACGAGTAGTCGATGTTGGTGGTGCCGCAGGAGAACTCGCCGACGTTCTGGAACACCTCGTAGCTGGCGCCGAGCCGGCCGTAGCTGGACTCGTCCTGGCTGAAGCACTCGAAGAAGCACTCGTCCGGATGGACGGTGATGACCGGGTCCAACACGAACCAGAAGTCGCGGTTCTTCTCGTAGAGGTAGCGGAAGTAGCGCGCGCGGGCCTCGTAGAAGGGGCCCATGCGGCGCGAGCTCTCCTGCTCCAGCGTGGTGAGCTCCTCGCGCAAGGCCTTGAGGCGGGTGGCCACTGACTGGCGCTGCGCGGCGATGGCCGCCAGGTCCACCTGCTCCTGCTGCGCCGCCCACAACTTGTAGGCCGTCTTGTCCTTGGGCTTGAAGCGCAGGTCCGACACCACCACGTCATGGAGGGCGGAGATGGCCTCGCGGAAGGCCACGTTCTGGCGCAGCTCGCCGGAGAAAAAGGTGGGCGGCCGCTTGACGTCCGGCGCGAAGGACAGCGCGGTGTTGTCCCCTTGGTTCCGCACCGTGCTGCTGCCCGCGTAGGAGTACTCAAACTGCACGGCGGACCTCCACCGGGCGGACGACGAAGGGAATGGGGAGCGACGGCTGCGCCTTGACGATGGAGAGCATCGCCTCCAGCGCCGCGGCCCGATGCTCTATAGCGATGGTGGCTGACATCCGGTGCAACACCTCCAGGGCCACGCGGCCACTGGCCTCCGTGCTCCGGCCCTCGCGCTGGAGGAAGCCCAGTACACGCTGGCGCGCGACGCGGCCCTTGTTCACCTGGCTCAGCACGCGGATGAAGTACGGCGCGAGCTGCTCCACCAGCTCCGGCTTGCCGCTGGCGAAGCGGTCCAGGTAGGTGGTGGCGAAGAGCTGCACGGCGGGCGCGGGGTGCTCGGACAGGCGCAGGAGCAACTCCGGCCCGTCCTCCTCGCGGAAGGAGCGCGTGAGCATCTCCCGCCCGAAGGCCTGCACGTCCTTGCGCACGCTGTCCGCCACCGAGACGAGCACCTCCAGGGAGAAGTCCTCCGGGGTGAAGCGCTCGCGGAAGTAGCGGAAGCCGAAGGCGCGGGCATCGTCCCAGCGCGAGTCCAACAGGCCCATCGCCGTGGCCAGCTCCGCGCGCACCTCGGGGACATGGGCCTCCAGCCAGCGCCAGGCCCACTCGCGCACCGCCAGCACGTCATGCCCGGCGAGCCTCACCGCGCGCGGCACGTCCACCGCCAGCACCGCGCCATGGCGGGCGAGCAGCGCCGCGCCCACCGTCTGCGCGTCACCGTCCTCGGACTCGAGCAGCCGCCACGCCGTCTCCACCGGCAGCGCGGCGAGCGCGGGCGCGAGCTCTCCGGAGAGGAGCACGGCGATGTGGGCGGGAATTCCCTCCGGCAGGCGGCGGCGCAGCAGGGCGGCCAGCAGGGACTCCACGGCCCGGGCCCCGGCGGCGGGACTCGCGGCCACGAGCCTCCCGAGCAGCGGGCGCACCGAGGCGCGCACGTCCGGCACGGGGCTGGTGGCCAGGCGGATGAGGAGTTCCTCCTGGGCGAGCAGCGTGGCCTCGGACTCGGCGAGGAGCGCGAGCAGCCGCAGGCCCAGGGCCCGGAGCGGCGCGTGCTCGGACTGCACGAGGAGGAGCAACAACTCGTCCGGCACGGGCTCGGTGCGCAGGTCGCGGCGCAGGAGCAGCTCGCCGCCCAACTCCTGCACCTCGGGCATGGGGTGGGCGAGCAGGTCTCGCACCACGTCCAGCCCCACCCCGCGGGAAGAAGGTCCCACCGCGGCGAGCACCACGCGGGCCACGTCCGAGGCGATGGGGCCGTCCTCCTTCGTCTTCAGTTGCAGCAGCGCCGCCACCAGCCGGCCAACGAGCGTGCGCGCCGTCTGCTCGGAGAGCACGGAGCCGCGCACGAGGTTGGCGGCATAGGCCCGGGTGTCCACGTGCCGCGCGGTGGCCAGCCCGGCGATGAAGCCGGAGTCCTCGATGAGGAGGTGGCGCACCTCGTCCATCCAGCGGAAGGCCTGCTGGCGGGCGGGGGCGTACGAGGAGCGCGCCACCGCGAGAAGCAGGGCCCGGGGCTCGCGCCGCGCATCCAACCGCTGCAACGCCAGCTCGAAGCCGAGGCGCGCGGTGGACTCGTAGGGGCGCTCCAGCAGCATGGCCACCGCGTCCACGTCCAGCCGCGCGAGGAAGTCCGGGCAGGCGCGCAGCGCGCGGGAGGCGAAGTCGTGCACCGGGGCGCAGGCGCTCTCGTCCAACACGTGCAGCAGGCCCGCCGGGGTGCGCTCCCACAGCTTGGGGAAGGCCTCCTCCCGCACCTCGGGCGACCGGTCTCCGGGGCGATAGGAGCCCTTGCAGCGGAAGGTGAGCGAGCCATCCACGGGCTCGTAGCGCGGGCTCTGCCGGTAGAGCAGGTGGTTGAAGGCCCAATAGGGCCACCAGGTGTCCCACTGCTGCTGGTAGCGGCCCCAGCCGGTGGTGCGGGGGCCCGCGGCGTCCGCGTCGCTGAAGGCGAGCAGCACGCCCACCGCCATCTTCACGAAGTCCGGACTCTCCAGCTCGCCCAGGCGGCGCAGCGTGCGCCATACCCGGCGCCGGAGGTACTTGCGCGTCTCCGGGGTGTAGGCACGCGGCCGGCTGGCCCCCAGCGTGCGCTCCTTCTCGTAGCGCCAGGCGATGAGGCCGAAGACCTCGCCGTCATACCGGTACTCGGCCGCCTTGAAGAGGTGGCGCAGCACTTTCACCGACTGCACGGAGAAGGGCACGGTGCGCAGCACGCGCAGCAGGGCGGGCCGCACCGCTTCCGAGTCCACCAGGTAGAGCGGCTCGAGGACATCGAGCGCGTCCGCCTTCCCGGAGGCGAGGTGCGCATCGAGCGCCTTGCCGAAGGCCTCCGCGTCCCCGGCGCGGGCCGACTCGCGCAGCGCGGGAGGCAGCTTCTCCAACACGTCCCGGCGGAAGTCGGCGCGGGTGGCCTCGTCGGAGAGTTGCAGCAGGGCCTCGGTGGCCATGCGGCGCACCATGTCCGGCGTGGAGGCCTCCCCGTAGAGCCGCCCGAGCGCGGACACGGACTTCTCCGAGCCCAGGCGCCCCAGGGCGGCGGCAATGGTGTAGGCCCGCAGGGGCGTGGCCCGCTCCAGCAGGGGCAGCAACAGGGGCTCGGCGGCGCGCAGCCGCAGCTCGCCCGCGCGCCAGATGACGCGCTCCAGGGCGCGAGGCTGGGCACGCACGTTGGCGCGGCGGAACCACTGCCGGGCACTGGCCTCCTGTTGGAGCTGTGCCAGCAGGGCACTCTCCCGAGGCGACAGGCCGGGCGGGGCCTCCACCCTCGGAGGCGGGGCCGCGGGAGTCCGAGGAGCGGGCGGCGACACGGGCGCACCGGGCGCGCCACCGCGCACATAACCCGAGTCCAGCTTGGACTGGACGAGCTTGTCGAAGACGCGCTTGGCCTCGGCCTGGGGCACGGGCACGGGCGTCTTCGAGCCGTCCTTGAGCGGGGTGCCCCTCCGCCCATAGCGGAAGTTGACCACGCACTGGCCCGGGGAGACCTCCAGGAGGTCCACCTCGTACACCTTGTCGCTCTTCCCCTCCTGGAAGAGCAGCGCCACCTGCTCAAGCAGTTTCACGTCAGCTCACCAGCCTGCGGATGTCGCCATAGGCGCGGTAGAAGCCACCGCGCGCGGACTCACGGACACCCTCCACGACGTAGCGGCCGCCCGCATCGCGGATGTCCTTGGGGAACTGCACGTGCCAGTCGGAGTGGTAGCCGGGGGACACCACGCGCACGCGCAGGTTGGGCCCGTCCTGGTAGCACTCCACGACGACGCCGGTGCCCGCCTCGCGCGTCGTCTCCACGGTGCCGGTGGGGACGGCGGCCACGGGCTTGGGGGCCTGGATGCTGCGGGCCTGCGGAACCGAGCCGGACTGGGCGGCCTGGATGGCCTTCTCGCTCGCGTCGATGCAGGCGAGCACGCCCTCGGTGGTGACGAGGTAGAGGCGGTCCTGGAAGAACTGCATGGAGAAGGCCGAGCCGCAGCCGGTGGACAGCTTCCAGAGCCGCTGGCCCTTGTCGTTGAAGCAGTAGACGCTGGACATGTTGTCGCCAGCGAAGACGTAGCGGCCGTCATCCACCGCGGCGCAGGAGAACACCGCCGCGTCGCACTGCATGACGGGCCCCACGTCGCCCTTCTTGGTGAAGCGGTGCACGAAGCCCAGGTTGGTGCAGGCGTAGAGCGAGGACTCCTCCTGCCAGCCGAACAGGACGTTGCCCTGGGTGGGGCGGTGCCAGAGCTCCCGGCCGTCCTCCCAGTCGTACATGGTCAGGCCGCGCCCGTGGCCGTGGTACATGCCCAGCTCGTCGCAGCGCACCATCCACCCGTGGGTGCCCACGCTCTGCTTCGTCCACTGGGACTCGTCCTCGTGGTTGATGGCGGTGAGCTTGCCGCCCGCGTCGGACACGCCGAGGACACCGTCCTTGATGTCCAGCCAGTAGATGTCCAGGTCGTCGGAGATGTTGTACGCGACGCGCGGCACCTTGCCGCCGAGGTCATAGACGCGGCCGTCGTCGCACCCGGCGTAGAGCCAGCGGTCATCGGCGACGATGCACTTCACCCCCTCGGCGAGGCGGAACTGGGAGAGGGGGCGGCCCTCGTGGTCCACCGAGTAGATGGAGCCGCTCTCGTTGCCCACCCAGCAGCGCGAGTCATCCACGAAGACGCCGAAGGCCCGGTCGCCCGAGTTGAACTTCCAGAGGAGCGGAGCCTGGGTCGCGTTGGAGCGGCCGCTGGTGATTTCGCGGCGGGTGATGGAGCGCTTCTGGCGCATGCCGATGACGGCGGGGGCATAGCCCTTGCGGACCTTCTCGTTGATCTTCTTCCGGGCCTCGGCGATCGCCTTGTCCGGAGTGGGGAACTGGGAGACCTGCGTCTGGCCCTTGTCGCCGATGCGGCCGTAGCGGACGGTGAGGGAGTTGCCCTCCACCTTCACCTCGTAGAACTTGTGCGACCCGCCCCCCGCCTCCGACAGCTCCAGGTACGTCCGTTCCTCGGCCATGCTCAGGTCTCCCCGCCGATGCAGTACGTCCAGAGTAGTCCGAGGCACTGACATCGAGGAAGCCCTCCTGCGAGCGGCGCCTCGTCGCGACCCGAACAACGGGGGTTGTGGACCGTAGCAATCCCGGCGTTGAGCACTATGGTGGGCGCCCTATGAGTGGGAGCACGCAGAAGAAGGAAGCCGTGGGGCAGGGGCAGGTCACGCTCGCACCGGATGCACACCTGCTCCAGCCCCTCTTGGAGCACGCCCGCAAGACGCCGGACAAGCCGCTGATCTCGCGCCGCGTGGGGGACAAATTCGAGCCCCTCACCGCCGCGGACATCGTGCGCACGGTGCGCCGGCTCGCACGGGGGTTGATGGCGCTCGGCGTCGAGCCCGGCCAGCGCGTCACCCTGATGTCCAAGACGCGCGTCGAGTGGGTGCTGCTCGACTACGCCATCCTGGCCGCCGGGGCCACCACGGTGCCCATCTACGAGACTTCCTCCGCCGAGCAGGTGGAGTGGATCCTCTCGGATAGCGGGGCCGTGGCCGCCTTCTTTGAGACCGACGCCCTGCACGCCCTCTACCGCCAGGCCCAGGAGCGGCTCCCGGCCTGCCGCCACACCTTCGTCATCGACCAGGCGGCGCTCGAGCACCTCCAGCAGCGCGGGGACGAGGTCGACGAGGCCCGGCTCGACGAGCGGCTGTCGCGGCTGCGGACCACCGACCTGGCCACCCTCATCTACACCTCGGGCACCACCGGGCGGCCCCGGGGCTGCGAGCTGACGCACGACAACATCCGGATGAACGCCCTGCAGGTGCTGGACTACGCGGGCCACATCATCACCGCGCGGGACCGGACGATGCTGTTCCTTCCGCTCGCCCACGCGCTGGCCAAGATGCTCTTCCTGGCTGCCGTGGAGGGCGGCAACCCGGTGGCCTTCGCCACCAGCCCCGGCAAGCTGACCGAGGAGCTGGCCCTGGTACGGCCCACGTGGTTCGGCACGGTGCCCCGGGTCCTGGAGAAGGTGTTCCAGACGGCGCAGCAGAAGGCCGAGCAGGCAGGCCGCGGGCGGGTGTTCAACCTCGCCACGGACGCGGCCATCCGGTACTCGCGCGAGCAATCCACGGGCCGCGTCTCGCTCCTGGCGCGGCTCCAGCACGCGGTGTTCGACCGGCTCGTCTACAGCAAGCTGCGCGCGGTGCTCGGCGGCGAGCTGCGCTTCGTCGTCTCCGGCGGCGGTCCCCTGCCCGAGCGGCTCAACCACTTCTACAACGGCATCGGCGTGAAGGTGCTCGAGGGCTACGGCATGACGGAGACGAGCCCCGTGCTGACCCTCAACACCGACCGGGCCTCACGGATTGGCACGGTGGGCCAGCCGCTGCCCGGCACCACCGTGCGCATCGCGGAGGACGGGGAGATTCTCGTGAAGGGGCCCCAGGTCTTCCAGGGCTACTGGCACAACGAGGAGGCCTCGCGACGCGCGGTCACCCCGGACGGGTGGTTGCAGACGGGAGACATCGGGAGCCTGGACGAGCAGGGCTTCCTGCGCATCACCGGCCGCAAGAAGGAGATCCTCGTCACCGCCGCCGGGAAGAACGTGGCGCCGGGACCGCTGGAGGACCGCATCCGCGAGCACCCGCTGGTCAGCCAGGCCATGGTGGTGGGCGAGGGCAAGCCCTTCGTGGCGGCGCTCGTCACGCTGGACCCCGTTGCCTTCAAGCAGTGGGCCCGGAAGAACGGCAAGGAAGGGCAGCCGCTGGAGTCGCTGCTGGAGGACCCGGCGCTGCGCACCGAGGTGGGCCAGGCCATCGAGGGCGCCAACCGTTCGGTGTCGCGCGCGGAATCCATCCGCAAGTTCGCCATCCTCCCCCATGACTTCACCCTCGAGCGCGACGAACTGACGCCCTCGCTCAAGGTGCGGCGCCACATCGTCAGCGCCCACTACGCCCAGGTCATCCAGCACCTGTTCGAGCGCGCGGGCGGGGGCGATTGAAGAAATACAGACACACGGGAGCAGGACAGCCGCACTCCCACTGAATCAATTTCACATACCCGGAATCATGGTTGTACGTGCTTAACCGTATTGTCCTGAATCCCATCGATTGGTAGGTATTGGACACGGCGGCAATGACTGCCGTCGCGTGTACCTTTCCAAGGGTGGGAATCACATGAAGGCTCTGAAGATCGCGCTGTTTGGTCTGTCTGTGGCGGTGGGTGGCGTGCTGGGTGCGACCACGGGGAGCGAGGACACGGGCGCGGCCATCTGCTGCTCGCGCTGCCTTCCCAACTACAACACCTGCGCGAACGGCTGTGGCGGCGACGCCGACTGCCTGTCGAGCTGTGATGAGGCCTACATGAACTGCAGCGACTCGTGCAGCATCAGCTGCTAGTCACCCGCCTCTGCCCGCCGTCGCACTGGCCTCGAGCCAGCCGCGGCGGGACGCGGTCAGAGGCCTCCAGCGCGTCCGGGTGGCCAGAATCGCAGACACACCCGGCCGCGCACGTGGCTCTGCGGTAGGAATCCCCAGACGTGGGAGTCCGCGCTCGCGTTGCGGTTGTCTCCCAGCACGAAGAGCATGTCCTCCGGCACCCGCGTGGGTCCCCACTCGTAGCCGGGCGCCTCGGCCACGTAGGGCTCCTGCAGCGGCTGCCCGTCGATGAGTACCCGGCCCTCGTGCACCTGCACCACCTGCCCCGGCAGACCGATGACCCGCTTGAGGTAGGCCTCCACCCGGCGAGCGCCTTCCCGGTCCGCCCCGGCCAGCGGCTCGAAGACGACGATGTCCCCGAAGCGCGGTGGGTGGAAGCGGTAGGACACCTTCTCCATGAGCAGCCGATCCCCGTAGCTGAGGGTCGGCCACATGGATTCCGAGATGATCAACCGGGGCTCCGCCACGAAGCCGCGCACCCCCAGCGCCAGCGCGAGGGCCACTCCGGGCAGGACGAGCCAGCTCCACTGCCGCCTCCCGGTCCCCGCCCGGCCCTTCTCCTCACGCTTGTCCGTGGCCTCTTCCACGCGCCGCAGTCTACCGCCGGTGCGTGAACGAGGCGTGTCTCAGGCGATGACGTCGGGGGGAGAGCCCATCGGCGCCCCGCCCGGGTCCGGGGCCTCGTGGATGCCCGGAGGATTGAACTCCGGCTCCATCTGACGGCCCGGCTCTTCCATGGGCGGCTCGCGCCGGGAGGGCGGCTCTATCTCCGGCGGCTGGCGCGAGGGAGGCTCGATCTCCGGCTGGTGCCTCCGGGTGGGGGGTTCGATCTCTGGTGACGGCTGGGGCCCCGGATCCCGCTGTGGGGGCTGATGAGGCTCCGGCTCCTTCGTCGGTGCTCCGGGAGTCGTTGGCGTCTTCTCGGGCATGTCTCCCCTCCTTGGGTACCTGGCCTCCGGGCCAGCGTCACCAATCTGCTCATCCAGGTGGGTACAGGTATGAGGCAGCCAGGGAGGGAACCCCTCGCCCGCTTGCTGTCGCGCACGCCCGCCAGCCCCAGTTTGGGGACACGGGAGTTCCAAGGAGGGCAGGAAATGAGAGTTCCGATGGGAGTTCTAGGGTCGCTCGTGGGAGGCGTCGGATTGGGCGCGGGCCTCATGTACCTGGGAGACCCGCGCAGTGGCCGGCGCCGCCGGGCCGGGGTGCACGACAAGGCCCTTCACGCCGTGCACGAGGCCGAAGAGGTGGCCCGCGTGGTGGTGCGCGACCTCGTCCACCGCACGCGCGGCTTCTTCTTCGAAACCCTCCACCGGATGCGCCGGGAGGAAGTGGATGACCGGACCATCGAGGCCCGCATCCGCTCGGCGCTCGGCCGCGTGTGCTCGCACACGCACGCCATCCACCTCCAGGTCGAGCAGGGCCGGGTCCGGCTCGACGGCGTCGTCCTCGCGGCCGAGCACCCGCGCATCCTCTCCCGCATCGCGCACGTGCGCGGTGTCCTGGACCTGACGGACAACCTCCAGGTGTTCCAGCAGCCGGGCAGCCATCCAGACCTACAGGGCGGCTCGGTCCGCCGCGGAGACCGGCCCGAGTTCCTCCAGCACAACTGGTCGCCCGCGGCGCGCTTCGTGGCGGGCCTCGGGGGCGCGAGCCTGCTGACGTGGGGCCTCACCCACCGCGGCGTGGCCGGCGTGGGCCCGGTCTTCCTGGGCTCGCTGCTCACCCTGCGCAGCATCACCAACATCGAGCTCAAGCGCCTCACCGGCCTGGGCGGCGAGCGGCTGGCCATCGAGGTCCACAAGAACATCATCGTCCACGCCCCGGTGGAGGAGGTGTTCGGCTTCTGGCGGGCCATGGAGAACTTCCCGCGCTTCATGAGCCACGTGGAGGACGTGCGCACCAGCGGCGAGGACCGCTCGCACTGGCGGGTGAAGGGCCCGGCCGGCACCGTCTTCGAGTGGGATGCCATCGTCACCCGGCTCATCCCCCACCAGGTGCTCGCCTGGAAGAGCGTGGAGGGCTCCACGGTGGAGAACGCGGGCATCATCCACTTCGGCCCGTCCCACGACGGCCGCTCCACGCGGTTGGACATCCGCATGTCCTACAAACCGCCCGCGGGCGCGCTGGGCCACGCCTTCGCCCGGTTGCTGGGCGCCGACCCCCGGAAGCAGATGGATGACGACCTGACGCAGCTCAAGGCGCTCATCGAGACGGGCAAGGCCCCGGGACGCGAGAGTGTCTCGCGCGAGCGGACCTCTCCCTCCACGCCGGAGCAGCGCGGGCCCCGGCCGGTGCACTGAGGGGCATGCGCGAGGCCCCGGGACGTGTAGAGATAGGAGCCACCGCATGCGCTCCCTCTCTCCCCACTTCCCGCTCCTGCTGCTCGCCACCGCGCTGCTGCTGTCCTGTGCGCACACCGGTGGCGGACCCGTGCGTGCCCGTCCCCGCACGGTGTCCGTCCAGGTGCTGGCCCTCAATGACTTCCACGGCCACCTCGCTCCGCCCGCGGACTCCTCGGGGGAGATCCGCACGGGCCGCAATCCCGACGGCAGCCCCGTCCGGGTGAAGACGGGAGGCATCAACCACCTCGCCCGCCACCTCGCCCGGCTGCGCGCCCTCGAGCCGAGGAACACCCTCGTCGTGTCCGCGGGAGATCTCATCGGCGCGAGCCCGCTCGTCTCCGCGCTCTTCCACGACGAGCCCACCATCGAGGCGATGAACCTCGCGGGGCTGGCGCTCAACGGCGTGGGCAACCACGAGTTCGACGAAGGAGCCGCCGAGCTCCGGCGCATGCAGAGCGGAGGTTGCCACCCGGTGGATGGGTGCCAGGACGGCACGCCCTTCGAAGGCGCGAGGTTCCAGTTCCTCGCCGCCAACGTGACGGACGCCCAGGGTGCTCCCCTCTTCCCAGCCCAGGCCGTGCGCGAGTTCGACGGCGTGAAGGTGGCCTTCATCGGCATGACGCTCGAGGGCACGCCGGAGGTCGTCGACGCCACCGGCATCCGGGGGCTCCAGTTCCGCGACGAGGCCGAGACGGTCAACGCGCTGGTGCCCGAGCTGAGGAAGCAGGGCGTGCGGGCCATCGTGGTGCTGCTGCACGAGGGCGGCCTCCAGACGGGCACGTATGACGGATGCGAGGGCATCTCCGGGCCCATCGTGGACATCGTCCAGCGCATGGACGCGGAGGTGGACGCCGTCATCACCGGCCACACCCACCAAGCCTACCACTGCGTCATCGCCGGCAAGCGCGTCACCAGCGCGGCCTCCCATGGGCGGCTCATCACGGACCTGGACCTCGTGCTGGACGCGGCCACTGGCGACGTGGTGGAGAGCACCGCGCGCAACGTGCTCGTCACCCGCGACACGGAGGGCGTCCCCGAGGTGCAAGCACTTGTCGAGCGCTATGAGGCCCTGGCCGCCCCCCGGCGCAACCGCGTCCTCGGCCAGGTGACGGAAGCGCTGCGGCCGCCGGATGCCGAGCGGTGGCCCTCGGGCGAGTCCACCCTGGGCAACACCCTCGCCGACGCGCAGCTCGCCGCGACGAAGGACGCGGGGGCCCAGGTGGCCTTCATGAACCCGGGCGGCATCCGGGCGGACCTCGATCCAGGCGACGTCACCTATGGCGAGGCCTTCGACGTGCAGCCCTTCGGCAACACCCTCGTGACGATGACGCTCACCGGCGCGCAGCTCCACACCCTGCTGGAGCAGCAATGGGAGGGGAGCCTCATGCGCGTCCTCCAACCGTCGAAGGGCTTCGGCTACACGTGGAAGGCCTCGGCGCCCGTGGGACACAAGGTGGACCCGGCCAGCCTGCGGCTCCACGGCGCACCCGTGGACCCGGCGGGCCGCTACCGCGTGACGGTGAACAGCTTCCTGGCCCAGGGCGGAGACAACTTCCGCGTGCTCCCCGAGGGCACCGAGCGGCGCGGCGGCCCGTTGGACCTGGACGCACTGGAAGCGTGGCTGAAGGCCCACTCGCCGCTGTCCCCGCCCGGGACGAACCGCCTCCTCCGGGTGGAATAGCCAACAGCCGACACTCGCGCCGGACAGCGGGCGACATTTTCCGCTCGGGGCACGGGCAACCCGCGAGGGCAGACACCACATAGGGGCCATGCGTTTCCCGCGTCTTGGACTTCTGGCTTGTGCCGTCGTGTGCGCCCTGGTGACCGCCTGTGCGCACCACGCGCCCCGCTCCGACACCCATCCCGGGCCCCCGCTGGCCCCGGGCGAACACCAGCGCATCGTCAACGGCGTGCGCCTGTACTACCGCACCGCGGGAGAGGCTCCCGCACAGCGCGCCCCGGTGCTCTTCCTCCACGGAGGCCCCGGCCACAACAGCTACAGCTTCGCCCGGCTGATGGGGCCCCACCTGGAGAAGGGCCGGCGCATGGTGTACCTGGACCAGCGCGGCTGCGGCCGCTCCGAGCGCCCGTGGGACAGCCGCTACTCCCTGGAGGTGCTGGTGGCCGACGTGGAGGCGCTGCGCCAGGAGATGGGCGTGGAGCGCTGGGTGCTGCTGAGCCACTCCTTCGGCGGGACGCTCGCGCTGGAGTACGCGGCGCGCTACCCCGAGCGCGTGGCGGGCCTGGTGGTGGTGAGCGGCTTCTCGGACGCGGAGAGCACCTTCGCCAGCTGGAAGCGGGAGCTCGAGCGCCTCCACCCCGAGCGGATGACCGCGCCCGCGAGCGCCTCGGGAGACACCTCGGACTACGCGCAGGTGATGCGGGCCCTGCGGGGCCTGGACGCGCAGCGCTTCTTCCACCAGCTCCAGTTCCGCAGCCCCATGTACCAGCAGATGCAGGAGGCGGTGGACGTGGAGAGTGGCCTGCGCAACACGGGCGAGCTGTCCCGCACCCTCTTCGCCACCGAGCTGATGAACTACCGCTTCTCGGCCGCCGCGCGCGTCACCGCGCCGGTGCTCGTCATCGGCGGCAAGTACGACCACTCCATCGGCGTGGAGAGCATGCAGGCCCTCGCGAAGTCCCTGCCCCACGCCACCTTCCTCGAGTACGAGCAGAGCGCGCATTACCCGTACCTGGAGGAGGCGGAGCGCTTCGCCTACGACGTGAACCAGTTCCTGTCGTCCCTGCCGTAAGCACCTCCTCCCTCGCCCTCCGGGAGAGGAGACGGGGGTGAGGGTTCCGGGGTCCCTGGCCGAGCCTCGTCAGGGACCCGGCGTCACGCGGCCGGCCGCGCCACCCACCTCGGTGGAGCCCACGACCTGGCGCTGGGCCTGGTCGAACTCGACATCCAGCAGCCTGCCCGAGCCCCGGGGAGCCAGGCCGAAGCGGATGCGCCAGTAGTTGGGACGTGTCTGCACGGCCTCGGCGACCTCGACCACCTCATAGCCGGAGGAGACGGCGTACTCCTGGCCGATCCGGACGATGTCTCGGTAGCCGAACTCCTGCTGCACGGCGTTGGGCGGCTCCGGATACATCCGGCGCTCCTGGGTCGGTCCGGCACAACCGATGCCGAGGAAGGTCGCGGAGAGGAACAGGGCAATGGCGGGACGGAGAGGGACCATGACAGTCCAAAGGTGAGCATGGTCCGTGCCACGGGAGGCTCCCTCGCGACGCGACGAGAGCCCCCGCGCCTGGCACGCAAGCGTTGCGGCCCGGGGAATCCCGGGCCGCAGCCGTTGCGCCCACCGTCCGCGCTGGGGTGAGGCTTACTTGTCCTTGTTGGTGTTGATCGCGGGCGAGAGCACCTGCTTGCTCACCACCTCATCGAGGATGCCGTACTGCCGGGCCTCCTCGGCGCTCATGAAGTAGTCGCGCTCGGTGTCCTTCTCGATGCGCTCGATGGTGTGGCCTGTGTGCTTCACGATGAGGCCGTTGATGTAGGAGCGCAGGCGGAGGATTTCCTTGGCCTGGATGTCGATGTCCGAGGCCTGACCCTGCGCGCCACCGAGCGGCTGGTGGATCATGATGCGCGCGTTGGGCAGGGCGTACCGCTTGCCCGGCGCCCCGGCGAGCAGGAGCAGCGCGCCCATCGAGGCCGCCTGCCCGACGCAGATGGTGGACACCGGACACTTGACGTACTGCATCGTGTCATAGATGGCCAGACCCGCCGTCACCGAGCCTCCGGGCGAGTTGATGTAGAGGCTGATGCCCTTGTCGGGGTCCTCGGACTCGAGGAAGAGCAGCTGGGCGACGATGACGTTGGCCACATCGTCGTTCACCGGCGTGTCCAGCATGACGATCCGGTCCTTGAGGAGCCGGCTGTAGAGGTCGTAAGCGCGCTCGCCCCGGTGGGTGGTCTCGATGACGAAGGGGATGTTCATGGCTCCCCAACACTAATCCGCCTTGCCGCCGGGCGCCCGTCCGTTCTTCGTGGACCGTGCTCCAGGTTACGCTCGGGGCCCCCCCAGGTGCCCCCATGAACGCCTCCGACATCGATGCCATCCTCGCCGCCACCCTGGAGGACCGGACGCTCACCCGCACCGAGCGGCAGGCGCTCCAGGCCGTCCTGGACGACCGCAAGGCAGGCGAGGCCGTGCTGGCGCTCTTCCGCTCGCGGGCATTCGAGCTGGCCCGCGACTCGGTGAGCGACCCCCGGGCCCGCGAGGTGATTGGTTGGCTGGAGGACACGGTGAAGGCCCTGCAGCCCTCGCGCGAACTGCGGGAGACGAGCCGGGTCGAGGCGCACTTCAGCCCCGGGGAGGCCCCCCTGAGGGCCATCGTGGGGCTCATCGGCGAGGCAAGGGGAAGCGCGGACGTGTGTGTCTTCACCATCACGGACGACCGCATCACCCGGGCGCTGCTGGAGGCCCATGAGCGGGGCGTGCGGCTGCGGGTGGTGACGGACGACGACAAGGCGATGGATGCCGGCTCGGACATCCACCGGCTGCGGCAGGCCGGGGTGCCCGTGCGGGTGGACCGGACGGAAGCGCACATGCACCACAAGTTCGCCGTGTTCGACCGGATGCGGCTGCTCACCGGCAGCTACAACTGGACCCGCTCGGCCGCGACCGAGAACCATGAGAACGTGCTCGTGTCGGATGACCCCCGGCTGGTGGTCCCCTTCTGCCGGGCCTTCGACGACCTCTGGACGGCCCTGGGCTGAGCTATACCTCGGTGAAGCGGATCCCGCCCACCTGCTCGTCTTCCAGGGCGTCTTTGAGACGCTCGGAGACCAGGAGGACGGAACTCCACCCCCTGGGCCGGAAGATGTCTGAATCGCCTGCTCGGGCAGGGTCGATGCGCAGGCCCCTGACGAGGCGGTAGTCCCCCACCCTGTCAGGCGCCCCGTCTTCGGGCCGCCAATATTCCACCCTCTCGCACCGGGCATCGTCGATGCAGGGGAGGACTCGGAGGACGTTGACGATGAGGTAGGGCTCCGTCCGCCCTGTCACCTCGACCGGGAGGAGTTGTACTTGCTGCCCAAGACCCAGGCGCTCGAAGAGGGGGGCGAGCCGCGCGTGGACGATGGGGAGGCTGAGCGTCGTGAAGCTGAAGTCGAGTGCACGCCCAGGAGCATCCACGGGTATTCGAGGCGTCCCCGATAGAGCAATGGGGTGCCCACGGAAGAACTGCCAGGGGTCGAGCTCCTCGCCCTGCCCGTCGATGGGCTCCGCCAGGACCCACTGTTCCCGGATGCGCGAGTCGAAGAACAGCTCATGAAATCGCATGTTCGCCCATCTCAGTCCCTGGGTTTCGTCGTCAGACCGTGGAGCCGTGTGCCAGGAGTGCAGACCTCCTCCGCAATCCGCTTGAGCTCCTCCAACAGTCTGGCTCTGCATTGCTGCTGCGGTCTACAGAACCTTATGGCGTCTTCGAGACGCCTGAAAATCTCTCCGTGGTACTCCTCGGGGTGAGGTCCGAAGTGGCCCAGCAGGTTCACCTTGTTCACATCGTCGTCGAGGTCCACACCCGCCTTGGCGAAGATCCTCTCGAAACGCGGCGTCCATGGGCCGCCCCGCACTTCGGAGTCGTCGTTCTTGTTGGTGGCAAGGTGATGGCGCGAGTAACCGGGCGCCCTGGCTGAGAGCTCCTTGCAAGCACTGCGCAGGGCGGAACTGGCTGTACCAGCGGCGACCCCGGCGACGAGGAGAGAGCCCTCTGCCGAGCCAGCCTGGGCGAAGGTGACGTTGCTCCAGTTGTAGCCCCCTGGTAGCGCCAGGCGCCGGGGCCACAGCCTTCCCAAACCACCTTGAGGAATCTGCGCGTTCTTCCCAACACCCCGCATCGCCACGAAAGCGAGGATGCGGACCCCGGCGCCTCCCAGGTACCTGCCGAAGTGCTCGGCTGCGGCCTCGACTTCCTTCAGGCTCCGGGCGTCGCGGGTGCCCTGGTAGAGGCGGAATGCCACCATGCCGAAGTGGGTGAGCTCCGCGACGGAGAAGACGGTGAGCAGCACCACGGAGACAGAGGCGGCGAACGCCTTGGTGAAGAGCGGCTCGGGCGCCGCCCAAGCGAGGCCGTACACGACGAGGGCCGTGGCCATGCTCGCGAGGAAGGCAGGATCCTTCACGAGAGTCTCGACCCCCTCCTGCATCCCCTGAGGCATGTACCGGGGCGACAAGCGCAGCGCCATGAGGAGCGGACTTCCCTCCAGACAGGGCGGCAGGGGGAAAAGCGCTTCGCCATAGCGCGCGGAGAATTGCTCGCGCAGCGTGCGCTCCAGGGGGGAGGGCTGCGGGCTAACAGGGAAGGAAGCAAGCTGGACACCTGCGGAGCAGAGCCTGCCCCCTGCTCCTCGAAGAAGAGCAGGCTCCAGGCTCGCGAGATCCTCATGGAATCGAACGAGCACCCTGCGTGCGTCCTCGGCCGAGAAACGCTGGAGGGCGGGCTCCTCGGGCAGAAGAGGAAAAGTGAGCAGGAGCCTGCCATCCGGCAGCGGGGTGACGTGGATGGTGTCGGCCGGCGCAGGACCTTGAGGGCCGTCAGGGAGTGGCTCGTCGAGGGTGGCACACGCGGAGGCGAACAGGAGGCCCAGGGCGACAGGCAGATACAGATGCAGAGGGCCCTTCCTCATCTCGAGCATGGAGTGTCCACGATAGCCCCAAGCCAAGCCCCCCTGCCTGCTCTCCGCCCAGGCATGGGGCGGGGATTGGCCGGATACCCCACCCCACCCCACCGTGTGCTGCCGGGGGAGGTGCGCATGGGAATGTTGGGTGAAACGGTGGGGCAGACGGTGGGAGCCCTGTTGTCGCCGCAATTCCGAGCCATCTCGGGGCTACGCCACGCGCGGGCCGTGCATGCCGAGGGCATCTGCCTCCAGGCCGAGGTCGTTCCCGTGAGGACGGACCCGCCCTTCCTGGGCGTGGCCGCGCGCCTCGCGGGCCCCGCTTTCGTGCGGCTCTCCACCGCTACCTGGCGGGGCGGACGCGAATGGCCGGACATCCTCGGCGCCGCGGTGCGCTTCCGGCGCGACACGACCCTCACCGAGGAGGCCGCACCCGGCGACCAGGACATCCTCTTCGCCACCCTGCGCCACGTCTGGACGCTGGCCCCCGCCTTCCTCACCACCCACGTGCACGACTGGCTCCAGAACGACTACTACGGCCTCGCGCCCTTCACGGTGCAGGGACTCGGAAAGACGAAGCTGCGGCTCACCTCGCCACGAGGCCCCCGGCGGCAGGGCTCACGGGTGGCGCGGCTGCGTGACGCCATGCACGACGGCAACGCCCTGCTCACCTTCGAGGTGCTTCCGCTGGAGCACGGGCTGCCCCGCACCTGGACGCCCCTCGCCGACATCTTCCTGCGCCAGGAGGTGGTGTTGGACCCGGCGCGCCTGCGCTTCAACCCCTTCCGCGATGGGCTCGGCATCCGCCCCCGCGGCTTTCTGCACGCCATGCGGCTCCCCGTCTACCGCCAGAGCCAGAAGGGCCGCGTCGAGCACTGAGCGGCGCGCTACTGCGCGGCCAGGATCATGAAGCGCTGGACGTGGACGAGCTTGTCTCCGTGCTTCACCTCGAGCCGGTACTGGCCGGTCGGCCAGCCGTTGGTGGGCCGCGCGAGCGTGAAGGTCGCCGCCATCTTGTCCTGGGCCGTCACGGTAGCGGAGGCGATGGCGAGGTTTTTCGGTGCGGCCTTGCCCACGTCCTCGGCGATGAAGGTTCCCGTGAGCTTCGTTCCCCCCGGCGCCCGGAAGTAGAAGGTGACCTTGGGCAGGCTGGTGGGCAGGACCATGCCCATGGGGTCGATGACCGCGGGTGACTCGGCTCGGGATGGAGCCGGCGCCAGAACGGCCAGGGCGGCACCGAGGGCGAGAACGGCGAACACGGATGGCTTCTGCGTCTTCATGGGGGGCTCACTTTCGTGGAGGCAAGAGCAGTCGCCCCACTATAGAGGCAGACGCCAGGAACGGAGGCGCTACGCCAGCCCCCGGCCCCGCCCCGTCACGTCCCAACGGCCCACCACCTGTCCGCCACGCACGGCCCACAGCTCGTCCTGCAGGTTCACCGAGACGCAGACGTGGTTGGGCACCACCCGCACCCGCTCGCCCACGCGTGGCCTCCACGGGGTGCACGACAGGTCCAGCATCCCGTGCTCCTCGGACAGCGCGTGCACCCCCACGTCCGGCCGCTCCAGCAGCGCGCCGTAACCGCCCACCGGCAGCTCCTCCTTCGCCAGCGCCTTGGAGCCCGCGTCGATGACGGCCTGTCCCGGCACCGCCGTGCTCACCACCGTCGCCAGCACCGAGTAGGCCACCTCCTCCCAGCCACACACGCCCATCCACGCGCTCGCCCGATCGAAGAAGGGCGTGATGCCCGGGCGGATCTCATTCATCCCCACCACCTCGTGCGAGCGCCAGAGCGTGGGCGTGGAGCCGCCACTCACCACGCCCGGCTTCAACCCCGCGGCCCCGAGCGCTTCCAGGAACGTGCCCAGCCGCCGCGACACCTCCGCGAGCGCCGGGCCCTGCTCGGCCAGCGGCATGCGGATGTGCCCCGGGTAGAACATCACCCCCTGGTACTCGAGCCCCTCGGCCCCGGCCACCTCGCGCGCCAGCGCCACCGCCTCCTCCGGCGCCGGTACGCCCACGCGCCGCATCCCCAGGTCGAGCTCCACCAGCACGCCCACGCGGCGCCCCGCGCCACGAGCGGCCTTGGCCAGCCCCGCCAACACCTCCCGCGAGTCCACCGCCACCGAGAGCCGCACCCGCCCGGGCAGCGCCATCAACCGCGCCAGCTTCGAGGCCCCCACCGGCGAGTAGGCCAGGAGCACGTCCTCCGCCACCGTGCCCATCACCTCCGCCTCTCGCGGCGTGGCCACCGTGACGCCGGATGCCCCGGCCTGGAGCTGCCTCGCCGCCAGCTCCGGCACCTTGTGGGTCTTCGTGTGCGGCCGCCACCGCAGCCCGTGCTCGCGCACGTACGCCGCCGCTTTCTGGAGGTTCGTCTCCAGGCGGTCCTCATCCACCAACGCGGCCGGGGTCTCGATGCTGTCCAAGGAGGGAAGGCTCATACGGGCTCCGGACGGTACTCCTGGACCCATACCGTCTCGAAGCCCCACGTGAAGAGCATCCGGTGGGTGGACAGGGTGACGAAGCCCGGGCCCTCGATGGGCCGCGTCACCAGGATGAAGCGCGTGCCCGGGCGGCAGGTGCGGAAGCGCTCGACGAGACGGGCCTTCGTCTCGGGGCTCAGGGCCGTCCAGTTGGAGAAGACGTGGGTGACATCCCCCAGCTCCTCGCGCGTCGCGTCCCCCACCGTGAGCGTGATGCCCGCGGGCCGCAACTGCCCCGCCACGCTCGCCACATGGTCCACCAGCAGCTCCACGCCTCGCGCCTCCGCGCCCAACCACCGCGCCGCGAGCAGCACCCTCCCCCGCCCCGCTCCCACGTCCACCACCCGGCAGCCCCGGCCCACCCCTGCCCTCCGGAACAGCCGCACCGCCGTGAGCAGCGGCGTCTCCCCGTAGATGAGCTCGCGGAACCCCTGCCCACTCTCCCGCAGTACCCGCGTCACCTCGAAGGTCCGCCGCGGCCGGTAGGGCGAGTGCATCCACTCCGCCAGCCAGATGCCCAGGTAGGGCCGCAGCAGCCACGGGCGCACGCACAGCACCAGCACATCCGTGACGCGGGTGAAGAGCGCGATGGCCAACACCGACACCTGCAGCGCCACGGCCTGGTGGAACGGCAGGTCCAGGTCCTCCAGCGAGTCGTTCTGATCCGTCCCGGATGGGGGCGCCGGCTCCTTCATTGTGTCTCCAAGGGTCTCCGGAACCCGGGCCCCGCGCAACGATCACCAGTGGGCAGTGTCAGACGGGGCCGTTTTGCCTGGAGGTACCGGGGTTCCTCAAGCTCCTCCCATTCGCCGAAGGGGGACAGCCATGAAGACGATGCATCGGATCCGGCCACGCCGTGGGGCGCAGCGCAACCCTGCTCCATCCACGAGCCCACGAGGGGAACCGGTGGGGATGCGCCGCCGGACATTCATGAAGTCGATGATGCTCGGGAGCTCCGCGCTCGCGCTCGCGGCCTGCCGACAGGAGCCGGTGCCCTATACGCCGCCGCCCGGCCCGCCCCCTCCCGGCGTCTACATCCCCTCGGTGAATGAAGGGGAGAGCCTCTTCGCCTACCTGGAGCGCACGCGGGGCGGTTTCGACCCGACGCTCTACAAGCAGCTCATCGGCGCGGCCAACGAGTACAAGGAAGGCGACGAGGCCGCGAGCCTGGCCGCCGCGGACGACACCTCCCGCGCCAACGCGCGCCTCCTCCTGTCCAACACGCGCATCGGCGAGCTGCGCGCACACCCGCTCTTCGAGGACGGCCTCTTCACGCTCATCGAGCAGGGGGTGGACACCTCGGCGGCGGACACCGTGAAGGGCTGGACGATGGGCGAGCTCAAGCGCTTCCTCCTCGACAGGAGCGAGGCGGACATCAAGGCCCTCATGCCCGGGCTGAGCAGCGACGTCATCGGCTGCATCGTGAAGCTGATGAGCAACACGGAGCTCATCGCCGTGGGGAGCAAGGTCTTCAACCCGCTGCCCGGCAGCAAGATCGGCTCCAAGGGCTACCTGGGCGCTCGCATCCAACCCAACTCGCCCACGGACCACCCGGATGACATCCGCTGGCAGGTCTTCAACGGTTGGGCCTACGCCGTGGGCGACGTGCTGCTCGGCACCAACCCCGTCTCCAGCGAGGTGGCCTCGGTGCGGACGGTGGAGAACACGCTGAGGGACGTCCTGGAGACGTTCGGCATCGCGGACGTGATGCCCCACTGCGTGCTGTCCCATATCGACATCCAGGCCGAGGTGGAGAAGCTCGAGCCCGGCTCCACCGCGCTCTGGTTCCAGAGCCTCGGCGGCACCGAGGGCGCCAACCAGACGTTCGACGTCACCCTCCCCAAGATGCTGGCGCACGCGGCCGAGCGCACCGGCAAGTACGGCCTCTACTTCGAGACGGGCCAGGGCGCCGACGGCACCAACGGCCACGGCAACGGCTTCGACATGGTGGTGCACGAATCGCGCAAGTACGGCTTCGCGCGCGTGCTCGAGGAGCGCGTGGCCCAGGCCCAGCTCGGCGCGGGCAGGCCGGCCGCGCCCTGGGTGCACCTCAATGACGTGGCCGGCTTCATCGGCCCCGAGGTGTTCCGCACCCGCGAGCAACTCGTGCGCTGCTGCCTCGAGGACATCGTCATGGGCAAGCTGCACGGGCTCACGCTCGGCCTGGACGTCTGCTCCACGCTGCACATGGAGGTCAACCTGGATGACCTCGATTGGTGCCTGGAGCAGATCATGCCGGCCAACCCCGCCTACCTCATGGCGCTGCCCACCAAGAACGATCCGATGCTCAGCTACCTGACCACGGCATTCCAGGACCACGTCCGCCTGCGCGAGCAGTTCGGCTACAAGGTGGATGACCGGATGTGGGCCTTCTTCATGGAGCTCGGCATCCTCGACGAGCTGGGCAGGCCCACCGCGCACTTCGGGGACCCCACCTGGGTGTACCTGCAATACCAGCGGCGCAAGGGCGACACGCGCCCGGACGGGGAAATCCTCACGGAAGCGCGCACGCAGATGGCCGAGGTGCGCAAGCGCGGCGTGTGGCTCGCCGAGGGCCACGGCGTCAACCGGTGGGACCTGAACCCCGAGCTGGACCGGGAGATCCGCTACCTCTACGACGACGCGAAGAAGAGCATCCACGCCGAGCTGCCCACGTCCTTCGCGAGCACGCTGCCCGGCGCCATCTCCGTGGCCACCGGCTCCAAGAACCGCGAGGACTACATCCTCCACCCGCCCACGGGAGAGCAGCTCTCCAACAAGGCGCTGGAGGCCCTGCGAGTCCTGCGGGAAGCGCATGCGGGCCAGTACAACGTGCAGCTCGTCATCTCCGACGGGCTCAATGCCTACGCGCTCACGGACGAGGGGCACCTGGCACCGTACCTGGAGCGGGTGCGCTCGGAGCTGGCGTCCGCGGGCTACCAGGTGGCGCCCCACCCCATCGTGGTCAGGTCGGGACGCGTGCGCGCCGGCTACCACATCGGCGAGGTGATGTACGGCTCGCTGCCGGACCAGGACTCGCACCGGGCCATCCTGCACATCATCGGCGAGCGGCCGGGCTCGGGGCACCACGCCTTCTCCGTCTACATCACCGCGCCCAAGGTGAGCACCTGGGCTCGGGAGGGCGAGGTGGACCACGACATCACCCGCGTGGTGTCCGGTATCGCCGACACGGCCCTCTCGCCCTCCACCGCCGCGGTGGACACGGTGAGGATCCTCCAGGGGCTCACCTCGCCATGAGGTGACACCCGGCGCCGGCAGGCACTGGGGACCGCGAGCGCCATCGGCCCGGGTCTTGCGAATGAGCCACCGTGGACGGAGGAACGGATGGGCATTCGTACAGGCGCGGTAGGAGCGGGGCTCGCGGTCCTTTCATTGCTCGCGGGGGGTTGCGATGACCGGACCCGGACAGTCGGCCTGCCGGTGAACCAGGAGACGGGTCCATCGGAGGGAACCGAAGTTCCCCCGGACCCACCTCCCCTTCCATCAGAGGATTCCGGCGTACCCACGCCGGATGGGGATGGGGGGACGCCGCCCGATACCGGCGAGCCGCCGGATGCGGGGACGCCGCCCGATACCGGCGAGCCGCCGGATGCGGGGCCGTGGCCGGTGGACGCGGTGCTCGACTACACGCGGTCGTTTGGCGTGGGCACCCCGCAGAGCGTCGGGCTCGATGAAGGGCTGAACCTCTGGCTCCTCGATGGCAACCGCATCGGCGTGATGCGTCCGGGCGACACGGCTCCAAAGTGGACCACGGGCGTCGGTCAGGCGCGCCTGCCGTTCGGCTCGGATTCGCTCGCGGTCGGCTCGACGGTCATCTGCGGCGGTGAGCCTGGGCGCGCGTACGTGGGGTACCGCGCTCGCGAGATGCAGCGGGCGGCGGGGATTTCGCAGCGCACGTACATCCCCGGACCGGGTGAGGCGAACTACACCCCCGAACGCTACGCCGAGTACCAGAAGGGAGACCTCGACGCGGTCCGCCTCCAGGCGGATGGGACCGTCGCGCTCGAGGAGCACATCTGGCGCACCACCGGCTCGTCGAACGCGGGCAAGCAGATCGGCATCCACAACACGAACGACTTCCACTACGAGGAGGATCGCAGTGTCCTCAACTGCGCCCGCGTGACGCGCGGCCCGTATCGTGGCGACCTCTACATCACGACGAACCACGGGGTGACCCGCATCCAGGGACTCACGTACAACAGCCACCGGCATCCGGGCTGGTACCTCGTCACCACGAACCCGGACGGCTCGAAGGACGAGTCGCTCCAATGCCCACCGATGCACGGGCTCGGCATCGCGCCGAACGGAGACGTCCTCGTCGCGAACGAGCAGATGCTCGGAGTCCTCATCCCGAGTGCGAAGCTCGAGGAGTGGGACCGGGAGTACACCTGGGCTGGCCCCACGCCCTGGCGGTTCAAGGGCTTCAACGAGCAGCTCAACGGCCAGGCGTCCGATGATTACTGGCGCGCCTTCGAGCAGACCACCTCGGGCCGCTACTACCTGGGGAGCGCGGAGTTCGGCGTCTGGGCGATGACGCCGAAGTCACGCTCCGCGGGCAACTGGTCGAAGCTCGCCGGGCTGCCGTCGAATCAGATCCTCGCCCTCAAGGCGACGGATGATGGCGCGCTCTACATCGGCACGAATGGCGCGGGCCTCTGGCGGCTGGAGCCGGACGGCACGACGCTGACCCAGGTGCAGCAGGTGTCCGGTCAACGCGTCCTGCAGCTCGTCTACGAACCCACCGTGACACCGAGCATGCTGCTCGTGCTCACCGACCGGGGACTGACCGTCCTGCGGGGGCCGTAGCGCGGAGGGCTCGGGACTCCCCGGCCGGGCGTGCCCTGCGCCCAGGGCCGCGGCTGGACGGCGGGTGCCCTGAGCCCCGGGCTGAAGTACTGAGCGCCCCGCCCAGGGAGTCCCCCAGGCGGGCCGCCACGTCGAGTCCTTGGGCACACAGCCTGGCAAGCAGCCCCGTGAGCGAGAAGTGCCTAACCTTGGGGTCTCCGAGCGGCAGGTGAAGAAGTCCGCCGCTCTGGTAGGCAGCTTGCCAGGCAAGCAAGGACCCTCATGGAGCGGCGTCACCCAGCATGGACAGGGGAGTGAACAGCCCAGGACGAAAAGCGGGAGGCCTTCTCGTGGGCGGGGGAGAGATGGGGGCGCTCGTTCGCGCGCACGACTGGAGTACGACGGAGCTGGGCCCCATCGAAACCTGGCCGCAGAGCCTCCTGACCGCGGTCGACGTCTGCCTCAACTCCCGATTCCCCATGGTGGTGTTCTGGGGAGCGAGCCTCATCACCCTCTACAACGATGCGTACCGGCCCTCCTTCGGGACCAAGCATCCCCGCGTGTTGGGTGCTCCGGCGGCGACACTCTGGCCTGAGGCCTGGCATCTCCTCGGCCCGATGATGCAGCAGGTCGTCGAATCGGGAGTCCCCACCTGGTCAGAGGACCAGATGCTCCTGATGGACCGGAGCGGCTTCTCAGAGGAGACGTACTGGACCTTCTCGTACAGCCCCATTCGCGGTGAACGGGGAAGCGTCGACGGCGTCTTCACCGCCGTCAGCGAGACCACCCCGCGGGTCCTCGGGGAGCGCCGTCTGCGAACGCTGCGGGAGCTCGCCAGTGAGGCCAGCCGTGCGCGCAGCGTGCAGGACATCGCCAAGGCCACGGCGCACGTACTGTCGGAGAACCCGAGGGATCTGCCCTTCTCGCTCCTCTATCTCGGCGACAAGCAACGGCTGCTGCTCAGGGGAAGCAGTGGCCAGGCCCTGGAGCACCTCTCCGTCCCGGGAGAGGTGACCGCCGCGTCGGGAGAAGGGCCCTTCGATGGCGTCTTGTTCCAGGTCCTCGAGCGGGGAGAGTTCGCGACCATCGAACTCCCTGGCCACGTCCATTCCAAGCGCGCGCTCGTCCTCCCCATCACCTCGCAGGGTCAGGAGGGCGCGGCGGGCGTCCTCATCGCCGGCATCAGCCCCCAGCTTCATTTCGATGAGAGCTACCGCGGGTTCCTGGGCCTCGTGGCCGGACAGCTCGCGACGGCCATCTCCACGGCCAAGGCCTACGAAGAGGAGAAGAAGCGTGCCGAAGCCCTCGCGGAGCTCGACCGCGCGAAGACGGCGTTCTTCAGCAATGTGAGCCATGAGTTCCGCACGCCCCTGACGTTGATGCTCGGGCCGCTGGAAGACGGACTGGCGGACCCGGACCACCCGCTGCCGCCGGTCCAGCGCGAGCGGCTGGAGCTCGTTCACCGGAGCAGCCTGCGGCTGTTGAAGCTCGTCAACACGCTGTTGGACTTCAGCCGCATCGAGGCGGGCCGCGTGCAGGCCTCCTACGTACCGACCGACCTCGCCCGCTTCACGGCGGACCTGGCCAGCGCCTTCCGCTCCACGATCGAAAAGGCCGGCCTCCGGCTGACGGTCCAGTGCGCCCCCCTCCCGGAGGCCGTGTGGGTGGACCGGGAGATGTGGGAAAAGGTTGTGCTCAACCTCCTCTCCAACGCCTTCAAGTTCACCTTCGCCGGAGAGATCGCCGTCACCCTGCGGGCGAAGGGCGGGCGGGTGGAATTCTCGGTCCGGGACACCGGCACGGGCATTCCCCAGGAGGAGCTCCCGCGCATCTTCGAGCGCTTCCACCGGGTCAAGGGCGCCAAGGGGAGAAGCTACGAGGGAAGCGGTATCGGCCTCGCGCTGGTGCAGGAGCTGGTGCGGCTGCACGGGGGAGAGGTGCGGGTGGAGAGCGAGACCGGCGAGGGAAGCGTCTTCATCGTCTCCCTGCCCTTCGGCCACGAGCACCTGCCCCCGGAGCGGCTGGAGGTGGCCTCCACCCTCGCGTCCACCGCCACGTGTGCGGCGGCCTACGTCCAGGAAGCACACGGGTGGCGGGGGCAGGTCACGGAGCCAGAGGCGTGCCCGGCCGACCACCTCCCCGGCCGGACGAGGCCGCGCCGCGCCCCCATGGCCACGCGGGGCCACATCCTGCTCGCGGACGACAACGCGGACATGCGCGAGTACGTGCGCCGGCTCCTCGAGGGCCCCTACACGGTGGAGGCCGTGGAGAACGGCACCCGGGCGCTCGAGGCCGCGCGCTCCCGTCCGCCGGACCTCGTCCTCTCCGACGTGATGATGCCGGGGTTGGACGGCTTCGGCCTCCTGCGCGAGCTCAAGGGAGACCCGAGGACGGCCGCCGTGCCCGTCATCCTCCTGTCGGCACGCGCGGGCGAGGAGGCGAAGGTGGAGGGACTCGAGGCCGGGGCGGACGACTACCTGGTGAAGCCCTTCAGCGCCCGGGAGTTGATGGCCCGCGTCGAGGGGACGGTGAAGGCAGCCCGGGCCAGGCAGCAGACCGCGGCGCTCGCCGAGGAGCTACGCCACCGCGCCGATTTCGAGCAACAGCTCATCGGCATCGTCAGCCACGACCTGCGTACCCCCGTGAATTCCATCCTCCTCGGCGTCACCGGCCTGGTGCGCGGAGAGGAGCTGAGCGAGCGGCAGACGAAGAGCGTGGTGCGCATCCAGTCCTCGGCCGAGCGCATCCACCGGATGATCCGAGACCTGCTGGACTTCACCCAGGCGCGCCTGGCCGAGGGCCTCCACATCGAGCGCCGGCCGACGGACCTTCACGAGCTCATCCAGGAAGTCCTCGAGGAGGTCGAGGCGACGCATGCCGACCGGGAGATCCGGCTCTCTCGTGACGGCGACGGGCGCGGCCAGTGGGACCCGGACAGGATCAGCCAGGTCGTCCAGAACCTCGTGACGAACGCGCTCAAATACAGCCCCGGGGGCACGCCTGTCCGCATCGAGACCCACGCCAGGAACGACGGCGTGACCTTGTCCGTCCACAATGAAGGGGCCCCCATTCCCCCTGACAGGCTCGGAAGAATCTTCCAGCCACTGCAACGTGCCTCGGGCGAGGTGGACAAGACCGGCCGCAGCATCGGGCTGGGCCTGTACATCGTGAAGCAGGTGGTGGAAGCGCACGGCGGCAGCGTGTCGGTGGAGTCCTCGGCCGAAGCGGGCACCACCTTCACCGTGCGGCTGCCCCGTCACCCATTCACTGCGCCACAGGCGGGAGCATGAGCCCCCCGGGAGTGTGTTGGTTACTCAAGGGTTGAAACCCATGTTCCCCCCATGCCAGGGAGTGGCCCCTTGAATGCCCGGGGAGGAGTCACGAAAACCACCCCGGCGGTACACCTTCCACGGGAACGGGCACCATGACGCAGCGCACGGAGGGCCCGGGGTGGCTCGCGGGTGGCGGGCGGATGGCGCAGGACATCCGCGCCATCGACTGGTCCCAGACGCCACTGGGGCCCATCGACTCCTGGCCGCAGAGCCTGCGGACGACGGTGAGCCTGTGCCTCGCGTCCAACTTCCCCATTTCCATCGCCTGGGGTCCCCAGCACACGCAGATCTACAATGACGGCTACTGGCCCATCTGTGGCGCGAAGCACCCGCGGTCCATGGGCCAGGGCTTCAAGGAGTGCTGGGCCTCCGCATGGCCCGCGGTGGGCCCGGCCTTCGAGCGGGCCCTGGCCGGAGAGACGTCGTTCCTCGAGAACCAGCGGATGTTCCTGGACCGCAACGGCTACCTCGAGGAGGCCTTCTTCACCTTCTCCTTCAGCCCCATCCGGGATGAGTCGGGGGGCGTGGGCGGCCTGTTCCACCCCGTGACGGAGACGACCGCGAAGATGTTGAGCGAGCGCCGCTCGCGGGTGCTGCGAGACGTCGCGGCGCGTGCGGGCAAGGCGCAGACCGTGGACGAGGCCTGCGCGCTCACCATCAAGACCCTCGCCGACAACGAGTTGGATCTGCCGTTCGTGCTGCTCTACCTGCTCGAGGAGGAAGGCACGCGGGCGCGCCTGGCGCAGAGCACGGGCCTCTCCCCCGCGGGCCCCGCCAGCCCCACCGAGGTGGACCTGAGCCAGCAGGCGTCCCGGGGTTGGCCCCTCGCGCACGTGGTGGAGTCGGGCCGCGCCGTGCACGTGAAGGACGTGAGCGAGCGATTCGGGCCGGTGCGGTGCGGGCCGTACGAGGAGCCCTTGAAGTCGGCCCTGGTGCTCCCGTTGACCCTCCCCGGGCGCGCGCGCCCCACCGGGGTGCTCGTCGCCGGGGTCAGCACCCGGCTGCCCCTGGATGACGTGTACCGCGTGTTCTACGAGATGCTGGCGGGGGCGATCTCGGTGGCGCTCAAGAACGCGCACGCCTACCAGGAGGAGCGCAAGCGCGCCGAGGAGCTCACGGAGCTGGATCGCGCCAAGACGGCCTTCTTCAGCAACGTCAGCCACGAGTTCCGCACTCCGCTCACGCTGATGCTCGGACCGCTGGAGGATCTCCTCGCGTCACGCGGCCTGGGCGAGGCCGAGCACCAGGAGCTGGTGGTGGTGCATCGCAACGCGGGCCGGCTGCTGCGGCTGGTCAACACCCTGCTCGACTTCTCGCGGCTGGAGGCGGACCGGGCCGATGCGAGCTTCGAGCCGACGGACCTCGCCCTCCTCACCCGGGATGTCGCGAGCACCTTCCGCTCGTCCGTGGAGCGCGCCGGCCTCACCCTCACGGTGGAGTGCCCGCCCCTGGAGCAGCCCGTCTACGTGGACCGGGAGATGTGGGAGAAGATCGTCCTCAATCTCCTCTCCAACGCGTTCAAGTTCACCCTGCGCGGGGGCATCACGCTGCGCCTCCGGGAGAGCGCGGGACACGCGGTCCTCGAGGTGACCGACACGGGCACCGGCATCCCGGCGGAGGAGCTGCCCCGGCTCTTCGCGCGCTTCTATCGGGTGAAGGGCTTCCAGGGCCGGTCGCACGAGGGGACGGGCATCGGCCTCGCGCTCGTGCAGGAGCTGACGAAGCTCCACCGCGGCGAGGTCCGGGTGACGAGCACGGAGGGCCAGGGCACGACCTTCACGGTGACCCTGCCGCTCGGGAAGGAGCATCTCCCCGCGGAACGCATCCAGGCACCGCGTGCGCTCATCTCCACCCGCCTCGGAGTGAACCCGTTCGTCGCCGAGGCGGAGCTGTGGAGAGCCACTCCTCCCAGCGCGGAGGGAGCCGTGCCCCGGGTGGGGGAGACCCGAGCGGCGGGCACACCCATGGGCCGCGTGCTGCTGGCGGACGACAACACCGACATGCGGGAGTACGTGGCCCGGGTGCTGTCCTCCACCTTCGAGGTCGAGGCGGTACCCGATGGCCAGGCGGCGCTGGAGGCGGTGCGGGCCCGCCCGCCCGACCTGGTGCTCACGGACGTGATGATGCCCCGGTTGAACGGTTTCGGCCTGCTCGCGGCGCTCCGCAAGGAGGAGCGGACACGCGCCATTCCGGTCGTGATGCTGTCCGCCCGGGCTGGGGAAGAGGCGTCCATCGAGGGGCTGGAGGCGGGCGCCGACGACTACCTGGTGAAGCCCTTCAACGCGCGGGAGCTGGTGGCCCGCGTGCGTTCCAATCTGGAGCTGGCGAGGATGCGGCGGGAGATCGCGCGCCAGGAAGCCCTCACCGGGCATCTGCGCGAGGCGGTGCAGCTCCGCGATGACTTCCTCTCGGTCGCCAGCCACGAGCTCAAGACGCCGCTCGCCGCGTTCGCCCTGAGCCTGGAGCTGCTGGAACGCGACCTGCCCGCCGAATCGCGGCTCCGGGTCCGGGACAGGCTGCTCTCGGCGGGACGCCAGGTGAAGCGGCTGCATTCGCTGGTGGAGACGCTGCTCGACGTCTCCCAGCTCTCCTCCGGACAGCTGGTGCTGCACCTCGAGGGCCTCGAGCTCTCCTCGGTGGTGGCGGAGATCGTCTCCCGCCTGGAAGCGGAGCTGCAGCGCGCTGGCGTCTCCGTCCGGATGGAGCTCGGCGGGAGCATTCGAGGCCAGTTCGACCGGGTCCGCATCGCGCAGGTGGTGACGAACCTCCTCCAGAACGCGGCCCGGTACGGACAGGGCAGACCCGTCGATGTGCGCGTGGAGAACGCCGGCGGCGTGGGCTGCATCACCGTGGTGGACCACGGCATGGGCATCGCCGCCGAGGACCGGGCGCGCATCTTCGAGAAGTTCGAGCGCGCGGTCCCGGCGCGTCAGTTCGGAGGGCTGGGCCTCGGCCTCTGGATTACCCGGCAGATCGTCGAAGCCCACGGTGGGCGCATCACCGTGGGGGAGACCCCGGGTGGGGGAGCCACCTTCAAGGTCGAGCTTCCCCTGGCCCCGTGATGGAACGACGGCGCTACAGGTTGCCGGTCATCTTCTCCGGGCGCACCCACTGGTCGAACTGCTCGGCGGTGAGCAGGCCCAGCTCCACGGCGGCCTCCTTGAGCGTCTTGCCCTCCTTGTGCGCCTTCTTGGCGATCTTCGCCGCGTTGTCGTAGCCGATGTGCGGGTTGAGCGCGGTGACGAGCATCAGCGAGCGCTCCAGGTTCTCCTTCAGGCGCCCCAGGTTCGGCTCGATTCCCACCGCGGCGTGGAGCCGGAAGCTGCGCATGCCATCCGCCAGCAGCCGGCAGCTCTGCAGGAAGTTGTGGATGATCAGCGGCTTGAAGACGTTCAGCTCGAAGTTGCCGGAGGCGCCGCCCAGGGAGACGGCCACGTCGTTGCCCATCACCTGCGCGCACAGCATGGTGAGCGCCTCGGACTGCGTGGGATTCACCTTGCCCGGCATGATGGAGCTGCCCGGCTCGTTCTCGGGAATGGTGATTTCCCCAATGCCCGAGCGCGGCCCCGACGCCAGCCAGCGCACGTCGTTGGCGATCTTGAAGAGCGCGGCCGCCAGACCCTTGAGCGCCCCGTGGGCGTGCACCAGCGCGTCATTGGCCGCGAGCGCCTCGAACTTGTTGGGCGCGGTGACGAAGGGGTGGCCCGTGAGGCGCGCGAGTTCCTGGGCCACGCGCTCGGCGAAACCCTTGGGCGCGTTGAGGCCCGTGCCCACCGCGGTGCCTCCGAGCGCCAGCTCGGACAGGTGCGGCAGGGAGAGCTCGAGGTGCTTGCGCGCATGCTCGAGCTGCGCCACGTAGCCGCTGAACTCCTGGCCCAGCGTCAGCGGCGTGGCGTCCTGCAGGTGCGTGCGGCCAATCTTCACGATGTCCCGGAACTTCTCCGAGCGCTCGGCGAGCACGTCGCGCAGCGCCAGCAGCTCGGGCAGGACGTTGCGCACCACGGCCTCCGCCGCGGCCACGCTCATGGCGGTGGGGAAGACGTCGTTGGAGCTCTGCCCCTTGTTGACGTCGTCGTTGGGGTGCACCTTGCGCCCCTCGCCGCGCTCGCCGCCCAGCAACTCCGAGGCGCGGTTGGCCAGCACCTCGTTGACGTTCATGTTCGTCTGGGTGCCGCTGCCCGTCTGCCACACCAGCAGCGGGAACTCCTCGTCATGCTGGCCGTCGAGCACCTCGTTGGCGGCCTTCACGATGGCCTCGCCCTTCTCCCTGGGCAGGGTGCCGTTCTCCATGTTGACGATGGCCGCCGCCTTCTTCACCAGCACCAGGGCGTGGATGAGGGCCGGCGGCATGCGCTCGGTGGAGATGGCGAAGTTGTGCCGGCTGCGCTGCGTCTGCGCGCCCCACAGGCGATCGGCTGGGACCTCGATGGGACCGAACGTGTCCTTCTCGATGCGGACGTTCTGGTTGCTCACGTGGCTGCCTCCTCGGAGGGAGCCGGTGCGATAACAGCATCCGTCCCGCGGTGGGACGAGGCCCTGGCCAGGATTCTGGAATTGGACACTCAGTCGCACCGTCCTGCTCACTGGAAGTGCGATTGACGCGGGAAGGCTGTGCGGGCATCTGCTGGAGGCATGTCCGAACCCGCCAACGCCCGCCCAGCGTCATCCTGGGCCGCTTCCTGCTGGGCCTGCTCGCGGGACGCCACCTGCTGCTGCAGGACGTGGAGCGCCACCGCCCCACGCACCGCCGGCTGCTCGTCTGGGGGCTGGTGCTGGGCGTGCTGGGCAACGGCACGGGGCTGGTGGTGTCTCGCCTGCGCCTCGCGGGGCTGGTGGACCCGGCGAAGGACTCCTGGATGTTCGCCCTGTCCGCCATCCAGGAGCTGGGCTACGTCGGCCTGGCCGCGGTGTACGTGGCCGGCTTCGCCCTGCTCTTCCAGCGCGAGCGGTGGCGCAAGGTGATGCAGGTGCTGGCCCCCGTGGGCCGCATGGCGCTCACCCACTACCTGCTGCAGTCCGTGGTGAGCCTCTGCGTCTATGACGGGTGGGGACTGGGCCTCATCGGCAAGCTGCCGCCGTCGCGCGTCGTGGCGCTCTCGCTGGCCATCTTCGCGCTCCAGGTGCCCCTCAGCCATTGGTGGTTGTCGCGCTTCCGCTTCGGCCCGGCCGAGTGGCTGTGGCGCTCGCTCACCTACGGCCGGGCGCACCCCATGCGCCTGCTGCCCAGGAGTGCGGCGGAGCCGGCGGCGAGCTGACGGCTTGCGGCGGCCCGAGGCCCCACACAGGATTCAGCGCGTGGACACTCCCACCGGTACCATCCGCGCATTGCTGCTCGCCCAGGAGCGGGGAACCCCCATGAAGCGCGTCCCCGAGGCCCAGGCCCTCGAGGGCCGTGGCTTCGTGGGCGACCGCCATGGGAAGAAGAAGCCGAACGGCAAGCGGCAGCTCCTGCTGCTGGACGAGGCCTCCCAGGTCGCGCTGCGGCTCGGGGCCGGCGAGCTGAAGGAGAACGTGGTCATCGCCGGGCTGCCGCTGGAGTCCCTGCCACCAGGGCAGCGCCTGGCCCTGGGCGCCGAGGTGGTGGTGGAGCTGACCGAGCCCTGCGTGCCCTGCTCGAAGCTCGAGCGTCTCCGCCCGGGCCTCCTCAAGGAGTCCTGGGGCCAGCGGGGCCAGCTGGCCCGGGTGCTGCGAGGAGGCACGGTGCGCGAGGGGGACGGCGTGCGCCTGCTCGACGTCAACCCGGACGCGCCCCGCCCCATCCGCCCCAAGCTGCCCTGATCAGCGCCTCCAGAGGCGCCCCAACTCCAGGGCGCGCATCTCGAAGGGCTCGGCCCGCACCGTCACCTCGCCCGCGTGCGTGCCCAGCATCGACCAACGGCCGTTCTCCAGCCGGAACACCTCCAGGGACTGAGCCGCCGGATCCACGAGCCACAGGTGTCTTACCCCCTCGCGGGCATACGAGCCCATCTTCCGGCTCCGGTCGAGCGCGGCCGTGGAGGGGGAGAGCACCTCACAGACCCAGTCCGGAGCGAGCTCGATTCCGACTTCATCGGGGAGCACGGGCATGCGCTCGCGACGCCATCCGGCCAGGTCCGGCACCAGGACCTCCTCTCCCAGGTGCAACTCGGGCTCGATGAGGAGGACCCACCCCCCGGGTCCCTCCTCTCCCGGATCCTCGTCGAATGGACCCAGCGCATTGCTGAGCCGGAAGGCCGCCCGGGAGTGCCTCGGTCTCGGCCGAGGGCTCACGTACAGCTCGCCTCCGATGAGCTCACCCACATGGTGGGGCGGGAGCTCCTCGAGGTCCGCGTATGTCGCTTCACGCCGGGGCGGCTTGTCGGCCATGTGGGCAGCATGTGACCCGGTGCCAGCCGCATCAAGCCGCGAGGGAGGCTGCTTGCCCTCCGGCAGCTCTTCGGGAATCCGTCTGGCCATGTCAGCGCTCCCAGAGCGCGCCCAGCTCCAGGGCCAGAGCCTCGAACGGCTCCGCGTGCACCGTCACCGCTCCGGCATGTGTGCCCAACAGCGACCAGCGGCCGTTCTCCAGCCGGTAGACCTCCAGCGTCCGCAGCACGGGATCCACGAGCCAGAAGTGCTTCACGCCCTCGCGCGCATACACCGCCATCTTTCGCGCCCGGTCGAGCGTGGCCGTGGAAGGCGAGAGCACCTCGCAAGCCCAATCCGGCGCCAGCGTGAAGGCCGCCGTGTGCGGCATCTCCGGCATCCGCTCCCGGCGCCAGCCCGCCAGGTCGGGCACCAGCACGTCCTCCCCCCGGTGCAGCTCCGGCTCGTCCAGGATGACCCAGCCCCCGGGCCCACCCCGCCCCCGGTCGAACGGCCCCGCGAGCTCTCCTCCAAGCCGCGAAGCCGCCCGGGTGTGCGGCGAAGCGGGCCTCGGGCTCGCGTACAGCTCGCCCCCGACAATCTCACCTACGACGTTGGATGGGAGCTTCTCCAGCTCCGCGTACAGCGCATCCCGGTGCGACCGCTCGCCGCTCATACCCACAGGATGCAGTTCCACCTCGGCGGCCGCAAGCCGCTCTCCCCATTCCCCACCGGTTTCCGGATTCATGCGGCCAGGATGAACCTGACCTCTGACATCCTGTCGCGGCACGGGCAGGGGGAAGACCCTCCCCCCCGCCCTCTCCCAGAGGGAGAGGGGGGCACTTCGCTTTTACAAAATTACCGCGGACAGGCGGGCCCCTAGACCCGGCGCTCCATCCGGGGCTCCTCCACGGGGGTGTTCGCCACCCCACCC
>DASQMW010000236.1:0-7302 GCA_035645295.1 Archangium sp.
GCATGAGGTGCTGGTGGCTCGCAACGCGCGCCTCGCGCCGAGCCCCGCTCGCGAGCAGAACCTGGAGCTGCTCGCCCGCCCCGGCACGACCGCCGTCGTCACCGGTCAGCAGGTCGGGTTGTTCCTGGGGCCGCTCTTCACGGTCTACAAGGCCGCCTCCGCCATCGCCGCCGCCCGCGCCCTCGCCGAGGAGACCGGCCGGCCCTGTGTCCCCGTCTTCTGGCTGCAGACCGAGGATCACGACCTCCCCGAGATCGATCACTGCTTCGTTCCGCGCTCGGCCGGTGGGCCCCTGCGTCTGGCCTTGGAGCTGCCCGGCGCGGCCACCTCGCGCGTCCCCGTGGCCCACCACCACCTGGGGTCGGGCATCACCGGTGCGCTCGCCGCGTTGCGCGCCGAGCTGGGCGGCAATCCCCATGCGGAGGAGCATCTGGCTCTGTTGGGGCGCGCCTACCGTCCCGAGGCAACGCTGGCGGACGCCTTCGCCGACGTGCTGTCGGCCCTGTTCGCGGACGAGGGGCTCGTGTTCCTCGACCCACGCGACCCGCGCCTCGCGCCTCTCGCCGCGCCCATCCACCGCCGGGCCATCGAGGAGGCCGCGGCCATCTCCAGCAAGCTCGCCGAGCGGGGCCATGCCCTCGCCCAGGCGGGCTTTTCCGAGCAGGTCCACATCCGCCCGGGCTCGCCGCTGAACTTCTTCTCGCCCGATGGGCCCGAGGGTGCGCGCTACCGCCTCGACCCCGCCGCTCCCGGGACCTGGACCCTCGTGGGCCATCCCGAGGGCGCCTCGGTGACGACGGCCGAGCTCCTCTCCTGGCTGGAGCACGAGCCGCTCCGCTTCACGACCTCGGCCCTGTTGCGGCCGATCCTCCAGGACTCCTGGCTTCCCACGGCGGCCTACGTCGGTGGACCGGGAGAGATCGCCTACTTCGCGCAGCTCTCGCCCCTGCACGCGCACGTCGGCCTGCCCATGCCGCTCATCGTGCCGCGCGCCCGGTTCCGGGTGCTCGACGACCGGGTGCGCCGGCTGCTCGACACGCTCGGACTCTCGCCGGATGACGCGAACGCCCCGCGTGACGAGCTGCTGGCCCGCCTCGCCGCCCGCGACGCCGGGGAAGCCTTCGATCCGCCCGAGGCCGTCGAGGCCCGCCTCGTGAGTGCCTTCGCCGCCGAGCTCGCCCGCCTCGGCGAGCGCATGGCCGCCATCGACCCGACCTTCGCCCAGGGCATCTCCCGCACCGACAAGACCGTGCGCCGGGGTGTCTCCCGCCTCGTGGCGCGGTACGGCCGCTCCATCACCCAGCGAGACCAGACCACCCTCGAGCGCGTGGAGCGCCTGCGGGCCTACCTCGCTCCCGGGGGCGCGCCCCAGGAGCGCATCTACAGCCTGCCGTACTACGCGAGCCGTCTCGGCTCCCACGCCTTCGTGCGCCTCGTGCTGGAGGCAGGTGAACCCTTCTCGGGCAACCTGAAGGACCTGAAGCCGTGACCATGGCCGGCGGGAATACCTTCGCGCGGCCCCTGTTCCGGCTCGAACTCCGATGAGCGACCGTCTCAATCTGGCCATCACCTGCTTTCCCACCTTTGGAGGCAGCGGCCTGGTCGCGACCGAGATCGGTCTCGCGATGGCAGAGCGCGGCCACCGCGTCCACTTCATCGCGCGCGACCTGCCGGTGCGGCTCCATGGCATGACGCGGAAGGTGGTCTTCCACGAGGTGACGGAGAGCGACTATCCGGCGCTCGCCCACTCGGGGACGTACGCCCTGGCGCTCGCCTCGAAGATGATCGAGGTCTCCAACTACGAGCACCTGGACATCCTGCACGTCCACTACGCGGTACCCCATGCCACGGCGGCCTGGATGGCCCGGGAAGTGCTGGGTGACAAGGCGCCGCGCATCGTGACGACGCTCCACGGCACCGACACCACGCTCGTCGGCATCGATCCCACCTACCTGCCCATCACGCGCTTCTCCATCCTTCGCAGCGACGCGGTGACCACGCCCTCGGAGTTCCTGCGGCGCGCCACCTGGGACGGCTTCGGCATTCCGGAGACCTTCCCCATCGACGTCATCCCCAACTTCGTCGACACGAAGCGCTACTGGCCCACCCGCGACCGGGCCCACCTGAGCCAGCTCTTCCCCGGTCTGGCGCAGGACGAGCCCGTGCTCATCCACGTCTCGAACTTCCGGCCCGTCAAACGCATCGGCGACGTGGTGTCCGTCTTCGCGGCGGTCCAGGGCAGGCGCCCATGCCGGCTGGTGATGATTGGGGACGGTCCCGAGCGCTCCCCCGCCGAGCGCAGGGTGCGCGAGCTCGGGCTCGAGAACCGTGTGGCCTTCATGGGCAAGCAGGAGAGCTTCATGGAGCTCCTCGCCGCGGCCGATGTCTTCCTCCTCCCGAGTGAGCAGGAGAGCTTCGGCCTCGCGGCGCTGGAGGCCTCGAGCTGCGGCATTCCGGTGGTGGCGAGCAACATCGGCGGCATCCCGGAGCAGGTCGAGCACGGGACGACGGGCTACATGGCGCCGGTGGGCGACGTGGAGGGCATGGCGGGCCACGTGCTCGAGCTCGTCCGCGACCCGGAGCGCTGGCGGCTCTTCTCACGCCGTGCCCGCGACAACGTCCTGCAACGCTTCCAACTCGAGCCGGCCATCGACCGCTACGAGGCGCTCTACCGCCGGCTCCTGGACGGAACCGCCCGCCGCTGATGGCCGGGAGGCCCGTACGTCAGGGGAGACTACTTCTTGCCCTTCCAGTCCTGGAGGGCCTTGGCGACCTGCTCCTTGAAGGCGAAGCGCTGGTCCTTCTGGCCCAGGTCCCAGGACGTCTGCGCGAACTTGCGGGCCTCGGCGATCTTGCCCGTGCGCGCCAGGATGTCGGCCTTGATCCAGTTGTTGTACCAGTGCGACTGGATGGCCAGCGAGTCGTCCGCGTAGCCCAGCGCGGTGTTGTAGTCCTTGGACGTGTCGGCCACGTAGCGGGCCGCGTTGGCCAGGGAGCGCCACGCGCCGTTCACCGCGGACTGGATGTTGGCCTGCGCATGCGTGCCCGTGTCGGTCTTGACCGGCACCGAGATGCGCGTCGTCCCCCACTCGAGGTCGAGCGAGGTCTGGTCATCCGTGGTGTTGGAGAAGAGGAACGTCAGGCGCTCGCGGTTGGGAATCTCGGCGGGGGTCGCGGAGACGCGGGCGACGTCGTCCTTCTGATCGTAGGCCTTGCCACCGCTGAACAGGCCGAGCTCCTTGTTCAGCACCACCGTCCACTCCTTCTGCGTGGGGATGGTGACGAGGGAGTAGGTGCCCGCGGGAACGGGATTGCCGCCAAAGGTCACATCCCGGCTGAAGGAGATCTTCGTGGCCATGTTGGCGCCGGTGCGCCACACCTGATCAAAGGGGACCAGCTCGCCCCACAGCTTGCGCCCCTTGACCGCGGGGCTGGAATAGTCGACCGAGATCTGGGTCAGACCCACGTCCTGCGTCACCTTCGCCGACGGGCTGGCGGCGGGCAGCTGGAGCTGCTGCGCCGAAGCAGGCAGCGCGGTGAGGGCCATTACAACAGCGGCAACGCACCCAAGAAGCTTCTTCATCGTCCTCACTTGGTCCTTTCGCTCGGGGAAGGCGGATGAGCGGCCGGAATCTATAGACCGGCATTCGGCGGAGCGCGAGAACCTCACGCCGTCAGCACGAGCTTGACGAGCTCGGGTGGGCTGCCCACGCGCATGGGCGGGCCCCAGAAGCCGCAGCCGCGGCTCACGTAGATGTGAGAGCCGCCATGCTGGTAGAGCCCCGCGGAGTGCTCCCAGGCCAGACCGATGAGGAAGGTCATGGGGACGAGCTGCCCACCGTGGGTGTGGCCGGAGATCTGCACGTCCACGCCCCGCTCCGCCGCGACCTTGAAGTTGGCGGGCTGGTGCGCGAGCAGCACCGAGGCCCGGTCCGGGTCCCGCCCCGCGAGCGCCAGGTCGAGGTCGTAGCCCTTCTTTCCGCGTCGGCGTCCGCCGCTCCAGTCATCCACGCCCACCAGGTCGAGCGAGCCGCCCGCGTCGCCGATGCGCACGTGGCGGTTGCGCAGCACCTGGATGCCGAGCGTCCCGAGGAACGCCGACCATTCTTCGTCACCCGAGAAGTAGTCGTGATTGCCGGTGACGAAGAAGGAGCCGAAGCGCGACTTCAGGTTCCTCAGTGCCGCCACGTGCCCGCCGAGCGTGGGCACGTCTCCGTCCACGAGGTCCCCCGTGATGGCGAAGAGATCCGGCCGGAGCGCGTTGGCCTGGCGGACCAGCTCGTCCATGAACCTGCGCTGGATGAAGGAGCCCACGTGGATGTCCGTGAGCTGGACGATGCTGAGCCCCTCCAGGGCCTTGGGCAGCTTCGGGACCTTCAGCACCACCTCGGTCAGCATGGGCGGAGCGAAGGCCCTCCAGGTCCCGTACGCGGCCAGCCCTCCACCCGTGACGGCGGCACTGCCGGCCACCACCTGGGAGAGGAAGCGCCGGCGCTCCTCGTCCACGGGCGGCGAGGCGGGCGCGCGAAACCGCTGTCCCAGCACCACGAGCCCCCGGGCCAGGTCCACGGCGAGGAGCGCGACCACCAGGAGGAGCGCCACGCCCATCCAGGTGTAGGACGCCACCGAGAGCGCATCCGAGAGTTCCACGGGGAGTGCGTCCCGCAGCGTGCGCCGGAGCATCAGCACGAGCGTCATCAGGAGGAACACGGCCATGGCCAGGAGCCGGAGCGCGCGGTGGCGCACCGTGTCCCGTATCAGGCGGCGGTACAGATAGAGGTGTCCCAGCAGGGCGCCGGTCGCGATGAGTATCGAGAAGGAGAAGAACCGGGACGGCATGGGGGAAGCATAGGACGATTGTCTCTTGTAGGCTCGGCCCGTGAACGACGCCTCCTCTCCGTCCAAGCTTGGCCGCATCCTGGTGGTGGACGCCCAGCGCAACACGCGCGCCATCACCGTGAACCTCCTGCGCGCCAAGGGACACACCGTCCTGGAAGCCATCTCCGGAGAGCAGGCCCTGGCCACGCTCGCCAAGAGCGAAGTGGACCTGATGCTGACACGGCTGCAGATGAGGCCCATGGACGGGCTCACCCTGCTCAAGTGCGCGTTGGAGGTGGCCCCGCGCCTCCAGGTCTTCGTGATGACGGCCTCCGGCTCCATCGAGAGCGCGATCGAGAGCATGCGCATGGGGGCGTTCGACTACGTCACCCTGCCCTTCAAGGACGGCGAGATGCTCCACCGGGTGGAGCGCGCGCTGGAGCGGACGCGGCTGCAGGCGGCGGCCCTCGCCCAGGAGCTCAGCGAGCCCCCCGGCCCGAGCGCGCTGGTGGGCCGCAGCCCGGCGATGCGCGAGCTGGCGTCGCTCGTGCAGCGCGTGGCGCGGAGCGATGCCACGGTGCTGGTGCAGGGCGAGAGTGGCACGGGCAAGGAGCTCGTCGCCCGCGCGGTGCATGCGCACAGCCTGCGCAAGAGCAAGCCCTTCGTACTCGCCAACTGCGCTTCCGTCTCCGAGACCCAACTGGAGCTCGAGCTGTTCGGCCAGCCGCGGGGAGCCCGCACCGGCGCGGCACGTGCCCGCAGGGGCCTCTTCAAGGAAGCGGATGGAGGCACCCTCTTCCTCGATGAGGTGACGGAGACGGCGCCCTCCCTCCAGTCCCGGCTCTTGCGCACGCTGCAGGATGGCGAGGTGCGGCGCGTGGGTGAGTCCGCCGCCCAGCGCGTGGACGTGCGCATCATCGCCGCCACCCACCGCGACATCGAGCAGGAGGTGCGGGAGAAGCGCTTCCGGCAGGATCTCTTCTACTGCCTCAACGTGGTGCCGCTGCGCGTGCCTCCGCTTCGGGAGCGGCTGGAGGACATCCCCGTGCTGGCCGAGCACTTCCTCCAACGTGCCAACGCGCGCGGCCCGAGGCCCAAGCGGATGTCCAGCGCGGCGGTGGAGCGCCTGATGGGCTACGGCTTCCCCGGCAACGTGCGCGAGCTGGAGAACCTGGTGCGGAGGGCGGCGGCGCTCGCCGAGGACGAGGAATTGCAGCCCGAGGACTTCCTCCTTCCGCCCCTCCCCTCCCGCCGGGGCCCGTCCAAGCGCCCCGCCAAGACCCGTCGCCGGACACGGGCCAGCGTCTAATCCCTTCAGGTAGGACTGACGGCTTGCCTGCGACCATTTCCCCTCTCCCCTCGGGAGAGGGACGGGGTGAGGGTATCGGGTGAACCTGGGTTGAACCCCCTGTCCCCACTTCGGGCCACGGGTTGAAGAACGGGCCCGGGCACCCTCACCCTGACCCTCTCCCGAGGGGAGAGGGGACATTAGGAGTTCAGGCCCTCAGCGCCTGCGCCAGCTCATCACCCGGGCGAGGAACACGGTACCGAAGACGAGCACCGTGAAGGCCGCCGTATAGCCGAGGAAGACGAGCCAGCCCGTGGTGGCGCCGGGGATGCCCACCGAGGGACTCATCTCCTGGAACTGCGCTCCGGAGAAGAAGCCGCACGCGAGGCTCACCGGCAGGAAGACGAACACCAGGATACCCACCATCCGGTCGAACTGATCCCGCTTGTACTGGTCCAGCTCCGCGGCCTGGTCCTTCATGGCCTCCACCGTTTCCTGCAGTCCGTGCAGCGAGTGCCAGGCGAGGTAGCGCGCGTTGATGTCGGGATCCTCGCTCACGCGCGTGTGCCACAGGGAGTTGGTGAAGAGCATGACGTCGGAGCGGACGCTGCGCGCGGGCCGCAGGCTCTGCCAACGCGAGGTGCGGTAGCGCTGCTCCACCTCGGCCATGCGCCGGCTGGTCTCGAAGGCCGAGTAGCGCTGGCCAATGGTGAGCAGGAAGAGGAGGCAGTCCCGGTCACATGCGAGCGCGCTCCCCTCCTCCGCCTCCATGAGGAACTCGAGCCGGGCGCCTCCCGTGGACGTCAACCAGTGCTCGGTCTCCCCGGAGGCATCCCGGAGCACCCGCCGGCTCTCGGCCGCGGCCTCCGAGGGCAGCCGCTCCAGCGTGGGCGCGACACCCGAGGCGAGCGCATGGAAGAGGCCCTGCATGGAGCGCGAGTCGTCGAGCATGGACGAGCGACTGAGGGAGATGCGGTAGGCGCCGTAGACGAGCCACCGCTCCGGCCCCAGCGGCGACAGGCACGAGGCCAGCGCCTGGAGGGGTGCCAGCTCCCAGAGGGCCCGTCCCTCCACGAGCGCCGCCTGCTCCTGGGCGAGCGCGTACAGGGAGGTCTCCGTGGCGCGAGGACGCTCGACCCAGACGACGACGAGCCGGTTCGGGTAGACGGAGACGCGGACGGCGTGGCCCTCGGCCT
>DASQMW010000237.1:0-26808 GCA_035645295.1 Archangium sp.
CGTTGACAGAGGGTAGCCCTGCTATAAGGTGGCGCGCCCTTTTCCAAGAGATTCCGAGGAGTTGACCATGGCCAACCCGACAGACCCGAAGCAGCTCGACAAGCGTACGGCCGAGCGTTACCTGCGCTCCGGCGCGGTGGATGAGAAGGCGTACCAGCGCCACATCGAGACCCTGCCGGACGTGGCCGAGAAGTCCGTCCCCGTCGAGACGGTGATGCACGACGAGCTCGAGGACGACGAGGACGACTTCGAGGACGACGAGGACGAGGGCGACGAGGACACCGGTTCGGACGAGTGACGCCATGACCGAGGAGAAGCGCGGAGAGACTTTCGTGATGCGGGGTGAGGTGCCCGAGGCCGCCATCACCTTCAGCACCTTCCTCATCGGTCTGGCCTCCAGCGCCCTCATCCACCTGGGTGAGGCGCCCAACCCGGAGACGGGCAAGGCCGAGCGGGATCTGATCCTCGCCCGTCAGAGCATCGAGTTGCTGGGGATGCTGCACGACAAGACGCGCGGCAACCTCACCCCCGAGGAGAAGCAGCTCTTCGACAACCTCCTCGCCGATCTGCGCCTTCGCTTCGTGGAGGCGAGCAAGCGGTGAAGTCCCCCGAGTCCCCCACCCCACTGCTGCCGCGGCGCATCCGTTTCGCGGCGGCGGTGTGCCTGATGCTCTCCGCCCTCTCGGGCTTCATGGCCCTCGAGCAGGCCGTGACTCTCTTCAGCCTGGGGGAACTGCGCGACAACGCCATCGACGTGTCGCGCTTCTCCAAGGACCCGGACCTGGTCCGCGGCGCACAGGTCAACGAGGCGTATCTCGCCGCGCTCGAGCCCATGAGCGGGCCCCACGCGGTGGTGCTGGCAGCACTCTCGGTGGTGTGCTCCGTCATCTTCGTGTCCGCTGCCCGGCTCCTCCGGCCTGGAGGGTTGCCCGTGGAGCGGATGCGCCAGGTGCTCGCGGGCTCCACCATCCTCGCCGCCCTGCTGCGCACCATTGATGGTGCGCAGTGGGCCGTGGTGGGCAGACGCCTGGGGCCGATCCTGGCCCAACACCTGAACTCCCTGCCCATGGCCCAGGCGCCTCAGGCCTCCGCCCAGGCGGCCGCCGAGGCCACCGCCCAGTTCAAGGCCATGCTGCCCGGGTTGCTCTCGGGCTTCGCGATCGTGATGACGGCCCTCATCGCCGGCACCTTCGCCCTGCTCGGCCAGTATTTCCGCAGCGACAGTGTCCGGGCCGCCATCAGCGCCCAGGACGGCGAGCTGGCGCTCGAAGAAGAGGACTGAGGACCCGCGGCCGGGCCCTCTCCTTCACGCCGCGAGGCCGCGCAGCAGGTGCTCCAGGGGCCGCTCCGACTCCGGCTCCGAGCTGTTGAGCAGCAGCCGCGTCCCCTGCATGCGGTGCAGCTGCAGCAGCAGCTCCCGCTCCACCCCGTACACCCACGCCAGGTGGCCCAGCGGCCAGCGCTCCTGCATCCGCGCGAAGGCCTCGTCGTCGAACTCCCCGTCCAGGCACTCGGGCAGCTCCACCTCGTCGTACAGCAGCCGCTCCCCGCCCACGTTCTGGCCCCCACCGAAGGCCATGACCTCCTCGTACTCCTGGGGGTCGTACACGTAGGAGTGGACCGTGAGGCCCGCCTCCTTGGACAGCAGCCGGGCGAGCGCTTGATGCTCGCTGTACCAGTGAGAGCCCCGGCGCCCCGCCGTGTGCGGGCCGTCCAAGGCGAGCCGGACGACCTTGCGCTTACGGTAGACGGACACCGTCAGCAGGGTGTCCGCGGGGGCCCCGTCCTCGACGAGCGCCCGCCGGGCCAGCTCGAGGAGCTTCAGGCCGCCCAGGGATTCAGTTCGGATGAGATAACCGCCGTGCGCTTCCAGAGGATGCCCCCCAAGATGGGCGCGCATATACCCGGGCTGATAGGAGAAAGGCAACTCCCGGAGAGCCTGGAAGTTCGTCGAGGCTCCAAGCATCCAGGCTCACGCGACAAGTGAAATCTGGGCGGCCCCCCCGTTCTTGCCAAGGCTCCCCTGGCCCTTACGTTGGGGCCATGAGACTCGACAAGTACACAGTCAAGGCCCAGGAGGCCATCCAGGAAGGGCAGTCTCTGGCGCGCCGGGCTGACAACCCGAACTACGAGCCGGAGCATCTCGCGACCGCGCTGCTCGGGCAGAAGGAGGGCATTGTCGAGCCCCTGCTGCGCAAGATCGGCGTGGATGTGAAGCTGTTCGCCGGCCGGTTGGGCGAGGCGCTCCAGAAGCTGCCGCGGATGCAGGGTGGCGAGGGCGCGACGCTCAGCCAGCGGCTGCTCAAGACCTTCGACAAGGCCGAGGACGAGGCCAAGTCCCTCAAGGACGACTTCATCTCCAGCGAGCACCTGCTGCTGGCCCTCGCGCAGGACAAGGGGGCGGTGGGCGAGGTGATGAAGTCCTCGGGCGTGACGCGCGAGCGCGTGCTGTCCAGCCTGAAGGAAGTGCGCGGCTCCGGCCGGGTGACGAGCCAGGACGCGGAGTCCACCTACCAGGCGCTGGAGAAGTACGGGCGCGATCTGACGGACGCGGCGCGGGCCGGGAAGTTGGACCCCGTCATCGGCCGGGACGAGGAGATCCGCCGCTGCATCCAGGTGCTCAGCCGGCGCACGAAGAACAACCCGGTGCTCATCGGTGAGCCGGGCGTGGGCAAGACGGCCATCGTCGAGGGCCTGGCGCGGCGAATCATCGACGGGGACGTGCCCGAGGGGCTGAAGAACAAGCGGCTGGTGACGTTGGACCTGGGCGCCATGGTGGCCGGGGCCAAGTACCGCGGCGAGTTCGAGGAGCGCCTCAAGGCCGTGCTCAAGGAGGTGGCGGACGCGGCGGGGGAGATCATCCTCTTCATCGACGAGATGCACACCCTGGTGGGCGCGGGGAAGGCCGAGGGCGCGATGGACGCGGGCAACATGCTCAAGCCGGCGCTGGCACGCGGTGAGCTGCACTGCATCGGCGCGACCACGCTGGACGAGTACCGCAAGCACATCGAGAAGGACGCGGCCCTGGAGCGGCGCTTCCAGCCGGTGATGGTGGGCGAGCCCAGCGTGCACGACACCATCAGCATCCTGCGCGGCCTCAAGGAGCGCTACGAGGTGCACCACGGCGTGCGCATCCAGGACTCGGCGCTGGTGTCCGCGGCGAACCTGTCCAACCGCTACATCTCCGACCGTTTCCTGCCGGACAAGGCGATCGATCTCGTCGACGAGGCGTGCAGCCGCCTGCGCATCGAGATCGACTCGATGCCCACGGAGATCGACGACATCCGGCGGAAGATGAACCAGCTGGAGATCGAGCGCGAGGGCCTGCGCAAGGAGACGGATCCGCACTCGGTGGAACGGCTGGGGAAGATCGAGAAGGAGCTGGCCGAGCTCAGCGAGCGCTTCACCGGGCTGAAATCGCATTGGGACTCGGAGAAGAAGGCCATTGCTGGCATCCGCGAGCAGAAGGAGAAGCTCGAGAAGGCGAAGAACGACCAGGCGGCGGCCGAGCGGCAGGGTGACTTCAACAAGGCGGCGGAGATCAAGTACGGCGTCATCCCTGGCCTGGAGAAGGAGATCGCCCAGCAGAACGCGAAGCTGGCCGAGCTGCAGAAGAGCCACAAGTTCCTCAAGGAGGAGGTGGACGCGGAGGACATCGCCGCGGTGGTGGGCAAGTGGACGGGCATCCCCGTCTCCAAGCTGATGGAGGGCGAGGTCCAGAAGCTGGTGCACATGGAGGACCGGCTGGCCAAGCGGGTCATCGGGCAGCGCAGCGCCATCGAGGCGGTGAGCAACGCGGTGCGCCGGGCGCGCTCCGGGTTGCAGGACCCGAACCGGCCCATCGGCTCGTTCATCTTCCTGGGCCCCACGGGCGTGGGCAAGACGGAGACGGCCAAGGCGCTGGCGGAGTTCCTCTTCGACGACGACACCGCGATGGTGCGCATCGACATGTCCGAGTACATGGAGAAGCACTCCGTGGCCCGGCTGGTGGGCGCGCCTCCGGGGTACGTCGGCTACGAGGAGGGTGGCCAGCTCACCGAGGCCGTGCGGCGTCGGCCGTACACGGTGGTCCTGTTCGATGAGATCGAGAAGGCCCACCCGGACGTCTTCAACATGCTGCTCCAGATTCTCGACGAGGGCCGGCTGACGGACAGCCAGGGCAGGACCGTGGACTTCAAGAACACGGTGCTGATCATGACGAGCAACATCGGCTCGCAGGCCCTGCAGGAGGGGATGGCGGGCAAGGAGGAGCTGGACGAGGCGACGCGCGAGGATGTGATGGGCATTCTGCGCCAGCACTTCCGGCCGGAGTTCCTCAACCGCGTGGACGAGGTCATCCTCTTCGAGCCGCTGCGCAAGAAGGACATCCGGCAGATCGTCGATCTGCAGGTGGCGCGGCTGCAGAAGCTGCTGGGCGACAAGAGGCTGACGCTGGAGCTGACGGAGAAGGCGGAGGATGTGCTGTCCGACCGCGGGTACGATCCGACGTACGGCGCGCGGCCACTGAAGCGGGCCATCCAGAAGTATCTGATGGATCCGCTGGCGCTGAAGGTGCTCGGGGGCGAGTTCCTGCCCGGGGACCACATCGTGGTGGACGCGGGCAAGGACGGGCTGACCTTCGGCAAGGGCCAGGCGAAGGCCGCGTAAGTCACTCCCCTCCCCGCTTGAAGAAGCCCGGTGGCCACGTACTGGCCGCCGGGCTTTTTTCATGACCTCCGGGGAGTGCCCAGATTTGTCACCCGGCGGAGGAAAAACGTCACTCGCTGGAACGTGAGGGAAGCGGGCCCGAGGAATCACGAAGGCTTACGCGACGCCACAGCCTGGCACGCCGCCTGCTCAGCAGCCAACCGCACACAGCCCAATCCAGACGGATGAAACGGTCGGCGACCGTGAGGGAGCTGTGTTGCCTGAAGCCACGCGAACCCAAGACAGGGAGGGATTCATGCGGGGAAGAAGGAGCCGCGCATCGAGCACGCTGCTGACGTCGTTGCTCGGCATCACGTTGTGGTCTGGTTCCGCGGCGGGTTCGGGAGCCGGGGAAGCGAGCCTGCCAAGGAAGACCTGGGACGCGGCCTCACGAGACGTGCTCTCGGCCAGCCCGGCGCACTCACTCGCGGTGGCCGCGGACGGCACTGTCTGGACCTGGGGCAACAACGACGTCGGTCAACTCGGGGATGGAACCACCCAGGCGCGTCACACGCCGGTGCGGGCGCGGGACCTCTTGGACGTGGTGGCCGTGGCGAGCGGCACCCAGCACAGCCTGGCGCTGCGCCGCGACGGCACCGTCTGGGCCTGGGGCAGCAACGCCTATGGCCAGCTGGGTGTGGGCGGGTGGTGGGTGTGGCGCAGCGAGACGCCGATCCAGGTTCCGGCGCTGACGGACGTGGTCACGCTCGAAGCAGGAGCCGACCACTCGCTGGCCCTGCGCCGGGATGGCACCGTGTGGGGCTGGGGCAGCAACTTCAGCGGCCAGCTCGGCGAGGGGGCGCAATACATCGAGCCCTCGCCCGTGCAGGTGCAGGGCCTGTCGGACGTGGTGGACATCGCCACGGGCGCCGAGCACGGTCTGGCCCTCCGCCGGGATGGCACCGTCTGGGCCTGGGGCTTCAACTCCTTTGGCCAGCTCGGTGATGGGACGAACACACCGCGGAGGACGGCGGCTCCGGTGCCAGGCCTCACGGACGTGGTGGCCCTCGCGGCGGCGGACTTCCACTCGCTCGCCCTGCGCCGGGACGGCACCATCTGGACCTGGGGCTTGAACTATAGCGGCCAGCTCGGCGATGGGACGAACACGCACCGGAACACGGCGGTCCCGGTGCCAGGCCTCACGGACGTGGTGGCCCTCGAGGCGGCGGGTGCCCACTCGCTGGCCCTGCGCGCAGACGGCACCGTCTGGGCCTGGGGCGACAACTTCTCCGGCCAGCTCGGAGATGGGACGACGCGGACGCAGCGGAACACGCCGGCCCCGGTCCTGGACCTGAAGGGCGTGGTGGCCATCAGCGCGGGCAACTACCGTTCCCTGGCTCTGCGCCGGGATGGAAGCCTGTGGGGCCTGGGCGCGAACTACAGCGGCGCGCTCGGCACGGGCTCGAATTTCCGAAGCACCCCCGTGCGAGTGAAGGAGGTGAAGAATGGTGTGGCCGCTTCCCTCGCCTCGCATGCCCTCGTGCTGCGCGCGGACGGCACCGTGTCGGCCTGGGGCTACAATTACTACGGCCAGCTCGGAGATGAGGCGACGACGGCCTTCTCGCGCGCCGAACCGGGGCAGGTGCCGGGCCTCACGGACGCGGTGGCGGTGGAGAGCACGTCGTCCAACTCGTTCGTGCTGCGCGCGGACGGCACCGTCTGGGCCTGGGGCGACAACGCCTCCGGCCAACTCGGAGATGGAACGCGCACCGCCCGGCGGACCCCCATGTCCGTGCAGGGCCTGACGGACGTCACCGCCCTGACGAGCAAGGGCACCCATGTCCTGGCGCTGCGCCGGAACGGCACGGTGTGGAGCTGGGGTTCCAACTCCTCCGGTCAGCTCGGGGATGGAACGACGGCCACCCGGCTCACTCCCGCCCAGGTCCCGGGTCTGTCGGACATCGTGGCCGTCGCGTCCGGCAGCGGCTATTCGATGGCACTGCGCGCGGACGGTACGGTGTGGAGCTGGGGGACGAACTTCTTCGGCCAGCTCGGGGATGGAACGACGAGCACCCGCCGCTCTCCCGTCCAGGTCCAGGGTCTGTCGGACGTCGTGGCCCTCGCGAGCGACTACGCCCATTCCCTGGCACTGCATGCCGATGGCACCGTGTCCACCTGGGGCTTCAACTCCTTTGGCCAGCTCGGGGATACGTCGGTGACCCATCGGAGTACCCCGGCACGGGTGCAGGGCCTGTCGAATGTGTCGAGCATCGCCGCGGGCAGCGCGCACAGTCTGGCGTTGCGCGAGGATGGGACCGTCTGGGCTTGGGGCTACAACCTCGAGGGCCAGCTCGGGGATGAGACGCTGGTTTCCCGGCACACGCCGGCGCCCGTCTCGGGGCTGAAGCACATGAGGGCCATCGCGGCCGGTGGCTACAACTCCCTGGCGATCCACGAGAATGGCGAGCTGCAGAGCTGGGGAAGCAACGAGCAACTCACGATTGGAGGGGTGAGCCTCGAGCACACCGTCCCCGCTCCCGTGCTGATGCCCTGAGTGCGGCCTGGCGGCTCCCATTGACGGGGGGAGGCATCCGGCAGAGAGTCACCCCGTGATCCTCCCCCTGGTGGCCGCCCTCGTGGTGAGCCAGCCGATCGCTCCCCAGCAGCCCGGCGCGGCCGTCTCCACCCCCGACGCCGCCGGGCCCGCCATCTCCGAATCCACCCCTGCCCCGCCCCCGGCGCCACCCGAGCCCGAGGAGCCGGACCGGCGCAAGCAGACGGTCGTCACCGCCTCGCGCACCGAGCGCAAGCTCGAGGACGTGGTGGTGGCCACCGAGGTCATCACCCGCAGGCAGATCGAAGCGGTGGGGGCCCGGGACCTGGGACAGCTCCTGCAGCAGCACCCGGGCGTGGAGCTGGTGCACACCTTCCGGGGCACCGGCCTGCGCCTGCAGGGGCTGGATCCCGAGTACGTGCTCGTGCTCGTCGACGGCGAGCGCGTGAGTGGCCGGGTGGGCACCACGCTGGACCTCGGACGCTTCAGCCTGCGCGACGTGGAGCGGGTGGAGATCGTCAAGGGGCCCGCGGCGGCGCTCTACGGCGCGGACGCCATCGGCGGCGTGGTGAACCTCATCTCCCGGCACGTGCAGCGTCCGCTGGAGTTGGGAGCCCGGGGCACGTTCGGCACGCTGCTGGAGGGCGACTTCCGCGCGAACGCGGGCACGAAGCAGGGCCCCCTCGAGGTGCGCGTGGGCGGCGGCTACCGCACCCGCGAGCCCTACGACTGGGTGCCTGCGGACGCGGCGACGAGCGGCTCGGGCATCCGCCGGCTCGATGGCGACGTGGCCCTCGCCTACGCGCCGGATGACCGCTCCCGCCTGTGGCTGCGCAGCCAGTACAACCTGCGCGACGAGAACGCCGTCGACCTCAACCCCTCGGGTGCTGTGCTCGACCGGCGGCAGCGGCAGGAGCAATTCGATGTGTCACTCGGCGGCAGGAAGCGGCTCGCCAGCGACACCTCGCTGCTCGTCCGGGGACACTTCGGCCTGTTCCGCGACCAGCTCCTGCAGGACCAGCGCGGCTCGCGGGCCCTCGACGACTACACGCAGAACGTCAACCGGCTCTACGAGGGCGTCGTCCAGGCGGACCACCGGCTCGGCAACCACGCGATCACCGGAGGCCTCGAGGTACTCGGGGAGCGGCTCACCTCGGCGCGGCTCGAGGAGAGCCCGGTGGGCCGCATCCGGGGCGGCGCGTTCCTCCAGGACGAGTGGGACGTGGCGCTGTCCTCGGACGAAGCCGGGCCGAAGCTGAAGGTGGCACCGGGCTTCCGTTTCGACCTGGACTCGCAGTTCGGCGGAGCCCCCTCGCCACGGCTGGCCCTCAAGCTGGACCCGAGCCCCGCGCTGACGGTGCGCGCCTCGGTGGGACTCGGGTTCCGCCCGCCGTCCTTCCAGGAGCTGTACCTACGCTTCACCAACCAGGGCATCGGCTACATCGTCGCGGGCAACCGAGGCCTCACGGCCGAGCGCTCCGCGGCGGTGAACGCTGGCGTGGACTGGCGCCCGCCCATCGACGGCTGGGTGCTCTCCGCGAGCGCCTTCCACACCCGGCTCAACAACCTCATCAACATCACCGCCGGAGGGGCGCCGGACCCGGACAACCCGGTGACCTTCAGCTACGAGAACGTGGCCCGGGCATACACCCAGGGCTTCGAGCTCAACGGACGCTTCCGGCTGCCCGTGCGCGCCACGTACCTGGACCTGGCGTACATGCTGCTCGACGCTAAGGACCAGACACGCAACCGCCCGCTGGAGGCCCGCTCGCGGCACCGCGTCAACGCACAGCTGTCCACGAGGTACCGCCCGTTCAACCTGGAAGCCACCGTCCGGGGCTCGTGGGTGAGCGGACGGCCGTACTACCTGGGCACGGACGGCGGCATGGCCAACGTGATCGGCTTCGGCGAGGAGCGCGAGGTGTGGGCGCCCTCGTATTTCGACCTCGAGGCCCAGGTCACCTACAAGCTGCGGGGCGGATTCGACGTCTTCGTCAACGGCTACAACCTGCTCAACGCGGGCGACCAGCAGTTCAACCCCCGGCCCCCGCGCGGCGTGCTGGGCGGCGTCCAGTGGGAGTACTGAGGATCCGGCCCGGGTGGTGGCCCGGACCGGTCCTGACAGCGCGGCTCAGCCGTTCTGCTTCTGCACCGGGCGGAAGGGGTGCACCCAGCGCAGGAAGGGAGCGGCGGTGCGGGTCTGGATCCACACCTTGCCCCTGCCGCTGAACCGGCACACCAGGCCCTCGCCTCCAAAGAGGAAGCTCTTCACCTTCGAGCCCGGACGAAGCCCCGGCATGATCGTCACGTTGTACTGGAGCGTGTCCTCGAAGGCGACGACGTAGCCGGTGTCCACCACGAAGCCCTGCGTGACGTCGATCTCCAGGATGGCGCCGTAGGAGTTGAAGAAGAGGTCTCCGGAGCCCTCCGCCTTGAGCAGGACGAGGCCCTCGCCGCTGAAGAAGCCGCGCGCGCCCTGCCACTTGCCCGTGACGTCCACGCCGTCGCTGTGCGCGAGGAAGGAGCCGCGCTGCAGCATCAGGCTGTTGCCCGAGAGCCGGTAGTGCACCACGTCGCCGGGCGCACCGGGCGCCAGCAGCACCTCGCCGGCCCCCGCCTTCGCGGTGAAGGTGTTGACGATGAAGCTCTCACCGCCCAGCAGCCGCCCCAGGGACTTGCCGAACCCACCGCGCGTCCCCGCCTTCAGCTCGATGGTGGGATCCATCGTCGCCATCGCCGAGGGCTCGGCGAGGACCTTCTGGCCCGGGGCGAGCTTGACGCCCAGGATCGCGAAATCGGGCCGGTGTTGGATGTCGAAGCGCAGGCCAGCCTGTGCCAGGGCCGCGCTCGGGACGATATTCGCCGTTGCCTGTTCCATTCGTGTGTCTCCGCGGATCCGTCAGGCCGAGCGAGGCTTGAGCATGGGGCCGAGCAGCTTTCCGAAGCTCGGCGGGTTGTGGCTCTGGCAGTACAGCTTGCCGCGGCCGTTGAACTTGCAGACGAGCCCCTCGCCGCCCAGGAAGCTGCCCACGAGGCTGCTGGAGGCCTTGCCCATCTCGAACTGGAGCGAGTCCTCGAAGGCGACGATGTGGCCGGTGTCCACCACGTACTGCCCATTCACCTCCACCTCGTAGATGGCTCCGAAGCTGCTCAGCAGGACATCACCCGTCCCCGTGCAGCGGACCCAGAAGACGCTCTCGCCAGAGAAGAGCGCCTTGCCCAGTCCCTGGAAGGTGGCGTCGAGCTCGATGTCGGGATCCGACGCGAGCCAGCTCGAGCCCTGGACGATGAGCGAGCCCCCGTTGAGGCGGTGGGAGACGATGTCGCCCATCAGCCCCGGCCCGAGGATCAACACCTGATCCGCCGCGTTCGCGGTGAAGTGGTTGAGGAAGAAGTTCTCCCCGGCGAACATCCGCTTCAGTCCGGAGACGAAGCCCCCGCTGCTCCCTTTGGTGTGGGAGGAGGTCTCCACGCTGAGCTCCGGGCTCATGGCGATCATCGCCCCCACCTCGCAGGTGATGGACTGACCGGCCTGGAGGGTGATCCGGGCCACCGAGGACGCCGGACGACAAGTAATTTCCGTCTGCATCTTGGGCCCTCTTAGTAGATGTTGGAGTTGGTCCAGGCCGCGAGCCCGGCGAGCGCGCGCGACTGGAGGTAGACCTTGCCGCGGCCACGCACGCGCGTGATGAGACCCTCACCGGAGAAGAAGCTGGAGAAGAGACCTCCGGCCAGCCCCATGCTCAGGCTCAGCGTCGGCTCATAGGCGACGAGATGGCCGCTGTCGACGATGAGCTCACCGTCCACTTCCTTCTCGATGATGCCGCCATAGGCGCCGAACCAGAGCGTCCCGGAGCCACTGGCCTTGAGCCGGAAGAGGCCCTCGCCACCCACGAGGCTCGCCACGCCCGCCCAGCCGACACCGAGCTGCACTCCCGGCTCACAGGCCAGGAAGGCCCCCTGCTGGAGGAACAGCGTGCTGCCGTTGAGCGCCACGCTGGTGATGTCGCCCGGCACCGGCTGGGTGAGCACCAGCTCACCCTGGCTCTGGGTGGCGAACTCGTTGACGAAGAAGGACTCCTTGCCGAACACGCGCCGCACCAGCGAGGTGAAGAAACCACCCGCCATGCGCGCCTTCATCTCGATGCTCGAGCTCATGCTCGCCATCGCATCGGCCTCGGCGACCAGCCCGTCACCCGCCCGCATGCGGACGAGTACGTTGGCGAACGAGGGTTTGTTTCGGATTTCCGCTTCCATGCCCTTCCCTTCGTGGGGTCAACGTCATTCAGCCCGGGCGGGATGTTCTCCGACCTGGGATTTGGAGTCCACTGAGTGCTTGGACTGGGGGTCCTTCGCGTGCCGGACCACCTCGTCCCAATCAATGCCCAGCGGCTCGGCGGCGGCGGGGCGGGACTGCTCGGCCCGGCGGCGCAGCTCGGTCTGGCGCTCCGCGAGCTGGGGATGCGACGACAGCCAGGCCAGGGAGTCCGGCACGTCCCCGTGCTGCTCCTGGAGGATGGCGAAGAACTCCGCGAGGGCGACCGGGTCCATCCCCGCCTTCAGCATCATCTCCGCGCCTTCCATGTCGGCGGCGGTCTCCTGCTCACGGCCGTAGCTGGTGAGGACGCCATGCCGGGCCAGCTCCACCGCCATGGCGAGCAGCCCGCCCACGTCCTGAAGGAGCAGCTCGAGCGCCACCACGGCGCCGGCGGACTGGGCGATACGCTCGAGGCCGTGCCGGAGCGTGGCGTGGGCCATTTCATGGCCGAGCACACCCGCCACCTGCTCGGGGCGCCGGGCGGCCTTGAGGAGGCCGGTGTAGACGACGATGCGGCCTCCGGGCAGGCAGTACGCGTTGACGATGGGCGCATCCACCACCGTCACCTGAAACTCCAGCCCGGGGATGCGCACGTGGGGCTCGAGCCGGGAGACCATCTTCTCCATGGCCCCGACGAGGACGGGATCCGACACCTTCGGTCCGTCGAGCGACATGGCCTCCATGGCCAGCCCGCCGATCTTCCGGTCGACCGAGACGGGGAGCGCGTGCACCGCGCGTGTGGCCCCCATCTTGAGGAGCCGGAAGGCGCCCATGCTGAGCAGCACCATCGCCACCAGGCCGAGCACGACCTGGAGCTGGTAGCGGTTGCGCTCCTTGCGCGCCGTGAGGCCCAGGCTCTTCAGCTGTTCCACGAGCTGCTCTCCCCCCGAGCGGGCGAGGGCCTCGGCGAAGCCCTTCTGCTCGGAGAAGAGGGTGAGCCGCCGGCCGGGGCCGTGGCAGAAGATCATCTTCCCACTCGCGCCCCCCTGCTCGAGCTGGCAGTCCGCGTAGGGAAGGCGGAACCGCTCGCCCGTGGGGGTCTCGGCTTCAAGCCCCTCCAGCCCCAGCCGGATTCGCGCTCCGGCACGGCCACCTTGAACCTCGTCACTGAAGAGCCCACCCTGGAACTCGATCGTCTCCATCACGGGGCGGACTATAGCCCGCTCGCGGCGGATGCGCCCCGACATGATCGCCGCCGTTCCCGAGTCCCGGGCGTGGACAGGGCCGGACCCCTGAGCGCCTACTCCTCGTCCTCGGAGTCATCCTTCCATTCATCCGTCTCCAACTCCTCCGGGAGCGGGGCGAACATGAAGTACCACTTCCCTGATACCTCAACGGCCATGAAGCCCTTGCCGGCGATCTTCACACGCTCGGTGTGCGTGGCCTTTCCGCTGGCAAGCCACTGGTCCGCTTCTTCCTGCGTCGCGAATTCACGAGAGACCTCGACCGTGAATGAGGTGTCAAAGCATGCCTTATGAAATTTCGCGAACTCATCCCCCTTTTCCCGGTCGCGAATGTAGAGCAACGCAATCTGAGCAAGCCCGAAGGCCCTCCTCTCCTTCGAGCCTTTCGCATGATTCTCGATATAGGGGTTCAGAAAATAGATCGCTTCATCCAAATCAAATTCTGGAATGTGCGCCATGTTGTCACCAAGCTTTCGGCCTGCTTACAGCGGGGCCAGCACCAATGCGCCACCCACAAGCGCAATGACGTAAGGGGCGGCGACCATGCCCCCCACGATGACGACGGCACCAAGTGCCACTTCGGTCTTGTGCTCCCTGAGCCAGTCCAAGGCTGCGTTCATGGTCGGGAAATGAAGCTCCTTTTCGTGTGACTGTGATTCTTGCCGCTCCAGTTCCTCTTGCTCTCTGATGCAATTCATGAACACCTTGAGGCTTTCACTGACGCAGTGTTTGTGGTGGTTTTCGGTGTGTTTCTCGATACTCGGCTCCTTGGGCTTCCGCCTCCAGCATTTCTTGAAAGACTGTTTTTCCAGTTCACGGCAGTAAGCCTCTGCGCCAGCGCCGCCAGTTCCGCTCTCGACGTTGGAGCCCACTCCGCTCGCGTCCTCGGAGATGACGTAGACTCTCCGCTCGGGTTGCTGCTGCGTGTGGGAGCATCCGGCACTGGCCACCGCCACAGCCGTCAGCAGAACGGTCCATTTCGCCAGGACGACCGACCTCATTGTGCTCTCCCTCATGCCATGCGGCCGTTCTTGCCTGCTCGCTGACTTGGAGGGTAGCAGGTGGGAATGCCTCCAAGCGGGCGGGTCGCTCCTCGTAGGACGGACTGCCAACCCCTGGACAGGCCCCCTCCTCGCCTGGGAGAAAGCCCAAGTGAGGGTCGACATGCCGATACGGATTCACAGGACGGTGCTGCTCCTCGGGCTCGCGGTGGCGGGCTGTGCCCCGGACCTGCGCACGGACTACCCGTTCGATGGCCAGACGAACAGCGGGCCGCTCGTCGAGGTGACTCCGCAAGAGGACGGGAGCTCCCATGCCCTCATCGACGCGACGAACAAGTCCGCCCTCGTCTTCTTCGACATCGACGAGGGCCGGGAGATGAAGACCGACGAGGCCTTCGACACCAATGCCTGGGACCTGGCCTTCCAGCGGTACACCGTCACGATGAACGGTGGAGGCGGCAACCCCACGGGCCAGGTGCGGGTGGCGGTGCTCAAGGACCAGGGATGGGACTCCCTCACGGCCGCTCCGGCCGAGGGCTATCAGCAGGACGCCTCGGAGCCGGTGTTCAGCGGAGTCGAGGGCGGCTGGTACTTCTACGATCTCTCCGTGCACCGGCTCTCCCCCCGCGAGGAACTGCTGTACGTGGTCCGCAGCAGCAGCGGGCAGTTCTTCAAGCTGCGGATGCTCTCGTACTACGATAGCGCGGGCACGCCCGCCCGCCTCTCGTTCCGCTACCAGCGGCTGCCAGAGCCCACCACGGCCCCCTGAGCCGCCTTCAAGTCCAGGACGGGTTCCCTGCCCGGTACCCGACCTGCTGCATCCAGGTCACGAGGTCATCTCCCTGGTAGCCTCCGAGGTTTTCCGGAGGTAGCTGGATGTTTGACGGGAATGGTGGACAGGCAGGGGATGAGCTTCCCGGACCGCGCTTCGCTCCGGGGACGGAGGTGGCGGGCTTCACCATCGAGGGGACGATCGCCTCGGGCAGCTTCGGCACCGTGTACCGGGCGAGGCGAAGCGGACGGCCCTACGCCATCAAGCTGGTGCGCATCGATCCGCGGGGCGACCGGGAAGCGGCCGCACTGCGGCTGATGCGCCACCCCAACGTGGTGGCCTTCCATGGCTATGGCCTCTGGCCAGAAGACAAGCCGCGCTTCCTCGTCCTGGCCCTGGAGCTCGTCGAGGGCCGTACGCTCGACGTCTGGGCGGCCCAGGAGAATCCCTCCGCGCTCGAGTTGGTGACTCAGATGTTGTTGCCCTTCGCGCTCACGCTGGCGGACGTGCATGACGCGGGAGTGGTGCACCGGGACATCAAGGAAGCCAACATCCTCGTGCGCGAGGCGGACGGACAGCCGGTGCTGGTGGACTTCGGCGCGGCGGGCATCAAGGAGGGGGCGCCACGGCTGACCCTGCGGCTGCCTCCGGGCACCGCGGAGTACCGCAGCCCCGAGGCGTTGCGCTTCGCCCGGGCATGGGAGGGTGAACCCTACCCTTTCGCGCCGGGAGACGACCTGTGGGCCATGGGCGTCGTCACCTACGTTCTGTTGACGCGCATGCTTCCCTTCGGAGACCGGGGTGACCCGGGGTTGAATCGAGCCATCCTCGAGACGACGCCGCCGGCTCCGCATGAGCGCAATCCGCGCGTGCCCCTGGCCCTGAGCGAGTTGTGCATGCGGATGCTCGAGAAGGAGCCCGAAGCCCGGTACCCGGATGCTCGCGCGCTCGCGGAAGACCTGGGGGAGCAGTGCACCCAGGCGGACAACTCCTGGCGCACACCGCTGTTCCCTGAAGCCAGGCGAGACAAGCGCCCTGCCCGCGTTCCGGCGGCGCCAGGGCGACAGGGACGCAAGCGGTGGTGGGCAGCCGGACTCGTCCTCGCCGCGGTACTGGGGGGGACCGGGGTCATTTCCCTGTCCGCCGCGTGGCGACAGCCGCCCTCGCCGGTGATGCCCCTCGGCCAACGCATGGAGTCGCCTTCCCAGCCCCCACCGCAACAGGCCATTCCTCGCCAGGAAATAGCGCCCACCGGGTTGACGGGAGAGGTTGGCCATGGCGCGGGACCTGAGCAGTCATCCCCTCCCGCGCCCGTCGCCACCGCGACGAGCAAAAAGGAGCCAAAGATGACGAAGTCCAAGACGACCCAAGCCCTGCTTGCCGCCACCTGTGTTGCCAGTTCCGCCTGCGTGGGGGGTCTGCAAAACCGTCAGCCCCCGAAACCAGCCGAGTGCCCGCCCGGAGCGGAAGCGACCCACAAGCGCTTCAACGTCATCCCGCTGAGACCAGAGCCCATCACCATCCTTCCCCTCGACACCCCGCAGCCTGAAGGGTGGTTCTCGGAGGGACCTGTCACTGCCCAGATTCTGGTTCCGTGGGGGGATCTTCCGAAAAGGCTCCGCATTGATGGCGAGTTGTTTTTCGCAAAGGGGCGTCTCCATGGCCGTTTCACCCAGGCTCACCTGCCCAACGGGGAGGTCGTTCCGGTTTGCCTGCAGCTATGGTCGCTAGGAGAAAGAAGCGACAGCCCAGGAAGCGCTGGCGTTGCCACGGCTCCCGACAGCACGGCCAAGAAGGCCCGTCTCCTCGGCAGGATGATATTCGTCGAACCGGTGCCGCGCTTCGACTAACCCCGTGCCGGAGGCGGCTATCCGTGCTCCCCCTTTCCTCCTTCCTGGGCCTCTTGATTCTTCAAGGCGCGCCCCTCCTCCAGCCCTCCAACGCCGCGGCATGCAAGGAATTGCAGCGCATCGAGCTCGCATTGACACCTACGGCCGCGCTCCGGGAGATCTGCATCAGCCCGGGGCTCATGACGAACTTCGTCTTCGACACGCGCGCGGAGGTGGAGCTGCAAGACGAGGTGCGCTTCCTCGAGGTGACGCGAGGGCGTAGCACCCTCAGCCTGCTGCCTCCGCCGGACCTGGTGCTCGGAGAGCGCCTCCGGCTCACGGCCCGTCTCGGGGACGGCGCCACTCAGCAGCGTGTCACCTTCTCCCTGGTCTCTCACCCAGGACAGGCGACTCACCAGGTAGAGGTGTACCGCGACCAGCGCCCCCGGGAGTCCTTGTGGCAAGAACTGGCCCAGGAGCAGGCAAAGAACCAGCAACTCCGCGATGAGCTCAAACAGACTCGGGCCCAACTCGAGCAGTTGCAGGTCAAACTCGCGCAGTCGGGTGGGCTCCTAGACCTGGTCGCCAACAGGGCGATCGGCACAAAAGGAATTCAACGAGTGGAGCTGCCGAAGACGTCATTCGTTCAATCGGAAGAAATCCTCACCTACAAGTGGGGCGTGGGCTACCGCTCTGACCAGAGCATCGCAGCAGAGGTGTTGATGAAGAACTTGAGCCCACGGCCCTGGACGGCGGCTGAAGTCTCGCTGGTGGATGCCCAGGGAAAGGAGTTGAAGGGCGTGAAAATTCGTCAAGACCATCCCATTGCACCCAACGATGATGGTTTAATCATCGTGGAGTTTGACGCACTGCGGAGCGAGGCGCAGGGCGAATTGACACTGACGCTGCGGGATGAAAGCTCACGTGGCATCACCATCCCCGGGTTGACGTTCCCATAGAGGCATGGCTGGGGAGCCAGCAGGGAAGTTTGGAGGCGCGCATGGACTACTCCCTCACCCAGCTCTACCGCGTGGCCGCCTCCCGGGCCGCGGCGCTCTGAGGATCCCTCTCCAGCACCAGCCTCCAGGCCTCCCGGGCGCGCTCGCCGCGTCCGAGTTTCTCCAGGCAGTCACCCCACGCCAGCAGCGCGCCCCCTCCCTGCCCCTTGTATGGGTGCGCGGCGCCAGCCTCGAAGTGACGCGCGGCCTCCTCCAACCGCCCCGCCGCCCGGGCGATGTGCCCGAGCATGAACAGCCCATTCCTCGTGCTCGCCACCCGGCGCGCCTGCTTCAGCCCCTCCCGCGCCTCGTTCCCCGCCTCGTCGTACCGCCCCAACGCCAGCAACGCCGCCGCACGGGTGAAGGCCACCTCGCTCCAATACACGCGGGGAATGTCCTCGCGCTTCAACTGCTCCAGCGCCGCGAGTGCATCGGCCGCCTGCCCGGTGTGCGCCAGGATCCACGCCCGTTGCATGAGAATCGCCTGCTGCAAGAGGGGCTCTCCCACCGCCGCCTCCTCCACGACCCGGAGGCGCTCGCGTGCGGCCTCCCAATCCCCGAGGTTGTAGAGCGCCTCACACAGGTTGAACTGCGCCAGGGCCGCCTGCTCGTCGGGCCCCAACCCGTCCCCCACGTCCTCCGAGGCGTGCGCCGCCTGGGGCTCCCACCCGCGCTCGACCTCGAGCGCCTCCCGGTAGAGGCCCGCGTTGATGAAGGTGTTGATGGCCGTGTTGGCGAGACCCCAATCGCCCACCGTCCTGGCCTCGTCCGCGAGGCGCCTCGCCCCCTCGACGGCTCGCGCCGTCTGTCCCAGGGCTTCATGGGCATGCACCCGGAGCTGCCGCAGCGACCGCCGCATCAGCGCATCGGGGCCCAACAATCCGATGGCGTGGGTGATGCGGAGCGTGCCGCGATAGGCCCCCCACTGGAAGCTGCACTCCTCCGCCAACGCGAACAGTGCGCCGATGAGCGGCTGCCGCAGCAGCACGGCGATCATGGCGAGGAGAGCGAGCGCGAGCCAGGGCATGAGGTGACCCGGGCCAGCCTACCGTGCATGAGCCCGCGAGGAAGAAATGGAGCCTGCTCGTGTATCCTGCGCCCCGGAACAGGGCCGCCCTTCGCGGCCCGGAGTCGGACGGACACGCAATGGCAGGCGCACGCAACGGCCTCGTGGGCATCTGGGATCGCCCCTTCATCAACCTCGAGCCCTACCTCGACCTGGCGCAGCTCGCCTCGCTGGATGACGAGATCTGCTACGCGCTCGCCCAGGTGGGCACCAGCTACACGGGCGGCAGCCACAAGGCCATGGGCATCGTCCCTCCCTCGCTCGCGGACGATCCCTACGTCGACTACGGCCAGGTCATCCGCGGCTTCTCCGAGAAGGAGTTCGCCACCTTCGTCTCACTCGGAAGCGATCCCGGCGCCTTCGACCCGCGCCGCCGCCACGAGTACGAGTTCGGCGAGGAGCGCGACCACCCACTCACCCGCGAGCAGATGCGCTTCCTCGAGTTCAAGCACGGCGTCTACTTCCCCTGGAAGGTCTTCTACGAGCTCGTCCCCGGCGGCTACTGGAGCGAGAAGAGCACCAGCGCCGGCAAGGACTTCACCCGCGAGGCCCGCCTCTACTTCCCCCGCACCGTGGCCTTCGTGAAGTCCCTCCCCTTCCAGGAGATCGGCCGCTGCACCCTGCTCGGGCTCAACGCCAACGACCATGGCACCGTCCACCGCGACGGCGAGCCCGAGGATCAGACGGCCCCCGACCAGTTCATCACCGTCTGCCCGCGCGGCAACAAGCGCCTCTACCTCTGGGACGAGGAGCGCCAGCAGAAGACGCACGTGGACGGCCGCGCCTACTGGTTCAACGACTTCGACTACCACGGGGTCGAGGCCGCTCCCCACTTCCGCTACTCACTGCGCGTGGATGGTGTCTTCACTCCCGCCTTTCTCGAGCGGCTGGAGCGGGACCATGCGCCTCAAGGGGTACGGACTTCTTCCTCGTAGGCCACCGGCGGCGGCGGCGCGCGGGACAGGCTCCGCCAACGGCACGTGGGCCCGATGAGCGTGAGCGCCCCCTGCGCCGCCAGCGCCAGCAACGAGCGCAGCAACTCCGGGCCTCCGCGCGCGCGTGCCCCCAGCGGCACGCTGAAGCACAGCGAATCCTCGTCCTGCTCGGGCTCGCAGGGCGCGAGCGCCTGGACGAGCTTGTACATGGGCACGTTGCCCGCCAGCACCCGGAAGTCGAAGCGCTCCACGCCCCGCTCGCGCGCGGCCTCCACCAGCTTGTCCATCAGGATGCGGCCCAGCCCCTTGCCCTGGGCGTCGTCCGCCACGGTGATGGCCACCTCGGCCACCTCGGGCGTCTGCGCCGAGCGGAAGAACCGGGCCACCCCCAGCCCCATCTCCCGGCCCGCCGGGCTCCACGTCACCGCCCCGATGGCCACGTGCATCTCCCCATCCACGCTCGTCAGGTACTTCAACTCATCCGGGGACAGCCGGGGCTTGGCCGACAGGAAACGCTGGAAGCGCGAGCGCGGGGAGAGCCGCTCGAAGCCTTCTCGCAGCAGTGCCGCGTCCTCGGGCCGGACCATCCGCAGCTCCGCCCACGTCCCGTCCGCGAGCGACAGCCGTTCTCGATACTGAGAATGGAAACGACGGTACGGCTGCATGTGGGACCTCCCCCATTCGTCCGCGCAACCTGGGTTCGATGCCGCACCGCGGCAAGCTACCCTCCCCCCTCTTACGTCCGGCTGGGAGGTAGCTGACAGCAGGTGCGTCATGAGCCCAGCAATTCCAGGAAGGTGGTATAAACGGACCAGGGGTCGCCGAGGCTTCCCCACGGCCAGGGTTCCGTGATTCCAGGCGAATACGGGAGGGAGTCCAGTGTAGGCTCCCGGTCCCCATGGAGTTCCGCCCCCTCTACCTGCCCGCCTTTGGCGCGATCACCACGGTCGTGCTCCTGCTGCTCCTGCGCGCCGGACAACGGCTGTTGTCTCCCGCACACACCGTGCGCTCGGACATGGAGGAGGGCCACATGGCCCATGCGCTCCTCCAGGTGGGCCAGGTGCTCGGCCTCTTCCTGATCTCCGGCTCGGTGGTGGCCGGGTGTGCCCAGGGCGAGAGTTTGTGGCACGACGTGCTCTGGGTGTCCGCCTACGGCCTCGCGGCGCTGGTGCTGCTCGTGGTTTTCGGGCACCTGGGCGTGCGGGTGCTGCTGCGCGCGCGGCTGGCCGCCGAGGTCGAGCGCGGCAACATCGCCGCCGGGCTTGCCGCCGGCTCGCACTACCTCGCCACCGGCATCCTCCTGTCGCGCTCGGTGTCCGGCACGAACCTGAGCATGCTCGGCGTGGTGCTCGTCTTCGTCGTCATCGCCCAGGTCACCCTGCACCTGTTCGTGATGCTCTTCCGCACCCTCACCGCCTATGACGACGCCGAGGAGATCCTCGGGGAGAACCTCGCCGCGGCGATGAGCTACGCGGGCATCACCGTGGCGCTGTCCATCATCATCGGCCATGCGGTGGAGGGTGACTTCGTGGGCTGGGCGGCCTCGCTGCGCGGCTACGCGCTGGCGCTCATCTTCGCCCTCGCGCTCTACCCGGTGCGCCAGCTCTTCGTGCAGACGCTGCTTTTGGGCGCGCGCTTCACCCTGCGCGGCGGCCGGTTGGATCAGGGCATCGCCGCCGAGCGCAACCTGGGCATGGGCGTGCTGGAAGCCGTCTCCTACCTCGCCGCCGCGTTCCTGGTGACCCGGCTGGCATGAGCACGCCGCCGCTCACCTACGAGGCGCTCGCCGAGCACCTGGTGCGCACGGGCCTCGTCACGGATCCATGGCTGGAGGGCGCTCCCCGCTTCCGCGCCGAGCCCCTGCTCATGCCCCGTGAGCGCAAGGCGGCGCTCTTCCGGGCGGCCGAGGCCGTGGCGGCCGCCTACCACGAGCTGGTGCTGGCCTGCGCCGCCTCGCCCGAGGTGCTGGACGACTTCTTCTGCCTCACGCCCGGCCAGAAGCTCATGTGGCAGGCCTCGCAGCCCTTCTGGCACGGCTTCGCCCGGGCAGACGTCTTCCTCACCAGGGATGGGCAGCTCGCGGTGTGCGAGCTCAACAGCGACACGCCCACGGGCGAGGTCGAGGCCGTGCTCCTCAACCCGCTGGTGCAGCCCGCATGGCCGGGCACGGTGGACCCCAACACGGAGCTGGGCGAGCGGATGTGCTCGATGGTGGAGTCGCTGGCGGCCCGGCTGCTGGTGCCCATGCCCGAGCAGCTCTCGGTGGGCATCCTCTACCCCACGGAGATGCCCGAGGACCTGGGCCTGGTGCGGCTCTACCGCCAGTGGTTCGAGGCGCGCGGGTGGACGGTGCACCTGGGCTCGCCCTTCAACCTCACCTCGGGCCCGGACGGGCGGGTGCGCCTCTTCGGCGAGCCGTGCGACGTGCTGCTGCGCCACTACAAGACGGATTGGTGGGGCGAGCGTCTCCCCGTCTGGGACGACGAGGAGCCCTTCGAGGACATGGTGCCGCTGGCCGGCCCGCTCTCCGTGGTGCTCCAGGCGTGCCTGGAGGGCCGGTGCGTGGTGGTGAATCCCTTTGGCGCCGTGCTCACGCAGAACAAGCGGACCCTGGCCTTCATGTGGGAGCGGCACGAGCTCTTCTCCCCGCGCGCGCGCGCCACCATCCGCGCCCACATCCCCTACACCGTGCGGATGGAGACGCTGCCCGTCGAGGAGCTGGCCCGGGACAGGGAGGCGTGGGTGCTCAAGTCGGACTACGGCGCCGAGGGGGACGAGGTGCTCGTGGGCCGCTTCACCCCGCGGCAGGAGTGGAACGCGGCGCTGGTGCACGCGGTGCCCGGCCGCTGGGTGGCCCAACGCTATTTCGCCGCCGAGGAGACCGCGGGCGGAGAGACCATCAACCACGGCGTCTATGTGATCGCGGGCGAGGCGGCGGGCCTCTACACCCGCGTGCAGCGCGGTGCCACCGACACGCGCGCCCTGAGCACCCCGGTGCTGGTCACTCCGTGACAAGGAAGACGAGGAGACGATGAGCAACAACGACCAGAACCCCTTCCAGCGCAAGGTGATGACCCGCCTGCCGGGCCTCGTCGGCGCGCAGTGGTGGAACGAGGGCCTCTCGGCGATGAGCGACCCCGTCTCCCGCCGCAAGGCCCTCCAGGCGCTCGCGGTGTTCGGCGGCGTGGTGGCCGTGGGCGGCATCGCGCTCGCCTCCTCGGGCGAGGACGAGTTCCTGGAGATGCATGACGCGCTGCAGATGCAGCGCCAGCGCGGGTGGAACTTCGGCGCCACGGACGACACGCTCACCTTCACGAGCCAGGCCAACGTCCCCCTCCGGCCCCAGGAGCTCAGCGCGCTCGCCACCGAGCTGACGCCGAAGCAGGACGCGCTCAAGCCCTTCTACCAGGCCACGCTCTTCCAGTCGGTCTCCACCCCCGGGTCGCTGGTCAACGAGCTGCGCCCCATCTACACGCCCGAGATGGAGGCGGCATTCAACCAGGGGCAGGCGCTGGCCACCCTCTTCGCGGAGCAGCCGGAGGCGGCGCGCGCCACGGCCGTGCTGGTGGATCTGCCGGGCCCCGAGTCGGTCGCCTTCGCCGCGGCCCTGGCCAGAAGCTTCGAGCCCGTCTTCACCTTCGACAATTGGCCCCACCCGGTGGGCGTGGTCCCCGCGCACCTCACGCTCGCCGCGGTGGCGTACTACCAATCCACCCTCCGGCAGCTCGCGCAGAGCCGCACGCTGCCCGCGCCTCCGGTGTTCGTGATGGATCGCCAGCGGCTGACGGCCTACACCGACCAGGAGCGCCAGTTCGACAACCGCTACATGGCGCGCATGCCCGCCTCCGAGCAGCTGCGCAAGCTGGGCATCCAGCACGTGCTGTACGTCGTCCCCGGCGGCAACGCGCCGCTGCAGGAGCTGGACGATCTCAACGAGGACTTCGTGGCCTGGCGCACCGCGGGCCTGGACGTGAAGCTGGTGGCCACGAGCGACTTCCGGCCCGACCCCACCGAGACCGCCACCTCCGGCGTGGCCTCGGGCCAGCCCACGGCCACCGCGGATGGCGGCACGCCCACGGACGCGGGCACCCCGGCCCTGGCCTCCGCGGACGCCGGCACGCCAGCGGACGCGGGCACCCGCGTGGCCACGGCGGGCAGCACGGGGCCTCGCCACTGGTACTACGGAGGCTCGCGCATGGCGCACAACTCCTTCTGGCTCTTCTACCCCTGGGGGCACACCCGCCCGAGTACCGGCACGGTGCACGGGATTCCCTCCGCCGGCATCCTCTCCACGAAGGATGTGACGCAGACGCCCTCCAACGTCTCGGGCGGGTACGCCTACGAGCCGACACGGCGCAACACGATGTTCTCCGCCATCCCCCGCGGGGCGACCGGGGCCTTCCGGCCCTTCCCCTCCGGCTTCGGCAAGGTGGCCATGCGGACCTCGAGCAACAGCCGCGCCATCCTCGGGCCGGCGTTCTCCTCACGCAGCTCGTGGAGCCGTTCCTCGAGCTACACCTACTCCGGCGGGTGAAAGGAGCGGCACATGAACTACTCCGTCTTCTCGATGCAGCTGGTGATGGAGCTCCAGGGCGAGGACGATTCCACGTACCGGGAGCTGCACAAAATCATCCGCTCCGCGCCGGAGCGCACCAGCTACGCACAGATGCACGACTACTACGGCCGCATCTGCAACGTGCTGCGCCGGCAGTCGGACCGTTTCACGATGGGCGTGTGGGACTACTGGGACGACCCATCTCGCGCGCCGAGGGACTTCCAGGATTGGGTGGACGGGTTGCAGGGCAAGGAGGCCCGAACCGAGCCGGCCCCCGAGGACGGGCATCCGCGCCACCTCGCGTGCACCCTGGCGCTGCTGCTGCAGCACGGCAGCACGAGCGACCAGCGGCTGGGCCAGCACTGCGACATCGCCGAGGAGAAACTGTGGAGGCGCAGCACCTTCCACCACCTGCTCAAGGGACCCGCGCTACTCAACTTCCTGCACGTGAAGTCCGACGTCGTGTACCTGCTGCCGGGCGATGATCCGGCCTGCGGCCTCACGCATCAGGACCTGGCCGGCAAGAACTTCCACTACCTGCGCCAGCTCACCTGACGGCGGGACCAAGCCAGCGGAAGCAAGTTCTTTCAGGGGAGCTCTTGCAGGAAGCACGGGGCACCTTCCGGCCGCGCGGCGTGCCGACTGGTCCAACAATCGGACCAGTTGCTCTCCATCGAGGCCGGAACCTCCCCCCTGGCAGGAGGGAGCGCTCCGGGCCCGGTGTCGCAAAACCTGTCCAACAGTCGGACAAGTTCGTGACGAGCGCGGCCGGGAGGCGGGCACAACCCGAGGGAGTGACTTGTGTGAACGGTGCGGACACCCTCACCCCTGAAAGGTCTTCGTTCCGCTGGCTTAGAACCAGACCTCCCAGCGCGAGCCTGTTGCATCCAGCGCCGCGTGCGCCGTGACCGAGATGCGGTCACGCGTGCCGGTGAAGGGCTGGATCTGATGCAGCCGGTAGCTGTCGAGCACGAGCAACTCCCCCACCCGGTAGTCCACATCGGCGCGCGGGGACTGAAGGTCCCGCTCGGAGACGTCATCGCTGCCCGCGAAGGTGACATCCCACAGGCGCAGCGCTCCGCCCGACTCCGGTGGCTGCAGCATGAGCACCAGGGTGAGCGCGCGCGAGCGGCGGGCGCACTGCTCGTCGGAGAGGCCCTCGTTGTCGAAGTGGACGTCCCCCCCGTTGTGGGACAGCCACTCGCCGGCCGGGAAGATGTGGACACCGGGGCCGCACCAGCCCTCGCGCTTGACGGCGGGAGCCCCCACCAGCGTCGAGATGGCCTCGCACAGGCGGCCCTGCAGGCCCGGCAGCATCCGCTCCACCACCGCGTCCGAGGTGCGGGCGTTGGCGAAGTACTCGTCCTCGCGATCCTGCTCGAGGTGCGTGTACCAGGCCCGGCCCAGGGAGAACTGCACCCCGTCGAAGTCGGAGATCCAGAAGGGCCGGCCCGCATAGACGCGGCGGGCGAGCGCGGCGCAATCGGAGGGCGGCAGGAAACCGGGCACGCGCACGCCCAGGTGCGCATCCAGCACGGAGAGGAAGTCCGAGGTACCCGAGCGCAGGGTGTCCCACGAGCGCTCGGCTACCGTGGCACGGGGAGGCTCGGCCATGGTGGGGTGGACGATAACAGCACGAGCACTCCTTTTCGAAGGGGCCGGATTTCACCCCCGGAGCCCGCGCCCCGGCGCACCGCGGCATGTCCGCCGCGTGAGCCATCCCGTCCAGATCCTGACAACATACGCCCGAAACGCTCCGGTCCTTTCCCCGGAGCTGGGGGAGTCACATGTCGATGAATCGGTGGATGACGGCGGCGTGCGCGGCGGTGGTGGCCTCTTCCGGTTGCACGGGGAGCCAGGTGGATCCCGAGCAGGAGATCCTGCTCAGCGGCAAGGTGCTCAAGGAGGATGGCCAGCCGCTGGCGGACACGCTCTTGAAGATGAATCGCAGCGCGAACTCGAGCTGCATCTTCAGCCTCTTCGGGGGTCTGGATTGGAAATCGACGAAGACCCAGGCCAATGGGTCCTTCAGCGAGGAGCTGCTGGGAGCCGACACCCGGTCCGGTGGTCTGGCGCGCTGCTTCGAGCTGCGGATTCCGGCGGCCGGGACGGGGGGGAACTACGGGTACGCCAGCTTCGTCATCCAGACGGACACCGTGCAGGTGCCTCTCCTGCAACAGTGGACCGGAAAGCCCACCGTGGCCACCCAGGCCGATGGCGTGAGCGTGTCCTATGAGGGCCTCACCGCCTCGCAGGCGGGGAACAGCGGCACGCATACCCTCGAGGTCAGCAAGTCCTCCAGCCCTGTCTGGGTGAGCCGGAACGTGAGCTCGCCGGTGCCGTTGAATGACGACCTCCTCGAGGATGCCGCGAACCTCCAGGCCACGGTCTCCATCCGGCGCGACGTCGAGCTCAACAAAACCAAATTCGACATCTACAACGAGGGAGACGACGTGGCCCTGCCCAGGCGCGGCCGCATCCCGCTCAGCCGCGGCGCGAGCTGCACCTACCCCGAGGCGCCCGCCACCTGCCCGCTGACGGATGGCGATCTCGCCTCGACGGTGACCTTCCCGCAGGGCACCCTCGCGGTGGCCGTCCAGCTGCCGCAGCCCAAGGTGCTGCGCAAGGCCGTGGTGCGCAACCTCGACATGTCCTTCGGGGCGATGACGACGACCGAGCTGGTCCTCGAGGGAAGCACCGATGGCACCACCTGGGTGCCGCTGGCCAACCTGGGCGGGACCGGGAGCGGGACCATCGTCATCGTGCACCCCTTCTACGAGGCCACGCTGAGCCACCCCACCGCGCTGAGCCAGGTGCGCCTGCGTGCCGCCGGGACCAGCCTCAGCGCCGAGCGGCCCTTCTACATCGAGCACCTCAGCGAGCTGTCCCTCTTCGAATAAGCCGTCGGGCAGCCCCTCGCGGAGCGGGAAGGGTATGTTCCCCTCCGCGAGGCAAGGAGCGCTTTCTGAC
>DASQMW010000238.1:0-12189 GCA_035645295.1 Archangium sp.
CCCAGGTGACCGCGCTCCTCCGCCAGCACTCCGTCAACGTCGAGGAGCTGCAGACGCGCATCGAATCGGCGCCCTTCGCGGGGACGCCGCTCTTCGTGCTCGAGGGCGTCGTCACCCTTCCCCAGGGCACGAGCGCCCGCAAGATGCGGGACGAACTGGGGGCACTCGGCGAGAAGATCAGCTGCGACATCGATCTCGACGCCATCTGAGCTCCACCCCGGCGCTCTCCGCCCTCATGGGCGGAGGGCCGGGATGTCCGCTCCTGCCGGCATCCGGCGCAGGGGCTGGAGTTGGCCGTAGGTCAGGCAGCGCCACACCCACTCGGCGGGACCGAAGCGGAAGCGCGCCAGCCACAGGTGGCTCCACCAGACCTGGACACAGAAGAGCGAGGACATGAGCAGCAGGCACTCGGCGGGGCCCTGCTTGCCGATGAGGTTGAACCCATAGCCGTAATAGACGAACTGGCTGATGAGGGTCTGGCACAGGTAGTTCGTCAGTGCCATCTGCCCCGCGGGCGCCAGCACTCCCAGCACCCGCTGCCAGCGAGGCCGCTGGAAGAGGAGCGCGAAGCCGGCCGCGTAGCATGCGGCGGTGCCGATGATTCCCACCTCATCCACTCCGGGCTTGAGGATCTCCCACACCAAGCGCCCGGTGCTGCCAGCGGGGGCCGCGCGCGCCAGGTGGCCGAAGAGCAGCTCGGCCCCATGGCCCAACACGCTCGCGGCCAGCCCCCAACCCAGCAGCTTGCGGAAGAAGGGCAGGTGGTGCTCCACGTCGTGGAAGAGCCGCCGCCGTCCAGCCAGCAGTCCCAGCAGGAAGCGGCCGAGCACTACCAGCATCCACGCCACCGCCGTCGTCCGGGTGAAGACCTGGAGGAGGAAGTCGATGTTGGCCCGCGCGGTGGTGAGGTAGTTGCCGCTCGAGAAGGCCGCCAGGGTCTGGCGCTTGATCTCCGCCACGCGCGCCAGGTTCTCCTGGTTCGCGGCGGCGACGACCTCGCGCGAGCTCGCCAGCAGCGGCGTGAGCTTCACCACGGCGGAGACGACGATGGGCGCCACGAACATGAGCAGGAGGCTCCAGACGAGCAGCCTCCGGCCGGGCAGCCCGCGCATCAGCAGGAGCATGAAGCCCATCAGCGCATAGGTGGCGAGGATGTCCCCGTACCAGAGCGCGAAGCGGTGGGTGAGGCCGATGAGCAGGAGCACGCCCAGCCGCCGCACATACACCGGGACGATGGACCGGCCGCGCTCCTCCGCGCGAATCAGCTGGATGGAGAAGCCCAGCCCGAAGAGGAGCGAGAAGAGGAACATGGCCTTGCCAGCCACCAGGTGCTCGAAAAGGAAGGCGGCCACGGCATCCACCCGCGTGGCCTCCAGGGCCCTGGCGCTGGCGCGGGGCAGGAGCCCGCGGCCACTCAGGTGCATGTAGGCGTTCGAGACGAAGACGCCCCCGAGGGCGAAGCCGCGCAGGACGTCGAGGAGGACCACCCGCTCGCTGGCGTCCACGGGGCGCGGACCGGCGTCCGCTCGCGGCTCCGGTGACGAGATGCTGGACATGGCGGGAGCAGACGAGGCCTCCCGCCCAGGCGTCAAGCTCCCGGGAGGCTCACCTGGACGAGAAGCGCGGCGGAGGGGGAGGACTGCCCGGAGGGCAGGCGGCCTCGGAAGCTACGCCCACTTCACGAGGTACGTGCAGCTCGGGCCGCCCTGCTTGCGGCACGGCTTCGTGGTGTCGTGGGTCACCGTGGCCGTGCTCTCGAAGCGCTGCGCCACCGCCTGGATCAGGTGCAGATCGAAGGGGCAGGGGTAGGGGTTGGTGCACTCGGCGATGATCTGCTTCTTGCCGGGAACCCGTAGGTAGCCGTAGTGGCCAATGCCCTCGAGCATGTTGCCGGTGAGCGGCGAGAACATCGCCTCGCCGTTGAGCGCGTGATTCATGTGGTAGGCGATGTCCACCGACTTGAGCGCGCTGTCGATGTCCGTCACGAAGGGCGGGAAGATGGCGTTCTTCGGCACGGCGAGCCCCACCTGGCCGAGCATGCTCTCCCCGTACTCGCGGCCAATGCGCTCGAAGGTGGCCAACCAGCGGGCCACCGGGTACCACCTGTCCCGCTCGAACCGGACGATCCCATCGGCCGACTCCGCGCCCAGCCCTTCCTCCAGCATGATGCGGCTGGCGAGCAACTGGAAGCTGCCGAACGCGTTCAGCACGTTCGACAGGTTGGCGCCCAGCACCTGGATGTTCTCGAGCTTCGCTTTGTCCATCTTGGATGACTCCGGATCGTTCCGCCGGAAGACGGCAGGCATTCGGCTCTGTGAAGGAACGCCACCATGCCGTGTTCCGGCTCGCAAGCCTTCTTGGGCCGGGCCGCTTCATCAGCCCTTCAATTGTTGCACTGCAAAACGTGTGAGTGGGATTACATTTTCCCAGTCATGCTGTAGCCTTGATAAGGGTTTACCCCGGTGACCGAAGGCAGAACACCCCCGTCTGGAAATCGGACGCTGGGGGAGGTCTGTCTTCAACCGCTGGAAAGTCCAGGGGGTTTCGCGGAGAAAGCCAGGGCGCTTTACACGAGGCCGCCGCCACACTGGAGCATCCATGTTCCAGGGTTAATCGGGTTATTCGTGCCAAACCCTTGTTTTCCGAGGTGCGGGTTTCGTGGCCCGGAGGTTGCTGAGGGCAGGCGCCGCGTGGCCGCGGCCTGGTCTCCAGGCGGTCCACGTCAAAACCCCTCGTTGTTCCCCGAAAGAGACATCCCCATGCGTAAGCTTTCCATGGCGTTGCTGGCTGGTGTGGCGCTCGTTGGCTGCGGTGGTCCCGAGGCTGGTTCCGAGGCCCGCATTCCGACGTACGAGGAGTTCCGCGCCGAGGCCATCCAGGACGTGGACAACCCCAACGTCTTCATCGTCAACATCGACGAGGCCGTCGAGGGCGAGCAGGGCCTGCGCGAGTACTATGACAACCTCGTCGCCAAGGGTGACATGGGCACCACTGGCCAGGACCTCGCCGTGTACTACGTCGGCGGCGACATCAAGTGGAGCGCCACCGCGGCCCGCAACATCACCTACTGCGTGAGCTCCGCCTCGTTCGGCACCAGGTACAGCACCGTCGTGACGGCGATGAACAACGCGGCCGCGGCCTGGGAGGCCACCGCCAACGTCAACTTCATCCACTCCAGCAGCTACGACTCCAACTGCACCGCGTCCCAGACGGGCGTCGTCTTCGACGTGCGCCAGGTGAGCGGCGCTGGCTACGTGGCGCGCGCGTTCTTCCCGAACTCCAGCCGCTCGGGCCGCAACGTCCTCATCGACTCCAGCGCCTTCACCATGTCCGGCCCCGTGACGCTCACCGGCGTGCTCCGCCACGAGCTGGGCCACACGCTCGGCTTCCGCCACGAGCACACCCGCTCCACCGCCTCCGGCTGCTACGAGGACTCCAGCTGGCGTGCGCTGACCAGCACCTACGACCGCTACTCGGTCATGCACTACCCCCAGTGCAACGGCCTGAACACCGGTGACCTGGTCCTCACCAGCCTGGACCAGTCCGGCGCCCGCTCGCTGTACCCGTAATCCGTCCGCTCTCCAGGAGCTGACAGGGGCCGGGGATGCACGCCTCCAGGTGGGGGTGGGCGTCTCCGGCCTTCTGCTTTTGGCGCCGGGGTCACACTTCAGGTCCAGGGATTTCTCGTAAACTTGGGAATTCGGCCCGGCCCTGCTCTATGCTGGTGGGGTCCCGCGCCGAGGCCGCCGGGACAGGCGGACCGGGTGGACATGAGCACGAGCCACGGGATGAGGATGCAATCGGATTGGGAGCGAACGCTGGAGCAGATGGTGGAGCTGGCGACCTCCCAGGACACCGCGCGAGGGCTATTCCTCAACCGCACGCTGGAGGCGGTCCGGGCGCTCGGGGACGAGGCGGCCGTGGCCCGGTGCCAGGCGGTGCTCGGCCAGCAGCGCCTCATGGACTTCGTCAACTACCCCGTCACCCTGCTCATCCGGTTGACCATGGCGGCGGTGCGGGAGCTGAGTGCCCGGCATGGCGGCGCCGAGCAGGTGCTGCGGATGTTGGGGCAGAAGGCGGCGGTGGGCCTGATGTCCTCCGCGGTGGGCAGCGCCATGTGCGCGCAGTCCGGCGCGGGCTCCGACCACATCTCCGCCAGCCTCCGGGCCATCTACAAGGTGACTTCCAACTACGGGGAGCGCTCGATGGAGTGGATGGGCCCCAAGCACGGCCGGCTCACCATGCGGCGCAGCTTCCTGCCCATGCCGTACCACGAGGGCGCCATGGTGGAGGTGCTCGAGCGGCTGGGCGCGCGCAACGTGCGCGTCCGGGGTGGGGTGCTGGGACCGCTCGACAGTGAATATGAATTTTCGTGGGAGTGAGTTGGCCGCCCGCGGGGAACGGGCTCCGGCCGGGTGCCGGGGCTTGCCCGCGGGGCAGGCAGGAGACGCTCGCGGCCGGTCACCCCGGGCCGGATCGTCCCCTGGGCAGGTGGGAGTGAGCCGACTCGTGGCGTCTCAGGGCGCGGGGTAGAGGTAGCGCAGGAGGTCGTCGAAGCGCTCGGCCCAGGCGCTCTCTGTGTGGGCCGCGCCGGGCACCTCCACGTACTGGAGATCCTTGCCGGGCTTCCAGCCCCTGGCCACCAGCGCATCGCGCAGCAGCCGGGTGTCCTCCACCGTCTCCTGGCTGCCTTTCGACTCCTCGGTGCCGATGTCCACCCAGATGCGCGAGGCTGGCTTCCTGCGCACGCCCTTCACCCGCGTGAGGATGTCCCGGTTGGCCCAGAAGACGGAGGGAGACATCACCCCCAGGCGCCGGAAGGTGTTGGAGTGCGTGAGGCCCAGGTGCATCGTCACCAGGCCTCCCAGCGACGAGCCCACCAGGCCCGTGTTCTTCGCATCCGTCTGGGTGCGGAACGTCTTGTCGATGACCGGCTTGAGCTCCTCGACGAGGAAGCGCCCGTAGGCGTCCGCGTTGCCTCCGCCGAGATGGGCGTACTCGCCGGTGTCCCGCACCTGGGTGTACTCGGCGAAGCGATCCTCGGTGTTGTAGACGCCGACGATGATGAGCGGCTCCACCTCGCCGGATGCCACGAGCCGCGAGGCCGTCTCATCCACGTGCCACTCCCCGGAGAAGGAGGTGGAGGTGTCCATCAGGTTCTGCCCGTCGTGCATGTAGAGCACCGGGTAGCGGCGCTTGGGGTTGGCGTCGTAGCCGGGTGGCAGCCAGACGATGACGTCACGCGTGCGGGGCAGGTGGCGCGACGTCACGCCGCGCAGGTAGCGGACGGTGCCAGTGAGTGACGAGGACGCGGGCGGCGCGCCCGGCTGAGGGCGTTACCGCAAACCCACAGTCCCACGGTGAGCCAGAGCAGGAAGGCGAAGCGGGCGTCGTGTCGCTGCGTCATTCCCAAAGGATACCAGCGGAGCCCCACGGACAAAGTGTCGCCCGGTCCGCGCATGCGCCGGACAACACGGCAGGTCCACACCTCCTCTGTCTATAAATGTCGATTGGAGCGCACGCGGCATACCGGTTGCTTTGGCCTGGACGGCAGGAGGGGACACACGTGGGACTCGAAGCCTTCATCCGGCTCGCCCGTGAGCAGGGAGCGAGCGACATCCACCTCGAGGGCGAGATGCCCATGGCGCTGCGGATCCGCGGAGCCCTGCGGCTCGTGGGGGAAGCGGTGCCCGCTCCGGCGCTCACCGCCCTGGCGCGCGACATCATCGGCGACGAGGCCTGGCCCGAGTTCATCCAGCGCTGCTCGTATGACGTCTCGCGCAACGTGGAGGGCCAGCGTTGCCGCATCAACATCCTGCGCAGCGCGCGCGGCGTGGGTTTCGCCATCCGCCTGCTGGCGTCCGCCCAGGCCACGCTGAAGAAGCTCAACCTCCACCCGGACCTGCGCCGCCTCATCGAGCCGGCCCACGGCCTGGTCCTGGTGAGTGGCCCCACCGGCTCCGGCAAGACGTCCACGCTCGCGGCGCTGCTGCAGGAGATCAACCTCGCCGAGGCCCGGCACATCATCACGGTGGAGAGCCCCATCGAGTACGCGCTGGTGCCGCGCCAGTCCTTCATCCGCCAGCGCGAGGTGGGCCGGGACACGCCCTCCTTCGAGCAGGCGCTCATCGACGCGCTCCGCGAAGACCCGGACGTCCTCATGGTGGGCGAGATGAGGGATCCAGAGGTGATGCGCCTGACGCTGAACGCGGCGGAGACGGGGCACCTCGTGCTCGCCACAGTGCACTCCTCGAGCACCGCCGAGGCGCTCCAGCGCGTGGTGTCGGCCTTTCCCCCGGAGGTACAAGGCGCGGTGTGCGCCCAGCTCGCGGACTGCCTCGTGGGGGCGGTGTGCCAGCGGCTGCGCTTCCGTCCGGAGCTGGGCATCCGCGTGCCCGAGTGCGAGGTGCTCCCGGGCAGCACTCCCGTGAGGAGCCTCGTGCGCCAGGGGCACTTCTTCAAGCTCCCGTCCGCCATCGAGACGGGCGCCGCCGATGGCTCCTGGACGTTCACGCGCTACGCGGAGTGGTTGAGCCGGAAGACGGACTGGCACCTGCCTTCCCCGGCCGAGGAGGCCCCGGCCGAGCTGCCTCCCGCGCCCGTTCCGTCACTCCGGACCCCTCCGCAGGCCCGTCCCGAGCCCCTCCCGAGGCCGCCTCCGCCCATGCCCACGCCCAGGCCGAAGCGCACCGCGCAGGATGACGTTTCGCTCAGGCCTCCGCCCTCCGACGAAGGCGTCTTCGTCATCCAGGAAGAGGAGGAGGATCTCTCGGACATCCTCCGCCAGCTCGAGCGGGGTGGCTCCAAGGCCAAGGAGTAGCCTCAAGGGGCGGGCACGAAGCGCACGTCCACCCAGTAGTTGGCGTCCTTGTACGAGCTCGTCGGGAAGCCGCCCGTTCCGTAGACGAAGACGCCATTGCCTCCCACGGTCGAGCTGGCCGGGGCCGTCAGGTTGCCGCTGACGACGGCGCTGGCGAGCCCGGACACATCGCGCGCGAACTGCCCGTTGGACGTGTAATAGGACGCCACGTAGGTGGTGCCCGCGGTGATCGCCACGGGCGTGGGGAGCTTCACCTCCTGCCATCCGGGGACGCGGCCGTCGCTCACGCTCGCCTGGGCGAGGAGTGTTCCGTTGCCGCTCCAGAGCTTCGCCACGTAGCCGTTGGCGTTGCCCGTGCCCCGGTAGAAGCGCAGGGCGGTGATGGTCCCGGCCACGTTGGCGCGGAACTTCACGCCGATCTCCACGGAGCGGGTGTCCGGCTCCACGGCCGTGCCAGGGACGCGGTCGCCGAAGAGCGTCTGGCTCCATGGCAGGGTGAGGGTGGCCACCACGGGGCGGTGGTCCGACTGCGAGCTGGCGCCGACGACGCTCGCCAGCACGGGCGAGGTCCACGCGGAGCCGAGCATCACGTAGTCGATGCGCCGCGTCGGGAAGGCCGCGTCATGCGTGTAGCCGCTGCCCGAGCCTCCGCGCGTCCAGGCATCGGTGAGCTGCTGCTTGAGGCTCGTGATGCACGCCTCCGAGGGCGAGGCATTGAGGTCTCCCCCGAGCACCGCCCACGGCTTGCCCGCGAGCGCCGCCTTGATGTCATCGGCCTGGTTCTGCCGCTCCGTGGCGCCGGTGGTGCCGAAGTGGGTGATGCCCACGGGGATGACGTGCGTGGCGTCCAGCTCCACCTCCATCAGCGCCAGGATGCGCTGCTCCGCGGCGGAGCGCAGGGGAATCCGCTGCGAGGAGCGGATGGGGTAGCGCGACAGCAGCGCCAGCCCGTACTGGCCCGTGTCGAAGTCGAGCAGCGCTGGCTGGAACGAGGAGTACATCCCCGTCAGCGCGCCGAGCCTCGCCGCCTGGTCCACCTCGCCCGAGCGCGTGGTGAGGACGTCCACCTCCTGGAGCACCACGAGGTCCGGCGACTGTCCCTTGATGACGCTCGCGATGCTGTCCAGGCTGCTCAGCTCGGCGTGCTTGATGTTGTAGGTCATGACCTTCAACCCGCCACCGGGCGAGAGGGCCTGCGAGCTGCTCTCGCGGGTGCCGGGAAGCACATCCGTGGGCTCGGGCGGCCCGCAGCGGGTGAGCACGGCGGCCAACACGAGGGCGAAGGCGATCAGGGTCTGTCGACGCATGGGGCTCCTGGGGGAGTTGGGTGGATTCCTGGTTTTGCACGGATCTGGCTGGGTTGTCACCCCTGGGCCGTCACGCGTCGCGCCGTGTTGATGACTGGTGCATGCGTCGGAATTATTGACCCGGTCCGTTCCGGGCGGGAACGTAGCCGCGATGAGCAGGAGCGGAGGGAACATGGGACGTGTCGCGAGCAGATTGGGCTGGGCACTGGTGGCCGTCGTGGGCGCGTTCTGCCTGGGGACGGTGGCGCTGCACCGGGGAGAGACGATCAACGCCACCTGGCTGGTGGTAGCGTCCGTTTGCGTCTACATGCTCGGGTACCGCTTCTACGGCCGGTTCATCGCCGACAGGGCCTTGAGGTTGGAGCCCTCCCGGGCCACGCCGGCGCAGCTGCGCAATGACGGCCTGGACTACGTGCCCACCGACAAGTGGGTGCTGTTCGGCCATCACTTCGCCGCCATCGCGGGCGCCGGTCCGCTGGTGGGCCCGGTGCTCGCCGCGCAGATGGGATACCTGCCGGGCACCATGTGGATCCTCTTCGGCGTGGTGGTGGCCGGCGCGGTGCAGGACTTCATGATCCTGTTCCTCTCCATCCGCCGCGACGGCAAGTCCCTGGGCGACATGGTGCGCCTGGAGCTGGGTCCCGCCGCCGGGGTGGTGGCGATGATCGGCGTGTTGATGATCATGATGATCATCCTCGCGGTGCTGGCCCTGGTGGTGGTCAAGGCGCTGACCGACAGCCCCTGGGGCACCTTCACCGTCGCGATGACGATCCCCATTGCCCTGCTGATGGGCGTGTACCTGCGCTACCTGCGTCCGGGCCGCGTGCTCGAGGTGTCGGTCCTCGGCTTCGTGCTGCTGATGCTCTCCATCTGGCTGGGCGGCTGGGTCGCCGAGGCGCCGTCCCTGGCGCCGATGTTCACCTACGACAGCAAGGCGCTGGCCTGGATGCTGATCGCCTATGGCTTCTGCGCCTCGGTGCTGCCGGTGTGGCTGCTGCTGGCGCCGCGCGACTACCTGTCCACCTTCCTGAAGATTGGCACCATCGTGTTGCTGGCGGTGGGCATCATCCTGGCCGCGCCGGAGCTGCGGATGCCGGCGGTGACCCGGTTCATCGACGGCACCGGCCCGGTGTTCTCCGGTGACGTGTTCCCGTTCCTCTTCATCACCATCGCCTGTGGCGCGGTGTCGGGCTGGCACTCGCTCATCTCCTCCGGCACCACGCCGAAGATGCTGGCCAACGAGCGCGAGACGCTCATGGTGGGCTACGGCGCGATGCTGATGGAGTCCTTCGTCGCGATGATGGCGCTGATCGCCGCCACGGTGCTGGACCCGGGCGTGTACTTCGCCATGAACTCGCCGCCCGGCTTGATTGGCACCACCGTCGAGCAGGCGGCGCGGACCATCAGCGACTGGGGCTTCGTCATCACCCCCGAAGTGCTCAGCATGACCGCCAAGGAGATTGGCGAGTCCTCCATCCTGTCCCGAGCGGGTGGCGCGCCGACGCTGGCGGTGGGCATGGCGCAGATCCTCCATGGGCTCGTCGGCGGCGCGGGGATGATGGCCTTCTGGTACCACTACGCCATCCTGTTCGAGGCGCTGTTCATCCTCACCACCGTGGACGCGGGCACGCGCGTGGGCCGCTTCATGATTCAAGAGCTGGCCGGCCTGGTGTACGCGCCCCTGCGCAAGACCGAGTCCTGGTCCGCCAACCTGCTCGCCACGGCCATCTGCGTGAGCGGCTGGGGCTATTTCCTCTACCAGGGCGTGGTGGATCCGCTCGGCGGCATCAACACGCTGTGGCCGCTGTTCGGCATCGCCAACCAGATGCTGGCCGCCATCGCGCTGACGCTGGCCTGCGTGGTGCTGGTGAAGATGAAGCGCGAGCGCTACCTGTGGATTCCCGCGCTCCCCACTGTCTGGCTGGTGTGCTGCACGCTCACCGCCGGCTGGCAGAAGGTGTTCGGCGGGGAGGTCCGCGTCAGCTTCCTCGCCCATGCGCGCGCGTTCTCGGCCGCCGCCGAGCAGGGCAGGGTGCTGGCGCCCGCGAAATCCCTGGAGGACATGGAGCGCGTCATCACCAACGACTACGTGGACGCCACCCTCACCGTCCTCTTCATGCTGCTGGTCATCGCCACCATCTCGTTCGGCCTCCGCGCGGCGCTGGCCGCCCGCCGCTCGGCCGTCCCCACCGCCCAGGAGACGGCCCCCGTTCCCCTGGCGACGGTGGGCCACTGACATGGGCGCCACGAGCAACGCGCTGACGCGGTTCTGGCTCCAGGCGGTGCGGACCGCCCGGTTGCTCATCGGCGTGCCCGACTACGACACCTACGTCGCGCACATGCGCCTGAATCACCCGGAGCGGCCCGTGATGAGCTACCCGGAGTTCTTCGACGAGCGCATGCGCGCACGCTACCGCAGAGGCGGCGGGCGCTGCTGCTGAGTGCCTCACGGGCCGGAGGGCGTGGGGATGAGGAGGAATTGCAGCGTCCCGGTGTAGCCGTTGTAGCCGCGTGTCAGGCGTTGGCGCTTTCCGTCTGGCATCACGATGGCGAAGGAGGGGAAGGCGTGGACGGAGTGCTCGTCGATGAGGGCCTGCACGGCGGGGAGGTTCTCGCCCTCCTCCTGGCGGCGATCCTTCAGCTTCACGGCCGACTCATCCTTGCCCAGTCCGGGCAGCACCCGCTCCGCCAGGAAGTACAGCAGGCCCCAGAGCAGGATGTTTCCCCAGGCGGGCAGCCGCGTGGAGAAGCACACCAGGGTGGCGGCCATGCCGGAGCACAGCCAACCTCACCTGGGTGAGGAGGGCTTCCACCTCGTGGGGGCGCTCACGGGGGGGGCCGTTCGGCCAGGGCGTGGTGGAAGGCGAGGAGCTGACGCGCGCTTAACAGCCCTCGCCTGGCGGCATTCCTTCATGGCCAGTGGAGCGCCTTCGCTAGAAAGGTTGCTATACCCGCCGCACAGGATGGGCCTTCGTGCCCGGGAGGATTTCCACATGCTTCGCTCTGGAACCGAGGAAGGCCGGCGTCCGTGGGTGCTCGGTCTCGGTCTGGCGATCACCCTGCTGGGGGTGCCCGCTGTCGCGCAGGACCCGCATGGGCCGAATGACGGGCACGCGCACGAGGCGCCCGCCAAGGGGACTCCGAAGGCGGCGACGAAGGCGGCGGAGAAGCAGGAGGCCTTCTTCGGCCGCGAGGAGCTGGCTCGCCAGGTCAAGGTCCACGAGGCGGGCTGCAAGAAGGGCGACAAGGGCGAGTGCTTCAACCTGGCGGTGGCCTACGCGCAGGGGGCGGGCGTGCCCAAGGACGATGCCCGCGCGGCCAGCTTCTACAAGAAGGCGTGCGACAAGGGCCACCTGGACGCCTGCAACAACCTCGGCATCGCCCACGCGGAGGGCGTGGGCGTGCAGAAGGATCCGAAGCAGGCCCTCGAGCTCTTCGAGAAGAGCTGCAAGGCCGAGGACGCGAAGGGCTGCTTCAACGCCGGGCTCACCTATAACGCGGGCCTGGGAGTGGAGAAGGATCCGGCGCGCGCCGCCGCCCTCTTCGACAAGGCTTGCGGCAAGGGCCACGCGGATGGGTGCTTCAGCCTCGGCGTCGCCTCCGCGAGCGGCAGGGGCGTGGAGAAGAACCTGGAGCGCTCCGCGGCCCTCTTCTCGAAGGCCTGCGACGCGGGGCACATGACGGCCTGCAACAGCCTGGGGGTGGCCTATATGGCGGGCAGTGGCGTGTCGCGGGACATGAAGCGGGCCGTCTCCCTCTTCGAGAAGGCCTGTGCCGCGGACCTGCCGGGTGGCTGTCTCAACGTCGGCATCGCCCACAAGAATGGCAACGGCGTGGCGAAGAACCCGGAGCGCGCCAGGGAGTTCTTCCAGAAGGCGTGTGGCCTTGGCCTCGCCCCCGCGTGCAAGCAGCTCGAGTCCGCCTCGAAGGCTCCTTAGTGGAGTGTCCGACTAGTTTTTCAACATAGTCAGGACAGGTGCCGGTCCACCCACGAGTGCATCTTGGCGCGAGTCCAGGACCAAGAGAAGGGGTGGGCGTAGAGGCGGTTGTACTCGGGCCAGC
>DASQMW010000239.1:0-10722 GCA_035645295.1 Archangium sp.
CGACGGCCTGCGGCACGCCGCTGCCTGTCCCGCGCCGAGCCACATGGAATGCCCCACCTTCCGCCGCATCCTGCGAGCCGCCACGACTGGAGCGATTGGAGCGCGAAGGAAGAAGGCGCCTCGGCCACCGTAGCTTGAAGAACGAGTGAAACCCACCTGGACAACAGCGCAAGAATGGGAGCGCCGGATTGGGACACTGGCACTCATCCAGTCCCGCGCGAGCATCCGCGGGTGAGCCGCTGGTGAGCTGAACGAGCGTCTTTCCGGCGAGTGCCCGCGCGACGCCCTCCGTGGAGAGCAGTTCGGCGCAGGCGGCCATCTTCAATCTGCTTTTGTTTCAAGCGACAGAAGCCCCAACCCCTCTCCCACCGGGACAGTTCCTATGAGTTCAACGCGGCGGATCCGGAGCCCGGCGTGGTGGACACCTGACGACGGCCCCAGAGGAACAGCATGGCGACGAGGCCGAGGGTCGCCGCGAGGCCTCCCAAGAAAAAGGGCCGGCCGCTCACGAGGGCCGAGAGCGCACAGAAGGCCGCCATCTCCAGCTTCCGGGCGCGAGTCACCATCATGACCGTGCCCCGGTCGTAGCGCATGCTGACGATCGACGCTTCGGGCACGTGCAGCATCCGCCGGAAGAGGACGAGGTTCTGCAGGTGGATGGAGATGATCGCGAAGCGCGTCACGACCAGCGCGCCACACACGGCCTCCGGAAGGCCACGGATGTCCACCGCCCCCAGCTCCACCACCCAGTCGAAGTACGCCACCGCCAGGGGAAACACGAGCGCCCCGAACCCCAGCGTCAGGAGAAACCGCCTGGACACCCACTGCCCCTTCTCCACCGCCTGCACGAAGAGGGGATTGAGCTCGATGCTGCCCCCCATCTCCACCCGCTTCCCGAGGTCTCCCCGGGCCCGCAGCCTCGCCGTGGCGATGGTGAGCAAATAGTCAGCGCAGTGCAGTACGAGCCACAGCACGCCAATTCCAGTCGGACTCCAGAGCCAATCCATGAGGTCTCCCACCGCCACCTCATAGCATGAAGCCCCCGGGCCTCGACTCCCCTGACTACGCGGCGGGCTGCTCCTTGTGAGAGCGCCAGATGAACGAGTAGACGTCCATCAGGTCGCGAGGCGGGTGCCCCGCAGCCGTCAGCCCCTCCGAGGTCTTCCGCGCCACCTCCAGGAATCGCTCGTAGGCGGTGCTGGTCACGGGCGAGTTCTTGTCGGCCGTGAGATTCAGGATGAGCGCTTGTTGCTCGAAGACGGTGGGCTTCACGAAGGTGTGCTGAGCGGGGGCGTACATCGCCTGCAGCAGCGTCGCCAGGGGCCAGGTGACCTTGCGGCCCTGTCCCTCCGCGTCCCAGATGCGGATCGCGTTCACGAACTTCTCGAAGCGCGGCCCGTGCGCGCCTTCGCCGTGCAAGAGCTCTCTCAACGCCGCCACGAACGCGGCCCGGTCCTCCTCCTTCATGGAGGTGAAGGGGACGGGGCCTTCCGTGGGGAAGACGAGGTTGGTGAAGCCCAGCAACTTCTTGGAAACCTCGAAGGTCTCCTGCGGTGTGGCGCTCGCCAGCCGCTCGGGCGAGAGCTGCTCCTGGGCGAGCTTGATGGCGGCGGTCTTGTACCCCTTCTTGCCCTTGGCCTCAGGGGCGCCTCGCTCCTCCGAGATGAACTTCTCCCCCGCGAAGCCGCCAGGGAAGAAGGTTTCGAACCAGCGAACCTGGGCCTCGAAGGAGGGGAACGCGGCGAGGAGCGCACGCTTCGCCTTGGCCTTGGTGGCCGACTTCTTCGTCGAGCCTCCATGCGAGGCCTTGCCTCGCAGCCGGGCATCCAACGTCCGGGCCTCATCCTCGCTCAACTCCACAGCCTGGAGACCCTTCACCTGGGACTTGATGAAGACGCGCCGCCCCCCGTGCTCGAAGTGGAGGACGACCTTTCCGTCCTTATCCTCCAGCAGGGCCGCGCGACCCCAAGCGGGTTGGCTCTCGAGCGTGAAGAGGGTCGGGGTGGCAGTGGCGCGCATGCAGATCTCCTGAGGTGGGTCCCCAGGGCGGCGGGGACATCCCAGGATACGCCAGGAACGGAAAACATGTTGGTGTCCGTCATTCTCCTGGGGTGCTGCACGGTCCTACCGGTGGAGCTTCAAGCCGGGGCGCCCACCCCTTCCATGGCGAGTCCCACGCCCGCCCGCCTGTCGAGCAGGTAAGACCCTGCCAGGCGCCCTGGGAGCTGCTGGACGAGAGGCCCTGCGGGCCCTGGCCGCGGCCGGCCTGCTGTTGCTCGCCGCCGGTGCGGCCGTGGTGCTCGTGCGCGCGCTGTCCCCGTGAGGCCGCCTTCAGCCAACGTTCGAGCGGCGGAGCGCCGGCGGAACCGCCGGTGAAGAATGCACCGTGCCCGCCGAGCCACCCGCCTTGGGGGCCGAAGGAACCGTCGAGGTCTTCGCCCGGAAGGTGTGAACCGGAACCGAGGCCTCCTTCCAGGCGACGTGGTAGGTGCAGCGATCGCTCCCGTGCTTGCGGCACCTGGAGACATCATGGGTGAGCACGGCGGAGGACTGGAAGCGCTGCGCCATGGCGATGATGATGCCCTGGTCGAAGTCGCACGGATACGGCGTGGTGCTCTCGATCGTGATCAGGCTCGTGCCCGCGACGTGCGAATAGCCGTAATGGCCAATGCCCTCGAGCAGCTGGCCCGTGGCGGGGTTGAACATGGGCTCACCGAGCACGGCGTGATTCATGTGGTACGCGATGTCGATGCACTGCAGCGCACTGCGGATGTCCGTCACCGTGGGCGGGAAGACCGCGTTCTTCGGAGTGGTCATCCCCGACTGATGAAGGAGCGCGTGGCCGAACTCGTTGCCGATCCGCCTCAGCGCGTTCAGCCAGAGGTCGAGCGAGTACCACTTGTCCGCCTGGAACTTCACCGTCCCGGAGCCAGCATCGGTGCCCAGGCCCTCCTCGAGGAGGATCCTGTGGGCGATGAGCGTGAACGAGCCAAACCCGTCGATGACGATCTGAAGATTCGCACCCAGCACCTGGAACTGCGCGGCATCGATGTGGTTTTGCATGTTCTTCACCTTTGTTGAGTCGCTTGAAATTTCACGTGGTGCCGCTGCTCTTCGTCCTGCGCCAACTCTCAGATGCCGCGCACGTCGCCCGGGCAATTCACCGAGGTCTCACCCGGCTCCGCGATGGCGTTGCCGCAGGTCACGGGGCAATCGGAGGGGCTGTTCAAATGGTTCTCGCCCGCGCTCACCAGGCAGAGCCCATCCCCGGTGAACGGCGCCGGCAGCGAGGACGCGTTCGGCCAGACGGTGGGCAGCCCCTGGTCCCCCGGAGCGAACCGGAACCAGAGCCCCCACACGAAATGGGTCACATCCTGCGTCTTCACCCAGCCCGGCCGCGCGATGCGCGCCCCGAGCGAGGGCGCTGACTCCAACGCCGAGAAGGTCCCGAAATCCGGCCCCCCGGGCTCCTGCTTGCCCCCGCGCTCGAGCGTGTACACGAAGGCCGCGAGCCGCTCCTCCGGGTTGTAGACAAGCCACACGCTGGACATGCCGCGCGCCTGCGCCTCCACCACCAACTGCTTCCAGTGCGACTCGAGATAGCCGCGGTGATTGCCCGCCGGCAGCTTGAAGCGCTCAGTCCGCATCACGTGGTGCGTGGAGCGCAGCGGCTTGATGTCCTGGGTGCCGATGACGCTGTAGGCCGTGCACTCGGTCTTGACGAAGTAGGACCGCTCCGGGAACAGGACGCCATCCAGCTGGAACTCGTTGAGGATCCAGTGCCCGTACTCCTGGGCGTGCTTCACCGTGTCCACCAGGTAGCGCCCACCACTGTAGATGAACGGATCGCTGGCCGTCGGCAGGGACAGCGGCAGGTACTTGAAGGTGACGCCCGGCTGGGCCGCCATGTACATCCGGTCCCGCTCGATGAGGGCTGGAGCCGTGTCCACCGGAAGCGTGGGGAGGAGCTTGTAATCACAGAAGGTCGCGCCCCGCGCGCCGCGGGAGATGCCCTCCACGCCCTCGGAGGCCTCGATGCGCACCGCCTGTGCCGTCGACGACATCGACTCCGACGAGAACTCGCTGCCAGCCCCACAGCCCATCACCAGCATACTCAGCGCGAACAGTCTCTTCATGGCAGCCACCCTGGAGGTCGGATCGGCATCACCGCGGCCTGGCGGGTTCTCCGATGAGCAAGGCATGTGCCCGGGCCGGCGGGTGGGGGGCGTCCGCAAGCGGCCGGGAAATTTCTTGACCCGTGACGCCAGAGCCCGGGTAAAGCCAGTGCACCCCGGTAAACGCCTTGAAGTCATTTATGACCGCGACGTCATTTGTGACAGCACACCGAGGGGGCACAGGCCGCGCGAATTCCCGCAGCCACCTTGGAATCCGAGCACTCCGTTCCGGGAGGAATACGGGGCCACCGGAATTCCGTCCGTACTGCTTGCATCATTGCGTCACGGGTGGTTCCGAGGATCTTCCCGGGGGGTCTTTTGCATCCCAGGTGGGGCCGAACCTCGCCCTCGTGCTGGCCGAGGTGGGTGGCAGGTTTCACATGTAGACACGGGACGAGGCGTGGCCTGGGGGGACCCGGCACACCTTGGGGGAGAGGTGCGTCAGATGCGCGTCATGGTGACCCCGCTGCTGGAGCGGCTCCGCCGTCGTGAGGCGAGGGTCGGCAAGGTGCAGCTGAGGGACGGAGTGCATCGCGCGGTGGCGTGGAACCTCGCCTGGAGAAGCACGCACTGAGGCTCTCCAGGCAGGCTCGGCGCTCAGCACCGGGTCCCGTGCTCGTCCCGATCCGGCAGCCCGAGCTCCCGCGCGGCTTCTCTCATCATCCGCTGCTTCTCCTCATCCGGGAGGCCCTCTTCGCTCCGATGCGGGCTCGCGCCCACGTCCTCGGCCAGACCGCTTCCCCGCCAGCTCTCGGCGGGGCCTCCGCTCGCAATGTCCATCCCGAGTGACGGCGTCACCGTCCCAGAGCGGAGCCGGGGGGAGCGCCACGTCCCCACGGCGGCGAACATGTCCACGAGCGTCACCCCGGTAACCGCGGCGGTGATGGCTCCCAGCCAACCCCTGTTCGCACGCGGGAGCCGGAAGGACACCGCCAGGAGCGAGAGGTCGAGGGCATCACCCGCGACGCGGGTCCAGACCCATTCCCGCCGATTCCGCTGGAGGAGCAGCCCCAGGCCGCTGGCGACCTCCCGGAGACCAAGGACCCGCATCAGCCCTGCGTGGCGTTTCGAAACGCCCAGGACGCGACAGAGGCCCTTCGGAAAGGTCAGCTCCGTCAGTCCGATTCCCAGGCTCACCCATCCGAGACTCCACGGCAGCCGCTCACTCATCATCGAGGACGTCCTCCCTCGGACAAGGTGAGACCACCCATGCGGCCGGAACAGCCCCATGGGGAGCCCCGCCGGATACCAGACAGGCGGGCTGGCGCCTCGCCAGGCGCATGACGAGCGGCCGCTGGAGAACCGCCCCCATCATGTAGACTCGGCGACCCAGAGGGTCCTGCACATGGGCGAAGACAAGAGCCTGCTCGAGCCCGGGGAACTCCTGGACAACCGTTACGAGGTGGTGCGCAAGCTCGCCGAGGGCGGCATGGCTACCATCTACCTGGTGCGCCACCTGGGGCTGCAGAGCCTGCATGCGCTCAAGGTGCCGGATCCCCGCATCTTCCACAGCGCCGACGCGCGCCACCGCTTCACCACCGAGGGCCGCATCCAGGCGCTCCTGCGCCATCCCCACATCGCCCAGGTGACGGACATCGTCATCAGCCCGGCGCCGGGCCTGGTGATGGAGTACGTGGAGGGCGGCACGCTGGAGGAGCTGCTCAGCCACAGCCCGGGCGGAAGATTGGATCTGCCCACCCTCCGGCAGATCTTCCTGCCGGTGCTGGATGCGATGCAGGAGGCGCATGGCCACCGGGTGGTGCACCGCGACCTGACGCCCAGCAACCTCCTGCTGACGCGGGGGCAGCAGGGGCGGATGCATCCCAAGGTGACGGACTTCGGCATCGCCAAGGTGACCCAGGAGGAGCCGGGCGAGAAGTACCGCACCCGGACCGGAGTGCTGCTGGGGACGCGGCCCTACATGAGCCCGGAGCAGATCGGCGGGGCATCCGAGGTGGACGCGCGCACGGACATCTTCGCCCTGGGCGCCATCCTCTACGAGGCGGCCACCGGGCGGGTGGCCTTCGACGCGGGCAGTGACTTCGAGATGATGAAGCGCATCACCGAGGGCCACTTCACCCCGCCCGAGCAGGTGGTGCCCGAGCTGCCCGAGGGCCTCTGCCAGTGCATCCGCAAGGCCATGACGGTGGACCCGGCGGGGAGATTCCAGGACTGCGCGGCCTTCCGGGCCTCCCTCGAGCAGGCGCTGGAGGTGCCGGCGCCAAAGCCAGCCCCGGAAGAACCGGTGGCGCCCGCCGTCCCGGTCCCCTCCCCTGCTCCGGTCCCAGTTCCGGCACCGGCACCGGCTGCTCGCGGCCGTGGGCTCATGGCGGGGTTGATCCTGCTGGGCTGCCTGTCGGTCTTGCTGCTCGCGGGGCTGGCATCCACGCTGGGGGACCTGCACGAGCTCCGAGCGGACAACGAGCGCCTCCAGGCGAGCTACCAGACGGAGCAGCAGGACACCCAGCGGCTCCAACGGGCGTTGGACACCGCGAGAAGCCAGGCCACGAGATCCGAGGCGGAAGCACGGGACCTGCACGCCAGGAATCAGGGAGCCCTGCAACAGCTCCAGCAGAACGAGCAGCTCAAGACCGAGTTCCAGCAGTTCCAGCACCAGGCGCTGAAATTCCTGGAGGGGACCCTGCTGGACACCGCCGTCCACAACAACCTGCAAGCCTTTCGGGTGCTCAGGACCTGCAACAAGACGGGCACGGTGTTGTCGTATCAGTACATGGACGATGAGAGGAATTGGTCCGAGCCGCTGGTCCTCGAGCCCGGGAGCTGCATCTCTCGCTGGATGACGGGCTACCATGCCCATGTCCCGGTGAGGGTCACCTCGCTGAAGGATGGCCTCACCGTGGAGGACAAGGCCCTCGCCGGGATGGTCGTCGGGCGGATGCCCGATACCGATGCGGACTGGAAACCCTGGGAGAATCAGCTCGTTCTCAGCCAGGAGCACGGCATCCAGCTGAAGCCGGTCTACCTCGAGACCGGGACGCTGCGAGGGGCCTCACAGGCCGAGTGACCTCCAGGCCGGGCGGCCGGCTCGCCGATCCACGAGAGCCGCTTCATGTCTCTCCGAGCAACGCATTGGCTCTCTGGAGCAGGGCTCGATAGCCAAGCCGGTTCGCTTCCTGGCGCATGGACAGCAGCTCCTTGCGCACCGTGGCGGCCTTCGCCTCGGGGTTGAGCTCCACCCGGAGGATCCGCGCCTCGAGCGCCACCCGCTTCATGCCCCCGTGCGCCGCCCGCTTCGCGAGCGCCTGGAGTTGCCGCGCCGCCTCCTCCCGCTCCGAGGGCCCACCGTCCCGCCGCAGCAGGGCCGCGCCGGTGAGCTGCACCTCCGCCGCGATGAACACGTCCTCGCTGCCACCCGCGAGAGCCCGGGCGCGCTCCAGGGCCTCGCGCGCCGCCACGGCCTTCCCCAGGGCCATCAATGCCCGGGCCTTCACCGCGTTCGAGAGTCCTTCCCCATCCAGGCTCTTCAGCGACGCATAGGCCGCCAGCGCGGACTCCGCCACCGCGAGCGCCTCCTTCGGCTTCCCCTCCTCCAGGGACAGACACGCCAGGCCCAGCTCGGTCTCGGCCACGAAGCCTCCGAGGCCCCGCGCCCGCCGCAATGCCAGCGCGCGCTCCAGCTGATGGCGTGCCTGCGCCAGCTGTCCCAGGTCCATCAACAGACAGCCCAGCTCGTAGCGGCCCCAGGCCTCGGCGTAGCCGTCCTCGAAGAGCACCTGGGCCGCATGGCTCCCCTCCTCGAGCAGGCGTTTGCCCTCGTCCAGCCCCCCCATGAGCCGCCGCACCATGCCCTTCAGGATGGTGCTGGTGTTCATGTCGGAGAGCCGTCCGCGCTGCCGGAAGAGCTCTTCGGCGCGGCTGGCACGCTTCAGGCCCTCGGAGAGCTGACCCAGCCGGCAGCTCAACCCACCGGCGCACAGGAGGGCTTCGGCCTCCAGCGAGGCGCCCTTGATCTCCTGGGCCGCCTCGATGGCGGAGACGAACACGCGCTCGGCCTCGAGCAGCCGCCCCATGTCGATGAGCGCCATGGCGTGCACGAGCATCGAGCGCGCCGCGCCTCCCCGGTCCCCTCCCCCGAGGAACAGCCGCTCCGACTCCTCCAGCAACTCGACGGCACGCAGGGGTTCCCCGAGGTTGCGCGCCGCATAGGCCTCCATGATGAGCGCGGAGGCGGCGAGCTGACCCTGGCTGGCCTGCTGGGAACGGGACACCGCCGCCTCGGCATGCCGCCGGGAAGCGATGAAGTCCGCGGTCGCGCTCGTGGCCACCGCCGCGGCCAACTCGATGCGCGCGTCCTCCCCCAGGGGAGGCGGGAGCCGGCGCAGTGCCTCCAAGGTGGACTGGGCCTCCCGGTTCTGCCCCGCGGACACCTGCGCGAACACCAGCGCGGTGCCGTACTCCACGTTGTCCGGGAAGAACTCGAAGAGCGTCCGGTACGCCTCGATGGCTCGCGGCCACTCGGCCTGGGCCTCGTGATGGCGGGCCGACACCAGGAGGCGCTCCTCGCGCGAGAGGCTCGAGGACAGCTCGAAGGCCCGGCGCGCGGCCTCCTTCGCCGCCTCCTCCTGGTAGAGGTACTGGAGGGCGGCGGCCAAGGCCGAGTGGGCGGGGGCGAAGGCCGGCTCCTGCTTCACCACGCGCTCGAAACGCTCCAGGGCGGTGGCCGCGTCATGGCCGCGCAGGGCGGCGAGCCCCTCGGCATAGAACCTTGCCGCCTCGGGCGCCGCGGGCATGGCGCTGCGTACCCCGTGGGCCTGCTCGGTGGTCAGCGGCGCCAGGCCCAGGCGCTTGCGCAAGGCGGCGCCCACGCGCGAGACGAGCTCCAGCAGCTCCTGCTCCGCGCCCACCTCCGTCAGGTGGGCCAGCGTCTCGCCCGTGGTGGCCTCCTGCAAACGCAGGTTGAGCCGCAGCCGCGCGTCCTCCTCGCGCCCCTGCACGAGGTACGCCCCGGTGAGCACCAGATCCACGCCGGAGTGCGCGCGGATGCGCTGCAGCGTGGCCGCCGCGAAGCCCTCCTCCTCCGGGAGGAGGAGATCCCTGCGCATCTGCACCACGCCTTCCCCGGGCAGCAGGCGGAGCTGTTCCCCCATCGCCAGCTCCGCCGAGAGCAACTCCGCCAGGGCGGTGGACAGCCAGACCAGACTGGCCTTGGCCATCAGGTTGCGAGGGGCGAGCACCGCCACCACCCGCCGTGCCACCGGCTGCGTCCCCGGGGTGACCACCACTGGGGGAGGCTGCTTCACCAAGAGAGGCTGCTTCCTCGGGGACCGCTTCCTGGCCGGGGTGGGGCTCGCGAAGGCCGGGGTGGGCTCTCCGCTCCGCAGCGCGGCGATGACTTCGGACGCGGTGGCGAAACGCGCCCCTGGCTGACGCTCCAGGCAGCGCAGGAGCACCGCCTCCCAGGAGGGAGCCAGCTCTGGCACCAGCTCGAGCGGAGAAGGAGGCGCCTGGCGCAGCCGCATCAGCGAGGCGGCCGTCGGCGTCTCCGCCACGAAGGGCCGCCGTCCCGTCACCATCTCGAAGAGCACCAGCCCGAAGGAATAGATGTCGGAGGCGGGAGAGAGCGGCAGTCCCTCCAACTGCTCCGGGGACATGTACGAAGGGCTGCCGACGATATGGCCCTCGCGCGAGGCCGAGCCGTCCCCCTCGAGCAGCTCGCCACGGGCGAGGCCGAAGTCGGTCACCACCGCGCGCAGGCCTCCCGCCACGGGCGGCGCGGGCACCAGCATCACATTGCCGGGTTTGAAGTCCCGGTGGATGATCTGCGCGGCATGCGCCGCATCGAGCGCGCCCGCCATCTGCTCGGCCAGCCGCAGCACCTGCTCCGGCGGCATCTTCTCGTGGCGGACGAGCTGCTCATGCAGCGTGCGCCCCGCGAGCAGCTCCATGGTGAGGAAGACGATCCGGTACGGGGTGCCCCGCTCCGGGATGACCTCATGCTCTCCGATGTCGAAGACCCGGCAGACGTTGGGATGGGTCACCCGGCGTGCCAGCCGCAGCTCGCGCTTGAAGCGCAGGAGCGCCTCCGGCGTGGCGGCCAGCTCCGGGCGGACCGTCTTGAGCGCCACGGGCTCGTGCAGCGAGAGGTCCTCCGCCGCGTACACCTCGCCCATGCCGCCCCGGGAGAGGAAACGCTCCACCCGGTAGCGTCCGGCCACCTCCGTCCCCTCGGCGAACGCCTGCCGTGGAGAGGGAACGGGAACCGGACCCGAGAGGGTGGGCTCCACCGCCGCACCGCCACGCGTCAAGGAGGCCGTGCTCTGCGGCGGCTTGGGGGACTTCCGATCCATGGCTCGGTCATACTCCCGTCACAGCGGAGGCCGGTCACACTAACATGTGACGCCGAGCGCCGTGACGGTCACCCACCGGCGAGCCCCGCCTCCCTCACGGAAAAAAACTACGCCGGCAAAGCGCTCCTGAGCTCCTCTTCGAGTTCATGGAGGTAGCCGGCGGGGTCTTTGCGGAAACGTCGGCCCAGGACACGAGGCTGACGACGCGAGTCCAAGGTGGTGCGCAGCTTGCGCCACGC
>DASQMW010000240.1:0-11612 GCA_035645295.1 Archangium sp.
AGGCCGCCACATCCTCGTCGGCGACGAAGACGTACGAGTACGTGGGCTTGAGCTCCACGCGCTGCACCTTGCCGGCCGGGGCACCCAGGGACTCCAGGGTGCTGGTGACGGCGGCCTCGTCCTGCACCACGTCGCGGCCCAGGCCCACCCACAGGCGCGCCTGGCCGGGCACCTCGGGGGACTCGGTGCGCTCAGGGCGCTCGGTGCGCTCACGGCGCGGCGGACGCTCGCGGGTGCCACGAGGCCGGTGCTTGTCCACCTTCAGCGCCTTCTCGCCGTGCTGCTTGCCGGTGAGGGCCTCGAAGGCCTCGGACTCGGACTCGGGCACGTAGGCGTAGCCGTAGGCGGGGCGGAGCACCGCCTTGTTCACCTTGCCCGCGGGGGCGCCAGCGGCCTCCAGGGCGGCGATGAACTTCGCCTCGTCCAGGCCGTCGTCCATGCCGAGGTTGAACTTCAGCTTCACCTCGCCGGGGCCGGCGTCGGGAGAGGGCGGCGGCCGGTTCGGATCGCGCTCGCCGCGCGGCCGGCTCTTCTCCACCTTCAGCGTCTTGTCCTTGTACGTCTTGCCGGTGAGGGCCTCGAAGCCCGCCAGGTCCTGCTCGGAGATGAAGACGTAGGAGAAGCCGGGCTTGAGGTCGGCACGCACCACCTTGTTGGCGGGGGCTCCGGCCTCTTCCAGGGCGGTGACGATGCTGCCGGGCCCCAGGCCATCCTCGGTCCCCAGGTTGACCCACAGCTTCGCCTCGCCGGGGCCGGCGTCGAAGGACGCGGGGCCGCGCTCGCTCCGCTCGGGGCGATCCCGGCGGCGCTTGTCGCCGCGCTCACGCGACTCGCCGAACGGCTCCGCACGGGACTCCCGGCGCTCCTCGCGGCGCGGCGGCCTGTCCCGATCCCGGTCGCGGGGACGCTCGCGCTCCCGGTCCTTGCGGCGGCTCTCGGGCTTCGCCTCCTGCTCGGGGCGCTCGCCCTGCTGGGCGGCCTGGGCCTTCTCCATGCGCAGGTGGCTGAAGAAGTACTTCAGCAGGAAGGCCATCAGGTCATCGGCGTCCGGCCGGGCCTTGAGCTGCGCGGCCAGGGGCAGGAAGCCCTCGAAGATGGAGCCGGAGGCGGCCTCGCGGATCTCGCGCACGTGGCGCTCGGCCCACAGGCGCATGGCCTCCTCGGGGGCGGGCATCTCGCGCTTCTCGAACTTGATGCCGTACTTCTTCTCCAGCGTGGTGTACGTGGCCAGCTCGCGGCCGGAGAAGAGGTTGATGGCGGTGCCCTTGTTGCCGATGCGGCCGGTGCGGCCCACCCGGTGCAGGTACACGGCCGGATCCTCGGGCAGCGAGTAGTTGATGACGTACTCGAGGCCGGAGATGTCGATGCCGCGCGCGGCGATGTCCGTGGCCACCATGAAGGCCACTTCCCCGCGCTTCACCTTGCCCATCACCCGCTCGCGCTCCTTCTGCGGCAGGTCCCCGTTGAGCAGGTCCGCGTCGAAGCCGTTGCGGTTGAGCACCGCCGTCACCAGCGCCGTGTCGTCGCGGGTGTTGCAGAAGATGATGGCGTTCTGGGGCTCCTCGGCCTCCAGCACGTAGATGAGGTTGCGCGGCTTGGGCAGCGCGTCCGACACGTCGTAGCGGATGTGGTGGATGTGCTCGACGGTGAAGACGTCGCCGGAGAGCAGCAGCGTCTCGGCGTTCGTCGTGTAGCGGGCAATCAGGTTCTGGATGTCCGTGGGGACGGTGGCGCTGAAGAGCAGCACCTGCCGGTCCTTGGGAAGACGGTCGAGGATGCGCGTGACTTCCTCGTAGAAGCCCTGGTTGAGCATCTCGTCGGCTTCGTCGAGCACCGCGTGCGTGCAGCCCTCGAGCTTGAGGTTGCCGCGGTTGATGTGGTCGAACACCCGGCCGGGCGTGCCCACGATGATCTGCGTGCCCTCGTCGAGGGCGTCTTCCTGCTGCTTCATGGAGGCGCCGCCGTAGATGGCGGCCACCTTGACGCCCTTGTACTTGCCCAGGGCGGCCAGCTCCTCGGACACCTGGAGCGCCAGCTCACGCGTGGGGCAGAGGATGAGGGCGCGCACCCGCTTGTCCTCGGCGGAGATCTTCTCCAGCAGCGGCAGGCCGAAGGCGGCCGTCTTGCCCGTGCCGGTCTTGCTGCGCACGATGAGATCCCGCCCTTCCATGACGGGCCCGAAGGCCTTGGCCTGGACAGGGGTAGGGTTGGTATAGCCACGGTCCGTGATGCCGCGACGGAGGGGCTCGGACAGGTTCAGGTCATCGAAGCTGATGTCCGCGACGTACTCGGCGGGGCGGGACAGCGCTTCGGCAGTGGTTTCCGGCTGCTCCGGAGATTGGATGTCGCTCATCAAGCTTGGGGCATAACCCCTGCATTAGGCTCTGGCAACAATCGGCTTACTTTGCTTAAGGAACCCCCATGGCGATTGGGAGGAAGAAGACGGGAGGAACGGGCTCGAAGACCCGGGCGAAGCGGCCCGCCGCTACCCCGCCCCCCGAGGAAGCCGAGGTCGAGGAGGCCGAATCCGCCGAGCCGGAACCGGACGCCCTGGAGCCCGCCCCCGAGGAGCTGGAGGAGGTAGAGGTCGAGGTGGAGGAGGTCCCCGCCCCCCCTCGGGCGGCCCTGGTGAAGGCCGGGGAGACGGGGATCGCCCGGACGGACCCTCTCCAGGCGTACATGAACGAGGTCCAGCGTCACCCCCTGCTCACCCGGGAGGAGGAGGTGGCTCTGGCCAGGCGCCTGCGCGACACGGGGGACGTCAAGGCGGCCTACCGGTTGGTGGCGGCCAACCTGCGCCTGGTGGTGAAGCTGGCCCACGAGTACCACCGCAACCCCCTGTCCCTGCTGGACCTGGTGCAGGAGGGCAACATCGGGCTGATGCAGGCGGTGAAGAAGTACGATCCGGAGCGGGGGGTGAAGCTCAGCTCCTACGCCGCCTGGTGGATACGCGCCTACATCCTGCGCTACATCATGGACAACTGGAAGATGGTGAAGCTGGGGACGACGGAAGCCCAGCGGAAGCTCTTCTTCAAGCTGCGCCAGGAGCAGGACAAGTTGATGGCGCAGGGCTTCGAGGTGACGCCGAAGCTGCTGGCCGAGCGCCTCAACGTCACCGAGCAGGACGTGATGGAGATGGACCAGCGGCTGGGCCACGACGAGATGTCGCTGGACGCGCCGGTGGGCGGAGAGGACTCGTCGGCGACGCGGATGGACCGGTTCCTGCCGTCTTCGTCGGTGGGCGCCGAGGAGCGGTTGGGCAACGAGCAGCTCAAGGCGCTGTTCCGCGAGAAGATGCAGGAGTTCGCCAAATCGCTGGAGGGCAAGGAGCGCTACATCTTCGAGAACCGGCTGATCTCCGACGAGCCGCTGACGCTCCAGGACATTGGAGACAAGTACGGGGTGAGCCGGGAGCGGGCGAGGCAAATTGAAGCGGCGCTCATCAACCGGATGCGCGAGTACATGCGCGAGCACATTCCGGACTTCGACCTGGTGGCGAACCCCAAGGGGTGAGCGGCAGGCTCTGGCCCCGTTAGCGGCGGTGCCGGCCCCGGAAGTGACGGTCGAGGTAGTCCTCCAGCTCTTCCTTGCGCTCCCCGCCCGCGGCGCGCAGGGCGTGGGCCCCGTCCACGGTGGAGAGCGCCTCCTCGAGGGACACCTCTCCCTCGGAGAGCGCGGAGAAGAGGTTGCAGTGGTAGCGGCGGCAGCCCTCGGGGCGCTGGGCGTAGGCGGTGCACGTGCGCCCATCCAGCGCCGCGCAGCGCTGCGGGAGGATGGGCGTGCCGTCCTCGCGCTCCTTCACGGGCAGCCCCAGGGCCTTCAGGGGGCCGGCCTCGGTGCGCTGGAGCGGGACATGGGTGAAGAGGGTGCCGTCGCAGCACAGACCGCAGCGCAGGCACAGCGTGGAGAGAGGCATCGGAGTACGGCTTCCGGGGAGCGAGGAGCCCCCTTGCTAGTGGTGGACGACCCGCCGGGCAAGGGGCTCGCCGTGCGCCTCAGTCCTTCTTCTTCGTCTCCTGGTAATCGCGGAACGTCGCGATCTCCTCGAGGCGGGCGTCGGTATAACCCCAGTGCTCGACGTCCACGTTGTACTGCCCCTTGGCGATCAACATTCCCCGGCAGAGCTTCTTCTTCTCGGGCTCGTTGTGCTGGTTGCGGGCCCGCTCGAGCAGCTCGTCCCACACCCAGCGGGGCACGTGGTCGCGCTGGCCCGGGTAGCTGAAGCGGTAGAAGGTGACATGGGCCAGGAGCACCTCCCAGTGCGGATCGAACCGCCGCATCAGGTGCTTCCAGTCCATCTGCTTGCCGCGGGCGAGGATGAGGTGGTTGATGTCGGTGCCGTCGAAACGCTCGCGCTCGCAGACGAAGGCCTTGGACCAGATGATGTCCTCGGGCGGCGCCACCAGGATGGGCAGCCCGTGGATGACGCCCGGGTGGGCCTCCTCGATCCAGTGGTCATCGACGATCGCCACGCCGTTGCCCGAGCTGAAGATGAGATCGGCGAAGTACTCGTCGTTGGCGTAGGCCTTCGCGATCCACACCGGATCGTGCATCTTCGTCTGGAAGCCCATGCCGTGCAGGGCCTCCATCGCGCGCTCCACGTGCTCGCGCTTGAGGAAGAGGTCCAGATCCTTGGTGTCGCGGTAGATGCCCGTATAGAGGTGGAGCGCGTAGGCGCCCGCGACCACGAAGGGAATCTCCGCGTTCTTGAGCGTGCTGAGCGCCAGCAGGTGCGCTCCTCGCTCGATGGGAGGACGCTGATCCGCCTGCATCGGCGGTGGCGCTTTGCTCGGCTTGCTCAACTGCCCGGGAGAGTCCTGGCCGCTACCCTGCCCCACAGTCGGATGGTCGGTCTCTTGAATGCTCATGGCACGCTCCGGTGTCCTGGCAGGTAGGTTAGGGTCGGGAATTGCCAGAGGCAGGACGGCAAACGGTGCTCCAGCCCGCCCGGCTGCTCCCCAGACGAGTGGAGGGAGTCATGCCGGCCTCGCCCAGAGCGCCATGCCCGGCTCCGAGCCATTCACCTGCCGCTCCGCGTGGCGGTAGGCGCGGGCCTTGCTCGGCGCGTCCACCTTCATCTGCTCCCCCCGCGGGCCGTGGAGCTCCAGGTGGTAGCCCTGTTCCCGCAGGCCCTCGTTGGCGATGCTCCAGCCCGCCTGCTTGATGTGCTTCTTGCACACGCGCTCACGTCCCTTCATGGTCGTCCCCTCTTCCTTTTGTCGCGGCCATGACGGACCGCGTCACGAGGGTTCAGGATTCGTACGCTCGGGCGGGGTTGCATGCTGTTCCCGGGGTTTCAGGCTCGGACGCCCGCCCATCGGCCCGGCGCGCGGGGGTGCATGGACGCCAGGCTCCCACGGGGCGCCGGAGGGGAGCGCCTCGCGGCGTATCCGCCTTGCCCTCTGGCACGAGGACCCGCCCTGGCACGCGAGGGCGGGGAAGTCTCATGGTGAAGGGGACGGAAGGAGACGACCATGGCACTTCCCAAACATCTGGACGATGCCGCTGACAAGCTGCACGAAGCCTTCGCACGAATCGAGGACGCACGCGCCAGACCGGTGAGCCCGGAGAGTCTGCACGAGTGGTTGAGCGCACTCACGGACTACGCCCAGGCGTTGACGGACCTGCACGAGTTCAGCAACGAGTCGGTGCACGAGAAGCTGCACGCGCTCGCGGGCCTGCTCAAGCTGCAGTCCTTCCCGGAGAATCCCGTCCAGGACATGGAGCCCCAGCAGCCGATGACGCCGGGCAGCTGAGGGGCCGCGTCACGCTTCGCGCCGTGACGGCATGCCGCCGAACGGCCATTCGAAACCGGGGTACCGGACGAACTCCGGTGCCTTGCGGCCTTGCCATGCGAACGCCTCGCCGGGGCGCATCAGCAATGCTTGCGGACCGTGCCCCACCTGCCGGCGCACCTGCTTCAGCCGCTCGGGGTAGGGGTCCGCGTCGGGGTTCTCGTCCAGGGTGCTGGCGCCGCTCACCGGCTGGCCGGGATAGCCCGGGTAGCGGGGGCCCATGCCCTCGCGCCAGTACCAGGGCGCGCCTCCGTCCGCGCAGGGCACCACGTAGCGCGCGCCGAGCAGCTCGCCGTAATGCAGGGCCTCCTCCGGCCCGGCCATGAGCTGCTGCGGCTTCACGAGCGACTCCACGGGCACGTCGACGAGGTAGGCGTCCAGCGTGGTGTAGCCGAAGAAGAGGGGCTCGAGCCGGAAGCCGCGCACCCCGCAGAAGAGCACGTCCACGGGCGCCTCCTTCCGCAGCGCGCGGCAGACGGCGCGCATGTCCCCCCGCACGTCGTGTCCGGCATCGGCGAAGAAGGCCGCGGAGAAGCCCGGCGCGCGCACCAGCCAGGTGTTCCCCTCGTTGAAGAGCTCCGGGTAGAGGCCCTCGCCGTCGGTGGGCTGCTCGCCGTGGAAGGGCAGGGCGCGCACGGTGATGTCGCCCACGAGCCGCTCCTCGCCCCAGCGCAGGGCCTCGACGCGGGTGTAGCCGAGCTGTTGAAGCCGCAGCACGCAGTCGGTGGAGAAGAGGCTCTCGCGCTCCACCGCCGGGACGAAGATGCGCGTGTCGCGCGGCAGCTGCAGCAGCGAGCCCAGGTGGAAGTGGTCCCCGTGCGAGTGGGTGATGACGACCGCGTCCACCGGGCCGAGGTCCCTCGGCTGCATGGGCGGGTAGTCCGGCCGGTCGAGCTGGCTGGCGGGGCGGAAGTAGGGATCGACCAGGACGCGTGCCTGGGTGCTCGACACCAGCACGGTGTTGTGGCCCACGAAGAGGGCGCCGGGGGTGGGCACCTCCACGGGGCCCTCGTGACGCACCAGCCAGCCGGCGCTGGACATGTCCGCGAGCAATTCCCCCACCGCGGGGACGGCCGAGAGGGTGCGCAGCTCGGCGCGGGTGGCGCCACGCGCCAACGAGGCGAAGAGCTCGGCGAGGGCGGGCCACTCGCGGGCTTTCACGGGAAAGTCGAGCCCCAGCTCCTCCTGGCGCAGGTGGAGAATGCGGGGTTTGTGGCGCGTCGCGTCGGGAAACAGCACCTCGTGACGCAGCGGGCGCCGGCCTCCGCGCCGCCGGCCTTCGTCGCAGAGCGCGGCATAGCCGGGCGTCTCCTCCAGCCAGCGCACGAGGGCCTTGGCCTCGCGCAGGGAGCGCTCCGGCCCCAGCTCGGCGAGCCGCTCCTTGAGGGGGACATGGGCCTGACGCACGGGCCGGGCGGTGGGGCCCTGGATGCTGCAACCCAGGTCCTCATGGTGCTCCGCCTCGGTGCGGGCCGAGGCGAGGACGGCGAGGCTGACGCCACGATGGAGGGTGAGCCGCATGGGGTTCTGCTAGCAGGGCCGTGGCTCGGGTGGCCAGCGCATTCACCGGACTGCTTGCTCGCTCCAGTGCTTTCCGATGATGCTCCGCGCGCGACCGGGACAGCGGGCCGGAGGGGGGAGGCTGGTGCCGGGCGGGCTCGACGTTCCCGTCATTCTTGTGGAGGGGGAGATGAGATGAACAGTTTTTTCAGGACGGTTCCCGTCATGGTGGCGGGGTTCCTCCTGCTTGCTGCCACGGGAGCGAAGGGCGAACAGCCCCTCAGTCCCTACAGGCACTACAACAGCAACACCTTCATCCACGGAAACTTCAAGCCCTTCTTCCAGAAGCAGTGGAAGGCCCGGCTCTCGCGGGAGGCGGAGCCCCAACCCGGTCCGCAGGGCGAGCCGCGGATCTCGCCGCTGCTGCTGCCGCTCTCGGTGTCCTCATTCGGCCCGGGGGGCGGCCCCGTCATGCCCAAGCGGCTCTCCGAAAGGGTGAAGGAGCTCGATTCCGACCAGCGCAAGGCGCTCGAGACCGCCTTGCAGCAACTCCTCCTGGAGTACGGGAAGTTGCTGGAGCAGCAGGATCAGCAGCAGTTGAAGCGGAACCTCGCCGGGGCCTTCAACTACTTTTTCATGGCCGCGTACTACGCGCTCAGGGATGGCCAGGAGCTGAGCGGCGCGCAGCAGCGGTCCATGTTGGAGCAGATCAACGCCGCCATCGCCATGGGGCTCAATGAGCGGCGCCTGTCGGATAGTGCCAAGCATGAGCTGTACGAGTCGGTGGTGCTCTCGGGCTCCATCATCCTCGGGCTCTACAACGAAGGGCGTGACAAGGGGCGTCCGGAGCTGCAGAAGGAGGCGCGCGAGCTGGCGAAGGAGTTGTTGGACCAGATGATGGGCATCCGCATCGAGAAGGTGCGCCTCGAGGGCGACTGCGTGTGGATTGACTGAGCGGGAACCTGCTCAGGCCCGCGGGTGGAAGGCGAACGCGCCGTAGCCGACGACCTCGCTCTTGTCTCCGGCGGTATCTCCCGAGCTGCGCAGATCGAGCAACTCGGCGCTCAGGCCGCGGCGGCGTGCCACGCGCAACAGCCCGTTGATGGCCGCGGCGCCGCACGCGCGATCCTCCTCGAGCGGCCCGTCGAGCTGGAGGATGTGATCGGCCGTCTCGCGGTCCACCCGCCGGGCGACGTCATAGGGCAGGTAGTGCGACAGGTCGGAGCTGATGATGGGCAGCACGTCCTCCGTCCAGAGCGCGTCGAGCACCTCGGCCACCTCCTCGGGCCGCGCGGAGCCCACCACGAGGGGGAGCACGTCGAAGTCGCCCAGCACGCGTTGGAGGAAGGGGAGCTGCACCTCGAGCGAGTGCTCCTTGCGGTGGGCGAGCACGGAGGCGGCGACGTGGTGCGTGGCCTCGGCCCGCGCGCGCAGGATCTCATCGACGGGCACGTCTCCGAGCGGCGTGCGCAGGAGCTCGGCGTCCGGGTGGGCCAGCCCGTTCATCAGCACGAAGTGGCAGGGCCCGAGCAGCAGCACATGCCTCACCCGGCCCTTCAGCCCGCGCAAGCAGGCATAGGCGCTCGCGGCCACCGGGCCCGAGTAGAGGTAACCGGCATGGGGGACGATGAGCGCCACCGGGGACAGGGGCGGGCAGGCGGGGGCCTGCTCCAACCATTGATCCACCTGGCTGGCGAGGAGGGGAGCGGCGGCGGGGTAGAACGAACCCGCCACCGCGGGAGCGCGAACGCGAGCGGCCATGACCCCTTAGGGGTAGGGCCGCCGCGCGCTCAGCGCCAGGGGCGCGAGATGACGCAGGCGTTGATGCCGCCCACGCCCATGGAGAGCTTGCCAGCGCAGCCCTGGGGCGCGGCCACCGGCTTGTCGAAGACGTAGCGGGGGTGCACGCGGCCGATCTCCTTGTTGAGCTCCCCCTCGGCCAGCGGGGTGGGGAACACCTCGCCCCGGGCGTAGCCGAGGTACTGGGCCGTCAGCTCCCAGCCGCCGCCGGCGCCCATGCCGTGGCCGAAGGTGCCCTTGCGCGCCGTCACCAGCACCGTGTCGGGCAGCACCGAGCGCAGCGTCTCCACCTCCAGGTAGTCGCCCGGGGTGGCGGTGGCGTGCAGGTCCCAGCTGCCAATCTGGGACGGCTCCACGCCCGCCTTGCGCAGGGCCTCGTGGATGGCGACGATCGGGCCCTCCTTCGAGGGCGTGATGATGTGGTCCGCGTCCGCGGTGACGCCCACGGTGAGGGGTTCCATGCCCAGCGGCTTGAAGCCCTTGGCGGTGAAGTGCTCCAGGTCACCCAGAATCCACACCACCGAGCCACCGGCCACGTGCGTGCCGCGCAGCTGCGTCAGCGGCTTGGACACGGCGCCGTCCGCGCTCACCACGCGCGCGTTGTAGAAGCCCCCCACGGTGAGCGGGTGCGGGGGCGGATCCGTCATCCCCAGCACCACCGCCTTCGCATCGCCGCTGGTGATGGCATCGAGCGCCAGCTTCAGCCCGTAGCCGAACGAGGAGCACGCCGCCACCGGCGCGAACGTCATGCCGGTGAGCTTCCCCATCATCGAGATCTGCGAGGCGGGGGTGTTGTGGATGTTCCAGAGAATCTCGGACGGCACCGCGTTCCACGGCGGCTCGGGGGCGCCCCACTTCTTCTGCAGGCGCTGGTTGCGCGTCCGCTTCTCCTTGATGACGGCCAGCTTGGCGGCTTCCACGTTGCCGCCCTCGACGCCCAGGCTTTCGATCTCCTTCTGCTCGGCGAGGTACTCGCGCAGCTCGGGAGACTGGCCGGCCCAGAAGTGCCACCAGTCCTCCTCGGCCTCGTCCCGGTCCGCCTCGTCCACGGTGGAGGGCTCGGGGGGCAGGCCGGGCATCGGCTCACGCGTCTCCAGCCAGCGGCGCAGGGTGCTGTTGCGCTCGGCAGACGCCCAGAACCGGTCCCACCGCCGCTGGGCGCGGTGCAGGTTCAGGGTGATGTCGTGGATGGTCGGCAGATCTCCCAGGCCGGTGCCCACGTACACGTGGGAGCGTGCACCCAGCGCCTGCAGTTCCTGCTCCAGGCCGGGGTTCTGGCCCAACGACTGGATGAAGGCGCCGATCGCCATCTTGGTCGGCATGCCCATCTTCTTCTCGAGCTGGGCGAAGCGCGTGGCGGGGAATCGGGCGTCGATCCACGGCTTGTATTCCGAGAACTCGAAGTCCGGGTTGCCGACGAGGAAGTTGTCCGGACCGAAACCGTTGAAGGGGGAGAGCCAGCTCTCCGACGACGCGAGGTTCTTCTCGAAGGCCTCGATGTTCCGGGACCGGGGAGCGACCACTCCCCAGCCGAAGATTCCGACTCTGCGCACGTTGTTACCTCTGATTCCTGGTTCTCGCCGCCGACCTTCGAGCCACTCCCTACAGCGGCTCGATCGTCAGGTTGTCGAAGAAGAGCTGGGCTTCCCAGCTGGAGAACCCGAAGCGGTCGTGACCCTTTCCCTCGAGCGGCAGGGGGTCATCGAACTCCATGAAGGGCTTTCCATCAATGGACCAGCGTAACAGCGAGCCCCTGCGCTCGATACGCCAGTGATAGGTGCGGCCAATCTCCACCGGATAGGGCCGGGCCTCCACCCGCATGTGCGTGTCCTTGCGGAACACGCCCGTCTCCACCAGTCCCGAGCCCTTGCCACCATTGCGTTCGGCCACGCGCCGGGCCTCACGCTGGAGCGCTTCCAGCGGGGCGCCGTGCTCATCCAGCCGCGCGATGATGGACATCGAGTTGTTCCACCCTCCGTGAATGAGGATGTACCCGGAGGCGTGGTCGCTGCCGTCGCCGAAGATCTCCGCCTTGATGTCGCCCTCGGGAGACTGGGAGCGCACGTCGAACTCGACGGCCACGTCGCGCGGCAGCTTCGACTGGAGCCAGAGTGGATTGTTCTTCACGCCCGGTGACAGCAGCTGCCCCTCCACCACGCGCCAGTGGCCGCCGGTGGAGAAGAAGTCGCGCTGCACCACGGACGGGTCCGAGAAGTCCTGGCGGTAGGGAACGGTGGCGGTGGTGGCGGGCTCACCGCGGAAGAGGGCGTAGTGGATGAGGGGGAACTGGATGGCGAGGATCACGGCGGCGAGCACCGCCCACCCCCATCGCGACAAGCCCTCGGGCTTCTTCCAGGCGACCATGACCTCGGCGTCCGCGGCGGGAGCGCCATCGGCCGTGGGGGCCTGGGGCTCCCGGGTCTCGAGGTTCTTCTCCTTGCGTCTGGCCTGGCCCATCGCTGTCGCTCGTCCCCAAGGGGGGTGGAGGGGGCGCGGACTGTATGCGCGGCCCCGGTG
>DASQMW010000241.1:0-44778 GCA_035645295.1 Archangium sp.
TGCGCTCGGCCCCCCAGAAACAGCCCATACCGAAGATGGCCTGTTCCAGGCCCTCCGGGAAGGGCGCCTCGAGCGGCGCGCCGTTGACGTGGTGCTTCTTGGGAATAGCCATCCGGGTGGAACGGCCCGGCAGGGCTTCCTCCGCGGAAGGCATCTTCAGCTTGCTGGAGTTGAGGATCCGCCACATGCCCCGAGATTAACGCGGCGTCCCGGTGCCCGCCGGGAATGTGACGCGCCCGGCACCTGCTGGAGAAACAGGGGGGAGCATGCCGGGCAGCGCTCCCTCCCTCGCCGTGGCTCCTAGCGGAGCTGCTTGCCGTTACCGGAGAAGACGCCGGGGACGCCATCGAAGCGCACCTGGGCCTTGCTCATGACGTGGCGCACGGCCACCACCTGCAGGGCGGCGTTGCGGACGCCCTCGGCCGTGGCGGGGTTGGCCAGCGCGCGGCGCGCCTCCTCCAGCGACAGCCCGTAGGGCACCACCGCCTCCTGGAGCACCTCGTCCATCTTGTCCGGGGTGAGCTGCAGGTGGTCGCGCTCGATGATGGCCCTCAGGGCGAAGGCGATGCGCAGGCGCCGCTCGGCCTCCAGCCGCGTGGTGGGATCGTCCAGCCACCCGTCCAGCGACTCCTGCAGCTCGTCCGGAGCGAAGTCCTTCTGCGCCAGCAGGCGGGCCTCGGTGGCGCTCCAGGCCTGGCGGATCTCCTCGTCCACCATCTCCACGGTGAGCGGTACCTCGGTGCGCAGCACCAATTCGTCCAGCACGCGCTCCTGGGCCTCCAGCCACATGTCGTCGGCGCGCTCGTTGGCGATCTCGTCCGCGAGCGACTCCATCACCGCCTCGAGCGTGGTGCCGCGGCCGAGCTTGCGCACGAAGGCGTCGCTCTCGGCGTCCGGAACCGTCACCTCCCGGGCCGCCACCACGTCCACCAGGAAGGTGGCGTGCACCCCGCGCAGGTGCTCCACCGGGTACGTGTCCGGCAGCGTCACCTGCACCTCCTGGCCTCCGCCCACCGCCGTCCCCACCAGCCCCTCGGGCAGGCCGGGCAGCAGATCCGACGGCGCCATCTCCATCTCCAGGCCACTCTTGGCGCTGAAGGGGATGAGCCGGCCCTGGGCGTAGCCGAGCGTGTCCAGCACCACGGTGTCACCCATCTGCACGGGCTCGCCGGGCGCCCGCTCCCGCGTGGGCGAGTTGGCGCGCACCAGCTCGTGGAAGCGCATGAGCAGCTCTTCCCGGCTGATGTCCGAGTCCTGGGGGACGGTGACCTGGAGGTTGTCCAGGGAGGGCGCCTTCACCTTGGGCAGCTTGATTTCCTGCCGCTGGGGCGCCGCGCTGGTGGCGGCCCCGGACGCACGCGCCGTCTGGGCCACCGGACCACCAGGGGAGGGGGGGACTTTGGCCGCGGGGCGCTGACCGCCCTCCAGCTTCCGGAGGATGAGATCACCCTCGATGGAACCGGTGCTGCCGCGGTTGGCTCCATTGCCATCGTTGCGAGAAGACACCATGACTCCTTGGGCTCGTGGCGGGCCCATCCTGTGAAAACGAAGGAGCGGGCGGTGCCACGGGGGGACACCGTCCGCTCGGTCAGTCGGGATTAAATCAGAAATCCCGTTTTGAGGTCACCCACCCCTGGCTTCAGTCGAAGAAGCTGCCGACGAAGCTGGACACCGTCGAGACGGCGGCGCCCACCTGGCTGACGACGGGGATGTTGGTGGCGGCGGCGATGGAGCCCAGTGCGGTGACGCCAGCGGTCACCCGCGAGCCGACGCTGGCCTTGGGGTCGCGCAGGGTGTTGACGAAGGCGGCGGTGTCCGCCGCGGCGATGGCGACGTTGACACCGGGCACGAAGCGGCCCGCGGCCCTGCCCGCCGCGGCGGCGCCAGCCCGGGCGACGCTCGTGGCGGCGACGCGGGAGGCCACCCGGCCGGCCACCGAGCCGGCGGCGCGGGAGGCCACGTTGGCCGCCGTCTGGGCGACACGGCCGGACAGCCGCGGGGCCACGTTCTGGGCCACCCGGCCGAGGGTGCGGAAGGCGTCGCGCGCCTGGGGCACGGCCTCGACGATGTCCCGGACGGAGCTGAGCGCCTCGCGGGTGGAGGTGAACGCCCGGCCCACGTCCTCGGCGCTGCGCGTGCGGATGGCCTGGCGGATGTCGCGGAAGGCGGTGGGCGCCTGGTTGATGGCGCTGCGGACGTTCTGGCCGAGGTTGGCCAGGGTGCCCACGGCCCCGCCGAGCCCGCGGGTGTTGTTGCGCAGGTTGCCCACGGCCTGGCCCAGGCGCGAATTCGTGGCGCGGGAGATCAGGTTCTGGGCGGTGTTGCGCACGCGGGAGGCGCCGAGGCGCTCGGCCACGTTGCCCGCCGCGCCGGCGGCCCGCTGGAACTGCTGGCCCAGGCGCTGAGCCGTCCTCGGGAAGGTGCGCGAGAAGTCATCGCGGATGTTGCGCAGCGCATCGCGCGCCTCACGCCCGGCGGTGACCACGTCGCGGGCGCCCCGCACCGCCTCGTACGAGGAGCGCAGCGCCGTGCCCGCGCTCGAGAGGCTGGGGTTGCGGAAGGCGTTGCGGATGTCGTTGAAGGCGGTGCGCGTCTGGCCGGCCGCGTTGCGCACCTGGCTGCCGAACTCCACCAGTGAGTGGGCGCTACCCAGGGTGCGCTGGGCAAATCCCGCGGTGCGCCGGAAGGCCTGGGCGGTGGGGTTGTTGGCCACGCTCGTGGCCAGCCGCTGGGCGCTGGAGGCCACGCGGTTGAGCCCGGTGCGCTGCGCCACGTTGGACGCCACGGAGGCGGCGCGCTGGTACGTCTGGGACAGGCGCCCGGCGGCCCGCGGGAAGGTGTTCGCGAAGTCGTTGCGGATGTTGCGCAGGCTGGTGCGGGCCTCGCGGGCCTGGGTCACGACCTCCCCGGCGGAGCGGGCGGTGTCGGTGACGGACCGGATCGCCTGGCCAGCGGCCGAGAGGCTGCGGGTCCTGACGGCGTTGCGCACGTCACCCACGGCGGTGCCCGCCTTGCCAGCGAGATCGCGCACGCCCTGGCCGAACGTCTGGATGTTCTGGGCGTGGCCGAGGGTCCGCTGGGCGAAGCTGGCGGTGCGCCGGACCGACTGGGCGACGGGGTTGGCGTTGACGCGCGCGGCCACGTGGCCGGCCGTCCGCTGCACCTGCTGCACGCCGCGCTGGGCCGCCCGCTGAATCTGGGCCGGGGCGCGCTGCACCGCGTGGGCCGCGCCGCTCACGGCACGTCCCACGTTCCGCACGCTCTGACGCGCCGCGGAGGAGACGCGGTGGAGGGCCCCACCCAGCAGGCTCCGGGGCTGCTGCCGCGCAGGAGCGGCGTGTCCACTGTGGGCGCGAGCGAGCTGCCGCGTGGCGACACTCGCGGTGCGGGCCGCCGCCCTCTGGACGACGTTCCGGGCGGGGGTGAAGGTGCTACGGGCCGTGTTGATGGCTCGGGCCGCGGGCCTGCTGACGGCCGCCGCGATGCGGGCGGGGGCGCGGAGGAGCTGCTGGGGCCTGCGGACGATCCGGCTCAAGAAACCCATGGAAAAATCCTCTCGAAAATCAAGATGAAGGAATTATCGGACGGAGCCCTCCTCCAGGTGCGTCCGCCGGGCACGAATCATACGTCTTCTGGAGGATGGCCTAGAGTGGAGGCAGATGCCGGCTCCCCCCTTCACGCCCCCCGAGACTCCCGAGCCCGTCGTCTCCGAGCGGCCCCGGCTCATCATCAATGGGGAGCCCTTCCGGCCCGAGGATCTCGGCCGGAGCCTGTCCGAGTCGGTGCTGCTGCGGCTGAGCGTCGAGAAGGAGCCCTACGAGCCGCCTGCCCCCCCACCTCCCCGCCGCGAGCCGCTGCCGGCGCGGGTGGAGGCCCTCCCGACCCGGACCCTGGCGGTGATCCTCCTGCTCCTCGGGCTGGGACTGGCGGCGCTGATCCTCCTCTGAGGTGACGCGGTGCGCCAACCAGGGGCCGTTCAGCCCTTGTTGTCCTGGCCCTGGCCCCGCTGGCGATCCTCGCGGGCGGCCATGATCTGCCGGTAGGGGATGACCCGTACCAGCTCCGCGAGCGTGGTCTGCCCGCTGGCGATCTTCTCCAGCGCGTCCTCCACGAGGGTGCGGAAGCCGTGGGCCCGGGCATGGCGGCGGAGCTGCGCGCTGTGGGCGCCCTGGGCGATCAGATCCTGCAGCCCCGAGTCCACCAGCAGCAGCTCGTAGAGGCCGGTGCGCCCCCGGTAGCCGGTGTGGCGGCACTCTTCGCAACCCACGCCCGTCCGGGGCTGGATGCCCTCCAGCAGCGGGCCGAGCAGATCCAGTTGCTTCCGGGTGGGCTCGGCGGGGGCATCGCACTTGGGGCAGATGCGGCGCACGAGCCGCTGCGCCAGCACCGCGAGCAGCGAGTCGGCGATGTCGGTGTCATCCAACTCCAGACCCCGGAGCCGGCCCACGGCGCCCACGGCATCGGCGGTGTGGAGCGTGCCCAGCACGACGTGCCCGGTGGCCGCGGCGTTGAGCGCCATGCTGCCCGTCTCCAGGTCGCGGATCTCCCCCACCAGCATCACGTTCGGATCCTGCCGCAGCAGCGCGCGCAACAGCAGCGCGTGCGACATCTGCGGGCTGACCTCCTTCTGGTTCACCTTGGGGACGTAGTACTCGATGGGGTCCTCGGCGGTGATGATCTTCTTGCGCCCATCGTTGAGCTGCGCGAGCGCCCCGTAGAGGGTGGTCGTCTTCCCGCTGCCGGTGGGGCCGGTGACGAGGATGAGGCCCTCGGGGTTGGAGAGCAGGTTGAGGAACAGCCGCTCCGTCTCCGGATTCATCCCCAGCTTGCTCACGGGCACGAGCCCCGCGCTCGAGTCGAGCACGCGGATGACCACGTCCTCACCCCCCGGACTGGGCACCACGCTCACGCGGTAGTCGACGACCTTGTGCTCCTCGTCCCGGGCGATGACGGCGCGGATGCGGCCATCCTGGGGCCGGCGGCGCTCGGTGATGTCCATCTCGGCGAGCACCTTGATGCGGCTGACCACCTCCGCCACGGACTCTGGATCCATGTCCGTGTAGGCCTGATGCAGGATGCCGTCGATGCGGTAGCGCAGGTCCACGTCATCGCGGTAGCTCTCGATGTGGATGTCCGAGGCCTTGCGCTCGAAGGCGCCGGCGAGGATGTCATCCACGAGCTCGACGGGCGTGGGCGGCTGCCGCGAGGGCGGGCGCTTATTGATGACGAGATCCGACTTCGTATGGGCGCCGGCGCCGAAGCCGGTCTGCAAGGCCGATTCGATTTCGTAGCGGTTGAGCTTCACCGGCTGGATGGGCCGCTGCAGGAAGTCGGAGATCCGCAAGCGCAGGGCCTGGTTGTTGGGATCCGCCATGCCGATGGGGACGGGCGCGTCGGCCGCCTGGGCGTCGATCTTTCCCAGCACCACCACGGAGTGGCGGCGGCAGAAGGGCTCGGGCAGCAGCCGCATGGAGCGGCGATCGAGGGTGTACTGCGAGAGCTCGGAGAATGTATCGGACCCCTGGGCCATGCGAGCGGGCATAGCACGCCCGGGTGATGCCCCGCACCCGGTACGGCACGCGAGCCTCCGGGGCGAGCGACAACCGGAAGCGTCGCGGAAAAGGGTTCGATATGTGGCGTCTCCCCCGTCGTTCTCCTCCGCGTGCTCCGGGTATGGGCGCATCCATGAACGGCAATGTCGGGCCCGGCCGGAGCGCCCTGGACACCGAGGGGGTTTCAAGCATGAAGACGCGTCGAGTTTTGATCTCCACCGCGCTGACGGTCGTGCTGGGGGGCTGCCTTACACCTCCTCCGCGGGAGAATCCGGATCCGCCCGTGGACCAGGGACCCTTCCTGTCCGACACGCCGCTCTGGACGCTCGAGGCGCCCGAGTCACTCCGGCTGTCGTGCTTCGGCAGCGCCATCGCGCTCGGAGACGTCAATGGAGACGGGAAGCAGGACCTGGTGGTCGCGGCGCCTCCGTGCTCGGGGATGACGGGCAAGGGCTCGTTGGCCATCTACGCCGGTAATGGCACGTCCTTGTCCTCCGAGCCCGCCATCGCCGAGCTGGATTGGCAGAACCCCAACCCGTCCGCGAGCGGGCGCAGCAGCACCGTGTTCATCGGCAACGTGAACGGGGATCGCTTCGCCGACATCCTCGTCCGCTCCCAGACCACGGGGACGCTCGTCTTCGCGGGCAAGGAGAACCTCGGGACGGTGCTCCAGACGCCCCTGTTCCGCGTGCCGTTCTTTGGGGCCCACTACGTGAGCCTCCTCAGCGATCTGAATGGGGATGGGCTGGATGACCTCGTCGTCACCCAGGGCTCGGCGCGGCGGACGGCCATCTATCGCGCCACCCCCACCGCGGACGCTCCGTTCACCCCGGTGAGGGCCTTCCCGGACCGGGCGCTGCGCGTCATCCGCGCGGGTGACCTCAACGGCGACGGCGCGAAGGAGCTGCTGTTCGGGACCCCGGAGGGCTCCAAGCTCTACCTCGGGTGCAAGACGGAGGAGGCCGGAGCCTGTGTGGGCGGCCTGACGTTCTCTCCGGCCTGGACGGCCCCCGGGCAGGTGGTGGGGTTCTTCCCGGACCAGAACGGGGATGGGCACCGCGAGGTCATCCTCGGTGACACGGGCCGCGTGGCGGTGCACCTCTTCCAGCCGGAGGGAGGCATCTCGCCGTCGCCCATCTGGAGCATCCTCGGGGACGCGGCGTACCCCGGCTTGACCACCGCGACGTACTTCGTGGGGGACCTGGACAAGGACAACAAGGAGACGGAGTTCCTGATGGGGGCGGCGGGGCGCCTGTACGCGTTCTTCCCCAAGCAGGGGCTCTCCTCCGAGGTGCACGCGGATTGGGCCTGGCCGAAGAGCAACGCGTTGGGGCCGGCGTTCCAGGGGTACGTGCGCTACGCGCCCGCGGGCGCCGGGGATCTCAACGGAGACGGTTACGCCGACATCCTCGCCGGACTGGCTCCGCCGTTTGACCAGCTCACCCCGGCGACGCCCCCGCGGCCGGGACGGGTGGTGGCCTACGCCGGAGGCAAGGTGCCGCCCCTGACGCCCACGCCCTTCCTGCGGCCGGCCGAGTCGTGTGGCCTGACGGGCGGCTCGGGCAAGCCGGACATGACGGTGGACGCGGACGTCATCTCCCGCACGGCGTATGTCGAGCAGCGCAACTTCGCGCAGACGGCCTGCGAGGTCACGGAGCGCTGCGTGGGCGCGCCTGGAGACCGGCGGCTGCTGAGCTTCAGCGTCTCCATCCCGAACCTGGGTTCGGGCGCGGTGAACATCCCTCCCCCCGAGACGCGGCCGGACCTCTATGAGTTCGATGCGTGCCACCAGCATGAGCACCTCGTCGGCTTCGCCAGCTATGAGCTGGTCGATCCCCAGAACGCGGTGGTGGCGGTGGGCCGCAAGCAGGGCTTCTTCCTGGTGGACCTGGTGCCCTACTGCGGCGACGCGGCCGCGCCGGTCATCAACGTGGATGGCTCGCAGGGCATCTCGCCGGGCTGGGCCGACGTGTACGCGGGTGACTACCCGTGCCAGTGGCTGGACATCACGGACGTCGCGGACGGCACGTACACCCTGCGCATCGGCGTGGACGTGAGCGACCTCATCGACGAGGACAGCGTGCACCCGAACTCCGTCGACGTGAGGGTGAAGATCTCCGGCAACTCGGTGGAGATCCTCCCATAGGAAACGCCCGTGCTCCTGGGGGAGTCCACCCCGGAGCACGTGGGACCTCAGTGAGCGCTACCCGTTACGGAGCGCTCGTGCAGCCGCAGCCGCAGTCGTCGAAGAAGGCGGACTGGCCCTCGGGGCAGGTGAACCGGATGACGGCGCACTGATCGGGATCCTGCGAGACGTAGGTCCGGCTCGGATCGTTGTAGTTGCAAGCGTTGGTGGTGCAGCCGCAGCCGCAGTCATTGAAGAAGGCGGACTGGCCCTCGGGGCAGGTGAACAGGATGGCGGGACACTCCGCGGGGTCGCGGGAGATGTAGGTATAGCCGGGCTCCTTGCCGGTGCACTTCTTCTTCTCCTCCTGGCAGATGCCGCCGCAGTCAGCCCCACCCTGGTTCGGGTCGCAGCTGTCCTTGGGATCGTCGACGCAGGTGAAGCCCTCGGTGCAGGGGATGCCGGCGAAGCCGCCGCAGAAGTCGCCGCCCTGCGTCGCCGTCTCCAGGTTCGCCGTCTGGCTGGCGGCATCGGCCGTGGGACCGCAAGCCGAGCCCAGAAGGGCGATACCCGCGACCAGGACACAGCACGGAATAAGACGAAGGGACATGTGAACTCTCCTTTGCAAAACAGAAATCGACACGGAGAGTGCGTTTGGGGGGAGACGGGCAAGCGTGCCCTCCACGCGTAGGCTGGGGAGGGTTGTCTGCCAGGTCGGTGAATTTTCCTCGGGCGGCGCTTCGATGTAGATGGAGCCCGGACATGGCCAGCCGGACGATGAAGTTGAAGCAGAGCACGGGCACCACGGGGAAGGTGAAGCAGGCGACCACGGGCAAGTCGCGCCAGGTGGCGAAGGCTCCCGCGAGCGGCGGATGGCTGCGCCGGGTGCTGATGCTGGCGTTCCTGGGGCTGGTGGTGTTCGCGTCCTACGAGTACGCGCGCCTGCCGAGCGCGGAGCCGCTGCTGAAGCAGAACCCGAAGACGACGGCGCTGATGGATCAGCGGGCGGAGGAGGCGCGGGAGGCGGGGCAGAAGCCGAGGCGCCGCTGGCAGTGGGTGGGGCTGTCGAGCGTCTCCCGGCACGCGATCGACGCGGTGCTGCTCTCGGAGGACGCGAGCTTCTACCTGCACGAGGGCGTGGACACGAAGGAGTTGGAGAACGCCCTGGAGGACGCGGTGCGCAAGGGGAAGCTGGGCAGGGGCGCGTCGACGATCACCCAGCAGCTGGCGAAGAACCTGTGGCTGTCGACGGACCGGAGCCTGTTGCGCAAGGGGAAGGAGCTGATCCTGGCGCACCGGTTGGAGACGGCGCTGCCGAAGAACCGGATCCTCACGATCTACATGAACGTGGTGGAGTGGGGGAACGGGGTGTACGGCATCGAGGCGGGGGCGAGGGAGCACTTCGGGGTAGCGGCGTCGGAGCTGACGGCGGCGCAGGGGGCGATCCTGGCGTCGATGCTGCCGGCGCCGCGCAAGAGGTCACCGGCGTCGGGCTCGAGGGCGTTGAAGAAGCGGGCGCACTGGGTCATCGAGCAGATGGAAGCGGTGAAGCGGCTCAACGCGGAGCAGGCGAGGGTGGCGCACGCGGAGATCGATCAAATCCTCGGTGGGAAGAAGCCGGACGAGACCGAGGACGAAGCCGAGGGCTGAACGGCGACCCAACCCAACCCAACCCAACCACCCCTCTCCCCTCGGGAGAGGGACGGGGTGAGGGTATCGAGGTTTCCGGGTTCCCATCTGTAAACGCGAACCCGTGCGTCATGCGGCTACACTGTGAGGCATGCGTACGCGCCGCCTCGTGGGCCTGGGTCTCCTGTTCATCGCCATGGTGCTGGTGGGGTCCTTCCTGGCCCCCGCGGCGGCGGAGACGCCCCCGGAGCGGGTGGTCGTGATCGTGCCGTTGGGCAAGGTGCGGCAGGAGTTCTTGGAGAAGGTCCAGGAGGAGCTCCAGTCGCGCATGAAGGTGCGGATCCGCATCGACCCGTCCCGAGAGCTGCCAAAGGAAGCCTGGTACGCCCCACGCCAGCGCTGGAGGGCGGATCGGCTGCTGGACTGGCTGGATGAGAACCCGCCGAAGGATGCGTGGAAGGTGGTGGCGGTGACGGAGGCGGAGATCTCGGCCACGAAGGGGAACATCCTCGACTGGGGCATCGCGGGGCTGGGGAGCCTCGGTGGGCCGAGCTGCGTGGTGTCGGCGCACATCTACAAGAAGCACAGCAAGACGAAGGAGGCGCTGCTGCGTCGGCTGGGAGACCTGGCGGTGCACGAGTTCGGGCACACACTGGGGTTCCCGCACTGCGAGGAGCAGGGCTGCGTGATGGCGGACGCGAAGGGCAAGGCCATCTCGTCCGCGGACGCGAGCTCGGGGCGCTATTGCGCGAAGTGCCTCGGGACACTGTCTAGCGAGGACCGCGCGCTGGTGAAGTAGCGGCTCACGGAGAGTCTACGGCTCCGCCAGCCCCTGGGCGAGCAGCGCGAGCCGGGTGACGATCTGCTCCTCCGAGGGAGGAACGACCGCGCTGATCGAATGCAGGAGGCTGATGCGCAGGCCGTTGTTGCGCAGCCAGGCAATGAGCTCCTCGGCGTTGATGGGATCGGGCCGGACGAGGAACTTCCGGGCGATGGGCACCCGGGACAGGTACAGCGCCTCGAGGGAGGACAGCTCGCCCTCGGGGCCGGCGTAGATGGGCTCCGTGTGTTTGAACCAGGGCTTGATGTCCTCCAGGAGCCACTGGACCCGGGTGCTCTTGAAGCGCTCGAGCTTCAGGAACTCCTCCAGGTGGTTGCGCTCCAGGAGGATGCAGTCGTCGCCCGCGCACCACGCCTCGATGCTGAGGTGATGGGCCAGGAGCCGGTGCTGGCGCCGGCAATACTCGCGGTGGGGATCCATGGACATGTCCGTGCTCTCCTCGTCCTGACCGCTCAGACGGTGGGGGTGCTGGCCGGCGTCTCGAGCCGGGCCCGTGCCCTGTCGCGCAGGCGTACCATCTCCGGCCAGTCCCCGGCAGCCGGAATGATCGGCTCGCCGATGGAGAGTGTGAACTGGCCGGGGCGCTGCAGGCGCGAGCCCGGGCGGAGCAGGCGCCGCGTGCCCTCGAGATGGATGGGCACAACGGGCCGCCCGGCCTCGACCGCGGCCTTGAAGGCCCCCAGCCGGAACGGGAGCAGCGCGGGCCCCTGGGCGCACGTGCCCTCGGGGAAGATGAGCAGCGAGGTGCCCCGCCGGAGCACTTCCGTGACGTGCGCGGCCCCCTCGACTCCGTGGAGCGTGTCGAAGCGATCCACCGTGAGGTGACCGGCCCGGCGGACCGCCGCGCCCACCAGGGGCCACGAGCGGACCTCCTGCTTCGCCACCGCGCGGAAATCCACGGGCAGGGCCGCGAGGAGGGCCACCGCGTCCACATTGCTGACGTGGTTGGCCACCAGCACCCACGGCCCGGAGCCGCGCAGGTTCTCGAGCCCCTCGACCCGCACCGGGCACCCGGCGGCCCGCAGCATCCACCGTGCGAGCCGGCGCACCAGGCGATCCGTGGGAGGACCCGGGCGGACCGCCACCAGCCCCACCCCGAGCATCGACGCCGTGACCAGCATCAAGAGCCACAGGTACACGGTGTAGAGCGCGGAGCCCACCGTGCCGGCCACGCGGCCCCCATGCGCCCGCAGGTGTGCCCCGGTCAGCCGCACATACTGGACGAGCACCGCGCGCCTGCCTCGCGAGAGCCCACCGCGCACATAGGCCTCGCGAGTGGCGCTCCGGCGGATCTTCCCGCTGGACGTCTTCCGCACCGCGCCGGGAGGTGCCAGCACCACCTCGTCCGGCGGCAGGCCGAGCACCGCCGTCACCCGATCGATGATCGCCGCCCGCAGCCGTTCCCGAGCCTGCTCTCCGCGCTCGCGCGTCTCCGCGACCACCACGAGCCGCTCGGTCCCGAGCTGCTCGCTGGGCAGCCCGAAGGCGGCCACACAGCCCTTGCGGATGCCGGGCAGGTCTCCCACCACCTCCTCGAGCTCCGTGGGGTACAGGTTGCGGCCGGCCTTGATGATGAGGTCCTTGCTTCGCCCGGTGACGTACAGCTCCCCTTCGGACAGGTAGCCGAGGTCTCCCGAGTCCATCCACCCGTCATGCAGCACGGCGCGGGTGGCCTCGGGGTCATGGAAGTAGCCCGACGTCATCGAGGGCCCTCGGAACTCGATCCGTCCCTCGACGCGCTCTCCGAGCGGGCGGCCGGCGCCGTCCACGATGCGCACCCGATAGCCCGGGAGCGGCCGGCCGCAGGACACGAAGCGCAGCGGGGCGTCTCCCTCCCGGGCGGGCCGCGCCTCGCGATGACGCGTGAAGTGCTCACGCTCGATGGCCTCCAGGCGGGGCGGCCGTCCCACCGGCGGGAAGGTGAGGGCGACGCCGACCTCCGCCAGGCCATACGCCGGGAACATCGTTCCGGGGCGGAAGCCGTGCGGAGCGAAGCGCCGGGTGAAGCGCTCGATCGTTTCCGGGCTCACCGCCTCGGAGCCATTGAGGGCCATGCGCCAGGAGCCGAGCTCGAGTCCCTCCAACTCCGCGTCCTCCACCTTCCGGACGCACAGGTCGTAGGCGAAGTTGGGCGCGGCGGAGAGGGTGCCCCGGTGGTGGTGCACGGCGCGCAGCCAGCGCGAGGGGCGTGCGAGGAAGGCCAGGGGCGAGAGGAGCGCGAGCGGAATGCCGGAGTAGAGCGGCATCAGCCAGGAACCGATGAGGCCCATGTCGTGGTACAGCGGTAGCCAGCTCACCGCGACGTCCTCGGAGTGGACGCGCAGCGACTGGCCGATGGCGCGGATGTTGGCGAGCAGGTGCTCGTGGGTGAGCAGCACGCCCTTGGGAGCGCCGGTGCTGCCGGAGGTGTACTGGATGAGCGCGGGGTCCGAGGGCTCCAGGCGCACCGGTGGGGCCACCGCGTCCTTCCAATCCAGCCCGGCGGGAGTGACGGTGCGCCGCAGGGAGGGCACCCGGGCCTTCAGGAGCGTGCCCACCCGCTTCGCCTCGTCGAAGGTGATGAGCACGCGCGCTCCGGCGTTGCGCAGGATGCCCACCTGCCGCTCGACGTACTCCTCGAGATGATCCATCCGGAAGGGCGGGTAGAGGGGAACGGGGACACCTCCGGCGAGCAGGATGCCGAGGAAGCACGGGAAGAAGGCCCGCTCGGTGCGCAGCATCAGGCCCACGGTGTCTCCGTGTTGGAGCCCCTCGTGGAAGAGGGCCGCCGCCATGGCCGAGGCCGAGGCCCACAGCTCGCCGTAGTGGAGGGGGAGCTCCGAGCCGTCCTCCTGGCGCAGGAAGAGGTGGGGGCGCTCCGGGTGGTGTTCCGCATGCCAGCGGAGCACCTCCGTGAGCAGGCGTGCCGAATCCGGCGCGGCCATCCCGGGCGTCAGCGGAGCCCGGGGAGGGGAGGGCCTCTCCTCGGAGAGGGCGGGCACCGCCGTGGCGACGGCCCGGGCCAGGTCGCGCGGGGTGGACGCGCTGGCCACGATCGGATCCGGCAGCACCACGCCGAAGCGCTGCCCCAGGCGGAGCAATAACTCCACCCGCTCCAGGCTGCCCAGTCCGAGGTCATGATCCAGCGAGTCGTCGAGGCCGATCGCCTCCCCGGCGCGCGGCGGAGCCAGCTCGGCCACGAGCGTCCCGACGACGTCGAGCACGGCGCGCTCGATCGCCTCCGGGCGGACAGGGGTGCCTCGCGGGAGCATGGGTCGATCTCCAGGTGTTCCAAGTTGGGGGCGTGCTCCGGGGCGCCGCACCTCCTGTCCTCCGGCGGGCCTGGTGCAAGGTCCGGGGGTTGGCGCCAGAACAGGCGCAGGCTGTGCCCCCGAGCTTCCGGGTGGCGGCCATTGCCTTGCCCGAGGGGCATGCTTAAGCGGGAGGTCTCCCTCCTGGAGGTCTGCCATGCTGCATGCCCCACTCCTCGGCCGTGTCCTGCTGCGGTTCGATGCTGGCAAGGAGGGACTCCACGAGGATCTCTCCGCGGCGGTGTTCTCTCCGGATGGGAGCCTCTGGGTGGCCTCGGACGAACACCACTCGCTCGAGCGCTTCTCCCCGGTGAGCCCGCGTGTCTTCGGCGAGCACCGGCACTTCGTCATGGCGGACCTGCTGGGCGAGGATGTCCGCGAGGAGGTGGATCTCGAGGCGCTGGACTTCCAGGACGGACACCTGTGGTTCGTGGGCTCGCACAGCGCGAAGCGCAAGAAGCCCAAGGGCAAGACGATGGTGAAGGACCTGGAGCGCCTGGCCACCGTGGAGCACCAACCGTGGCGATTCCTGCTCGCCCGGGTGCCGCTGCCGGGGGCCGCGTCGGGCTCGGCCGGCCCGGCGCAGCTCCAGCGCACCGAGGGCCGCGAGGGCCCGGGGGTGAACGTGCTGGTGGAGCTGCTGCGCCAGGACCCTCACCTGGGGCCCTTCCTCGCGCCCGCTTCGCCGGAGGATCCGGAGGGAGCCCTGGCCATCCCCAGCAAGGACAACGGGCTGGACATCGAGGGGCTCGCCGTCCACGGGGACCGGATCTTCCTCGGGCTCCGGGGGCCCGTGCTGCGGGGCTACGCCGTCATCCTGCAGATGGAGGTGGAGGAGGTGGGCAATGGCCTCCTCGCGCCCCGGCGGACGAAGAAGGGCAGTGCCTACACCAAACACTTCCTCGATCTGGATGGCCTGGGCATCCGCGAATTGTGCCGCCATGGGGAGGATCTGCTCATCCTCGCGGGTCCCACCATGCCGGTGGATGCCCCCATCCGGCTGTTCCGGCTGCACAAGGGCCTGTTGCTCTCCGGAGACACGATCCACCCGCAGGAGAAGGGCGTGCTGGAGCCGCTCTTCGACTTGAAGGAGGGGAGCCGGGACGACAACGCCGAGGGCGTGGCCGTGTTCTCCTGGTTCGCGCCAAACGACTCCGTGCTCGTCGTCTACGACACGCCCTCGCCGCAGCGGCGCTACGGGCCGGACGGCGTGCTCGCGGACGTGTTCCGGCTCTGAGCCCGCCCAGCCCCGATGCCATGGTGCCGCCGGGCGGCCACGCGTCACAGGTGCGAGACACGTTCCTCCATCCGTTGGAGGACATCCACCGCCGGCTGCGCCGGGGCGACTCCTGAGCCCCGGCGTGGGAGGGAGCCCACCATGTTCGATGCCACGCTCTTCCGTCTCGCCGCGGCCGCCGCGCTGCTCGCTGGAGCGATGCGGATGGTGGTGACGTTCACGAGCGGCATGCTGACCGCCAATCAGGCCGAGCTCGTCTACCTCCTTGTGGATCTGCTGGCCGTCTTCGCCCTCATGGGCATCTATTTCAGGCACAGACAGCGGCTGGGATTCCTTGGCCTCGCGGCTTTCGCCGTGGCACTCAGTGGCGCGGCGAGCATCGTCGGGCCCGATGGCACGCTGTTCGGCGCGAGTCTCTATGGGGTTGGAAGTATTTTGCTGCTCACCGGTCTCGCGGGCCTGGGCGCCCTGATGCTCCGGGTTCACGGGGCCTCGAGGCTCGCGCCCACACTCTGGATCGCCGCCTGGCTCTGCGTCCTGGCCAGCCCCACCTTCGCCCTGCTGGCGCAGGTGGGCGGCTTTCTCTACGGCCTGGGCCTCTTTATCGCTGGCACGGCCTTGGGAAGTGGTTTGCCTGGAGGTGACTCCAAGCGCCCACTCCCCTGACACAGGGGGGCGTTGAGCCTGCCCCGGTTTTGTGGACACACCTCATAAGTCGGCTACACGGGAGGTAGTGTCCATGGAGCGAAGGAAGAGGCGGAGTTTCACCCCGGAGTTCAGGGCTGATGCAGTCAAACTGGTGCGCGAGGGCAGCAAGAGTCTGCCCCAGAGAGCCAAGGACCTGGACCTGACGGAGTCAGCCCTGCGCAACTGGGTACGCGAGGCCGACGGTGGCAAGAGCAAGAGTTCGGCAGGCGCACTCACCACGCAGGAGCGGGAGGAGTTGGTCCGGCTGCGCAAGGAGAATCGCCAGCTGCAGATGGAGCGCGACTTCCTAAAAAAAGCTAAAAAAAGCAGCGGCCTTCTTCGCGAAGGAGGGCTCGACGTGAAGTTCGAGCTCATTGACGCGCAGAAGGCCCATTTCCCCGTCGACTTCATGTGCCAGCAAAAAGTTGGCATCTTAATCCTACTGTCCACGTAACCGGGGCAAGCCCAGTTGCCCGCCGCCTTGAGTCGAACCCACGCGGCCTGGGTTGACTCTTGCGCCGGGGCCAGGCCCACACCCGCCGTGGAACAAGCCCAGGATTTCAGCTTATACTGCTCTGGCTGTTCTCGCGCTATTTCACCTGCGGCCCCTGCGCCCCACCGTCCCTGAGGATTCATGCGTATAGTCCATACTTGTCACACACTCGCCGCGTTAATACTGATCGCCATGCTCGGTTGTGCGCCGGAGTCAGCGGAGGTGGAGTCAGAAGATTCGTTTTCGACGACCGAATCGTCACTGGAAATCACATCCGTCGTCGACACCAACCCGAGCTCGAGCACGGCTTCGACCACCAGTGGTTCGGCGACGACGATCGTCGTGGACATGGACACGCCGACGGGCTCGGGCCATGACGCCATCGCGCTCTTGAAGTTTGACGTCAGCTCCATCCCCGCCGGAAGCACGGTCACGAAGGTCGATCTGCGGCTGAACATTGTAAACCAGACTTCCGGGACGGTGGGGTACTTCGTCTATAAGCTTTTGCGCCCGTGGTCAGAGGCCGACGCCACCTGGAATGCCGCCACGGCGAGCACCTCCTGGAGCGTCGGCGGTGCACGCGGTACGAGCGACCGGAGCTCGACCTCGCTTGGAACGCTTCTGCCTACATCGACCGGCCTCAAGACCTTCCCGCTCAACAGTTCGGCCAACAGCGTCGTTCAGGGCTGGGTGAACACGCCGAGCTCGAACTACGGCATCGTCATCGATGGGACGGACAATGGAGACGGAATGGATTTCAGCTCCAGCGAATCCACGACCACGACCAATCGACCCGTGCTCGTCGTGACGTACACGCCTCCGCCTTCGGACTCGTTCGTTCTGGGGACGACCAAGCCGAGCGCAAGCAACACCGGCCCGCGCGACGAGTCGTTGTTGACGGAGGTGACGCCCACCGGCGGCGTAGTCACGTTGTCTGGCGGCACCGCGACGAGCCCTCAAATCTACGAAAAGAAGTTGGTGAACGGCCGCATCAACGTCACGGGCGCAAATGTCATCATTCGCGATGTCATCGTGCGGATGCCGAAGTCGGACACCGAAGTGGCGGGAATCTATGTCCGCACCGCAGGGGCGACCAATGTCCTGATTGAGTTTACAAAGATCGAGGTGCCTTTGGACAACCGCAGTTGGGCCAACGCTTACGGAATCCAGGGCTCTGGCTTCAAGGCTTCACGTTGTGAAATCTCGGGGACGATCGACGGCATTTCCATGGCAGGCATCGCGCAGAAGTCGTATGCTATTGCCGAGGGTAACTACATCCATGAGCTTCCGTTCCAGGCCTATTCCCCCGGCCGCCCCGAGGGGACCCACAACGACGGCCTGGTGATGGAAGGGAACCTGACAACGGTCAGTGTCGCCGGAAACTACATCCGCATGCCTCGGAACGCTGCTCTGTTCGTGAACCGATGGAACAACGGCGTGTACGACAATCCGCCGGAAATCGTGTCCAACTGGTTCGACATCGAAGACACGGCGACCACCGGCGCGATCCTGAACGTCAAGAACTTCAGCCCCGTGATTACCGGGCTGAAGATTCAGAAGAATCGCTTCACGACCGCGTATCCCGCGCGGGCGAAAATGCTTCTCTATCCGGAGCACTTGACCGCGGCGAACATGGACTCCTCCGGTACTCTGCGGAATGTCTATGACGACGGCAGCACGACCATCGTCCCGGTGTTCAACGGTTCTTCGAACGTCACGAGCTATTAGAGTGGGTGGAGGCGTGATAAATGCCTCGCTGCTGGAGGAACTGCACGTCCAGCGCGAGGACACGCCTGCCCAGGCCGCCCTCCCATGGGAAGTCCGAGGCGTGGGTCTCCCGGGCTTCCACGTACGCCCGCGCTCAGGAGCGCTTCGCAGTCTTGCTCCGCCCGTTCGTGGAGCGTTTGCGCGCGGTCTTTCCGGCCGGGGCGCTCGCCTGGAGGCTCTTGCTTCCCCGCCGCGTCTGCACCCGAGACGCCGTGGAGCGGCGGGAGCTCGAGGCCTTCCGGCGTGGGGCGCCATCAATCACCGTGGCGGCCTCACTGACCGCCTGCCCGACCACGCTCCGGGCGCGCCGGGTCGCGTTGCGCGCCGCATCCCGGGTCTCCTCGAGCACATCGCTGGAGACTTTCAGCGCCCGGCCTGGGCCCTCGAGCGTCCACCGCTGCGTCTCCGCCTCCACCTCGAGCGCGCGCCCGCGGCCCCCTTGGACGAACTGCCCCGTCCGCTCGCGGAGGCGCCGCCCCGTGTCCATCACCCAGCCAGAGCCCCGCGCCACCAGCGCGTTGACCAGGTCCAGGCTCCGGTCGAACACCGCCACCAGCGGCGCCACCATCACGTTGCCGGGTGGCTCATCCGGCAGCCGCGGGTGCGGGTGCGTCGGCACGGCCCGCTTGGCGAGCATGAGCGCGTCCGCCATCGCGTCGAGTTCCTCCTGCGCGAACGCACGCTGCAAGTGGGAGAACAGTCCATTCTCCTCCTCCTGGATATGGTGCAGCACGTTCTGCACCAGCACTGCGAATCGGGCATCGAACCGCGCGTCGTCCGGGGCCATCTTCTCGAGCGCGGCGAGCTCCCACTTCGCCACCCGGTGCTCCTCGAGCGCTTCGTCGATTCGCTCGCTCCACCGCGAGTCACGGGCCTTCACGGAGGGATAGAAGACCTGCTCCTCGATGGCGGCGTGGATGGAGAGCTCCTGGATGATTTGTCTGGAGAGTTCCTGCTTCTCTCCGGAATTCCCATCACGCTGGAGGGCCTTGTAGCGCTTGAAGAGCTTCTTGATGGTGGCGTGGTCTTGCTTGAGAAGAGTGATGGCGTTCATGCCATAGAGATAGGCAGCGTGACGCGGTGCGGCAGATGTGCTTGCTCGCACGCATGCCCCCCGGCAGTTCAACCTGCCCTGGAGCCTCAACGGCGCCACGGAGCCCTGGGGTTCCGCGGGGAGACCGACGAGGGGCGCCCCGTCCTCACAGGCGCCCCTCATGCTCGTACTGCCCGCTGCCCCGTCAGTTCACCTTCTTGATGAAGCTCGACAGGGTCTCGCTGCTCACGATCATGAGGCGGTTGAGCGCGAGGAAGTTGTCAGCAGGAGTCGTCTTCCCGGCGGCGACGGTGAGCATCTTACGCTCAGAAGTCGGCAGGAGCTCCGCCCACGGTGGTCCAGGTGGTGCTGAAGGCCTGCGAGGCCAACGATTGCCGGTTGCGGACAATCGCTCCACCGCTGCTGCGACCGTACACATCGAGCTGGCCACCGAGGGTACGCGCCACCGAGAGGTTTCCAGTGAGCGTGCCACCCAGGCTTGCGGAGCCGAACGACGTCGAATCCACAGCCGTTTGGTAGAACCAGGTGACCGCGCCAGCAGCGTTTCGCACGAACACCGCGATGCGACCGTCGGCAGTGCGTGTCACCGCGGGGTTGGACACGAACGCGCTGGCGCTCAAGCTGCTCCAGGCGCTCCAGGTACCGTTCGTCTCTCTCGTATAGCGAATGATGTTGTCAGACCCACGCACGAAGAGCCACACGCTGCCATTGTTCGAACCAACCGGGAACGGATCCCCCGCGAAGGTGGTGGTGGTGGGCAACTGGTACCAACCATTCATTGCACCTCCAGGACTCGATTGAACGCGGGCCCAGATGTGACCGTCGGTGCCACGAGCAAATACCTCGAGCCGGCCATCGGCTCGCCGACCGACTCCCGGCCGGCCCGTCACGCCTCCGCCGAGTGAGTTCCATCCACTGAACGCTCCATTCAGTTTGGTCTGCCAGTTGCTCCAAATCGCATTGTCCGAACCTCGAGCAAAGACTTCCATTCGGCCATCGCGATTTTGAATGACAGTCGGGTCGGAGGCCATGTTATTGGAACCCAACGAGACCCATCCGCTCCAACTTCCGCTGACACCCACCGCCGTTTGGTGCTTCGTGTAGATGACCCCGTCGTTGCCGCGGACGAAGAATTGAAGCCGCTCATCACCATTGAGGCTGACCACGGGATTGCCGGCGAGGGTGCCAGCATAGCTGACGAACGACCCGAAGCTGCCGCCAGGTGAGCTCTCTCGGAAGCTCTCGATGGCGCCGCTGGTGTTTCTGTAGAAGACTTCCAGGTGACCGCCGTTGTGAAGAGCGGCGCGCTCAGGCCGGTACGAGGGAGCCAACGGGGAGCCGTTTGGCACCAATGCGTCGTATTTCTGCTTCCACCGCCCGTATGAGGTCGCTGAGCTGTAGCTGCTCGGAAGCCACAGGTAGTCTGCAATCAGGCCAATGGCGTCATAGAACTCCCAAATCGGCTTCTGTGGAACGCCCTGGGCTTGTTGATCGCTGTTGACCTCGTTGATGACCGGGTTTGCATAATAGGCCCGGTAAGCCGTGTGGAGATCTGCCGCGCGCCCCGTGAATGAGCCCGGATTCCATGGCCAATTGTCCCAAATGGTCACTTGCCGATTGAAGGACGTATTGGGCGCGGAAAGGTCAGCCACGGTGATGGTGGATGGGGAAACGCCATTTCCGGTCCACATGATGTCGACATCCGAGTTCACACTCGAGCCGAGGGTGTTCGTATAGGAGTTGGTGGGTGCGTGGTAGGTGGTGCCAACGACAATCAGCTCGTGGGCGGGATTGATGCCATCAAGATAATTGTCGACATCGTTGATGAGCGTTGCGTGCTGGCTGGTGTCAGCGCCAACGAGATCATCGAGGAAGAGTGCGAAATGGGTGACGCCCTGATTATTGCGCAGGCTGTCGAGCTTGGCTTTGACGGCGTTCAATTCGCTCGTGTAGTTCCCCCAGTTGAAGTCCTGGCCAGGGCTGATGCCCCAATAGAACTCCAGATGGTGGGCTTCGGCTTCCTGACGGGCCGCGGTGATGGCGGCGCCATTGGCGGCTGGATACGCGGATCTCCAACTCGTCTTGGTAAATGGGTCGTCTTTCGGAGAATAGATATACTTATTCATGCGCAATCGCGCCATGATTTGAATGAGGCGCTTGCGCGATTCCGATGCATACACCGGACCGTAAAAGCCTTCCACCACTCCCCGGCGCAGGGTGGAAGGATGGTCGACGATTTCAGAGGTCTGCAGCTTGAGCGTTCCGTTGTCGAATCTCACGAGTGAGATGGCCGTGCCGAGCGCGTACATCGCCGCTCGGGCACCGGTCGGTGCATGCAATTCGACGAAAGGATTTCCAGAAGCGTCAGCATTGGATTTGACGATGTAGCGGTGCGAGTTGCTCCCCGCTGCGGTCCAGGTCGAGTCGCCCGTGGTGGAAAGGGGCGGCTTGGTGCTCAAGAAGGTGAACTTGATGTTGCAGGAAGCGCCCACTGCCACATAGTTGAGGCCCGCTTCGTTGAACCACTTCTGCGCCAGCGACAGCAACCTGGAATTGTCTGGGACGGCCGCAGCATCCACGCAACCATTCCTGGTCGCGTTGATGTTGGTCATGGCGGGGTTCAGGTTTCCATAGCGAAGCTGAGGGTGTACTGGCGTGCTCATCCCATTCAGCTCTGACTCAGTGGATCCGCGCTGCTCCTCGGAAACATCTTCCTCCGCGCAGCCCACCAACATCGAAAAAGACGCCACCGCCGCAATGAATTTATTTCTCAACATTGAATTGAGTCTCCGGCGGTAGGTTCGATTCCCGCCCCGCCCCTAGAAGTGACCGCCGCTCGGAGCAGAGCCCGGCGCGCCGTGAAGGGGCACGCCGGGCTCTCGAGCCGAGCCGTTACGCGTTCAGCGCTTCAGCCACATCGGCTCGCCGGGGCACAGGTGGCACCGGGCCTCGCCAATCGTGCACGAGTTCGCGCAGGACGGCAGCGCCGCACGGCTCGAACTCCCAGCCCGGTACAGCAGATCCTGGTACTCGATGGAACCGACGATGCTGTGCATGCTCTGGAACTGCACGACGGTGGCCCCCGAGCGCTTCAGCCTGAACGTCGGGGTGCCCACCGTCATCGGCGTCTTGATGACCTGCACGCCGCCCGCGGTCTTGTCCTCGCCGTAGGTCGTCGTCCCCTGGGTGATTTCGAGTCTGCCGGCCGACTTCAAGAAGCCCACCAACTCGACATCGTTCGTGGCGGGGCAGCCGGCCCTGCAGACCGCGAGGTTCGTCGAGGTCTGCGTCGTGGGCGCGAGCGACTGATTGTGGCGGCGGTGGTTGTAATACAACACGTCGCGCTCGATGGTCGGCTTGACGCCGGTCTTGAACCACTGAATGTAATACGCCGTCATGTCGTACGCGGGCCACTGCTTGCCCGTGGAAGGCCGGATGGCGTGGTGCTCGTGCTGGTCATTCCAGGTGATGATTTGAACCTGGTCCAGCCCGTCGGCGATCACGTTCTCCCAGATGGAGCGGAGCGTCTGCGAGTTCCTGGCCTCCCAGAAGGCCTTGTCCTTGGGCCGGTAGTCCTGGCTGCTCATCGGGTGGATCCACGGCTTCCCATACCCGGCGGCCTTCGTCTTCAGGCTTCCGGAGTAGCCCGCCGTGGTGACGGGGATCGCGGTTCCCCAGCCGGCATAGGCGTCTCCGACCGTCTTGTACTCCTCGAAGAGCGTGGTGCTTCCCGTTCCCAGGAACACGGGCACCAGGTACAGGCTCATGCCCAGCTCGGCCGAGGCGCGCTGCTTGACGGTGCTGTAGAAGCTGGCCGTCCGGCCATGCGCGTTGGGAACGAAGATGCCCACCACGTACTTCCCATCGGGACGCCGCAGGAGCGAGGAGGAGGGCTTCAGCTTGCCGAGGATCCGGATGATCGCATCCTGATCTCCCGTCGCGCTCCCCGTGTTGAGGATCGTCATGTCGAAGTTGGGGACGATGTCGAAGCCTCCGAGCTGGGAGGCCGCATCGACGACCGTCTTCACCCGGGTCCACACGCCGCCGTTGTTCGAGTCGCTGTCGGTCCACAGGTTCAGATAGAAGCCATCGATGCCGATGCGCGCCGCCAGCTGGATTTCGTCCTTCGCGTCGCGAAGCTGCCAGTCCGCCTCCGGCCGCGTCGGCCGGGCGATCGGACGCTCGCGCATCATGCCGCCATAGGCCGCGTGCGAGCCGCCCTCGCCGTTGACGGCAATATAATTGCGCTCGTAGTAGTCGTTGGTCGTCGGGTTGTAGTTGTAGAGCGACACCGGGTAGTAGTGCCAGTGCGCATACACCTTCTTGGCCGACTGCCGCAGGGTGGCGTGTGAAACCGCGGTGAAGGGCCACTCGCACGGACCACAGCCGGGACCGCAATCCACCCCCGTCTCGGTGCCGTTCTGGACGCGGTCCGAGCAGGTCGCGGTGGCCGTCACGTTCACCTGGGTGCTGTACTGGTTGTCGGTCTCGTTGGTTTCAGCCGGCAGGCGATTGAGGTCATCGACCGTGGCCGTCACGGTGTGCGTGCCCGCCGCGGTGGGCGCCGTCCAGGCGTTGGTTCCGGAGGGACCGCCGTTGGCGGTGACCTGAACGCTCGCTCCCGCCGGGATGGAGTCCGTGGAGGTGTCCGACCAGGAGACTTGCGTGCCATTCACGGAGAACGAGACGCCATGGATGGTCCCCGAAGGGGTCGCCGTGGTTCCGGTATTCTGGAGGGTCGCGTTGAAGATGACCTGGCTGCCACCGGCGACTGAGGTCGGGCTCACCGAGGCGACGACCAGGTTGTAGCCCGGAGGCGGAGCGCCGACGGTGACCGTCGTGCTGTAGCGGTTGTCATCCTCGTTCATCTCGTTGGGCAGGCGGTTGATGTCATCCACCGTGGCCGTGACGGTGTGCGTGCCGGCGGTGGTGGGCGCCTGCCAGACGTTGGTTCCAGCGGGGCCGCCGTTGGCGGTGACCGTCACGCTGGCTCCCGCGGCGATGGAGGTCGTGTACGTGTCGGACCACGACACCTGCTTGCCGTTCACGACGAAGGACACGCCGTGGATGACGCCCGTCGGGGTGGCGGCGGTCCCCGTGTTCTTGAGGGTCGCGCTGAAGACGACGGAACCACCCGGGCTTACCGCCGCCGGGCTCACCCCGGTGACGATGAGATCGTAACTGGGATTGGACACGGTGAGCGACGAGGTGAAGTCATTGTCGAGCTCATCCGTCTCGTTGGGCAGGCGGTTGACGTCATCGACCCTGGCGACGAGCGAATGCACGCCCTCGATGCTCGGCGCGGTCCACACCCTGGTTCCCGCGGGGCCGTAGTTCGCGGTGAGCGTGACGCTCCCGCCCGCGGGAATGGAGCTCGTGTAGGTATCGGACCAGGACACCTGGGTGCCATTCACCCAGAAGGAGACGCCGTGGACGACGCCCGCGGGAGTGGCGACCGTCCCCGTGTTCGTGAGGGTCGCGCTGAAAACGACGCTGCTGTTCGTGGCCACGGTGAGCGGGCTCACCCGCGAGACGACGAGGTTGTAGCCGTCCACGAGTTCGGCTTCCGAGATCATGGGCTCGTCCATCGGCCCGGTGACCGTCCCCTCACAACCCACCAGCGTGACCAACAAGCCGACGGCGAGGACCACCAACGCTCTTCCCGCACTGAGCTGTCCAGTGCGTCTCTTGGAATGGGAAAACCCGGATTGCATTCAGCTGCTCCGTTCGGTGACTGGGGGGTTACGGCAAGGTGGCGAAGGTGGAGTACTCGTCGTAGGTCCAGAGCACGCCCGGCCAACTGCAGCCCGTTCCGCTGCAGGAGACCGTGTAATAGATGTGAGCCTTGTCCGCCTGGGAGAGACCGCCCCAGGGGGTGCGCTCCAGCCCGGCGTTGTGGTTGCGCGTCCTGCCCGTCAGGCCCCCGTTGACGGTGGCCTCATGACGCCAGGCCCCGCCCCCGTTCCAGATGTCCGCGCCCGGGATGCTGATGAGCTCGAGCTGCTCCGAGATGAAGTCTGGATAGCTCGCGGGATAGGGATGGAACTCCCGGATGGCATAGAAGCGGTCGCGCGAGGCGTCGTAGGCGAAGTCCACGTTGTTCAGGAAGGCTCCGCCGCCGTCGAGCTCGGTCAGTCCCGCCGTGGTGACGAGCACCGGTGCGCCGATGATGGGGGCGGCCATGTTGCCCAGCGACAGCTCCCGCCGGTAGACGCGGGTCCCCTGGGAGTCGCCCTGGGTGTAGAAGAGGAGCACGCGCCCCTTGCCGTCCACCGCGGTCACCGACGGCTGCCCCACGCCCCAGTGGGACGTGGCCTCGCCGGCGGGGAAGGGGATGAGCGGCTGCGGGTACTTCACCCAGGAGCTCGCGCCCAGGGAGTTGGCGAAGGCGACACCAATCTGGTTGTGCACCGAGCCGGAGTCATTGCCCGTGTAGAACATCGCGTGGCTGTAGGTCACCCCGTTGTAGGTGAATGCACCCTGGACGACGGTGGGGTCGCAGATGTGGAGGCTGTTCCAGCCGGAGGCGCTGGGCGAGAGCACCGTCGCCGTCCGGGTCACGCTCCCTCCCACCTTCTCCACCAGGAGGATGCTGTCCTTGATGACGCCGTCGCTGGGGTTGTAGCAGGAGTAGATGCGCGTCGTGCCCGAGCCATCGTTGACGACCGCGGGCGCGTAGGCATAGCGGCTGCCCGGAGGGTTGTATTCGAGCACCGGCGCCGACAGGGGCGCGTAGGAGAAGGCGCTCTGCGGAATCACCTGCTTGGGCTGGCTCGGGCTCGACCAGAGGAGGGAGCTGGTGGCCGGCCCGGTGCTCTCGAAGTAGTCCACGCGGAAGCTGTAGCGGCGCCCGGCGGTGAGGGTGATGGTGCCGCTGTTCTCGGTGAGCGGGTGCACCGTCCAGTTGTCGATCAGCTTCTCCCCGTTCACCCACAGCCGGATGCCATCGTCCGACTGGGAGTAGAAGGTGTAGGTCTCGCTGAAGGCGGGCTGGAGCTGCGCCTCCCACCGGACCGAGAAGTTGTCGGCGCCCAGGTACACCGCGTCCGGCGAGGCGGTGTTCCACCAGAAGTCGATGAAGGCGTCGTAGCGGCGCAACCGGAGGGTGTCGAAGTTGGTCCCGCTGTAGTAGTCGCCCCAGACACCATTTCCCGTGGCGAGTGGTGCGTCCGCGCTTTCCAGCGTGACGGCGCCCCCCCGCTCCTCGCCGCACCCCACCTGCGAGGCGGCGAGGCAGGCCACGGAAGAGAAGAGAAGGACGGAACGGAACGATCCGAGCGAATGCATCGGCCCTCCAGCAGCAGGATGGGCCGGCAGCATACCGTAGATTCTTCGGCTATGTCCTTGATTTCGTGTTAGGCACGTTTTGCCGAGGATTCTGGTGGCTCCTGGAGGGCACTGACAAGTCGCTCAGGACGAACCCGCGTCGAGCGCAGGTCGGCACGGATTCGCGGGATCCGGTGCGGAGAAGCCCGGTGCGCCTCCAGTTCCCCTGAACGGGCACCGCTCCCATGCGTGCCCCTTCACTCCTCCCGCCTTTTTTCCACGAGCCTTGCCCGGAATATTTCCTCACGGGTCTGAAGTGACAGCACGGGCGCGCAAGCACTCGCCGCGTCGCAGCGCGAGCCCTTCCCGAAGGAGGAGAACATCCATGAGCGAATCGATCGTCACTCTCTATGTAGACTCCGAATATCGCGGCACCAGCAAGGCTCTGGGCGTCGGCAGGTATTCCAGTGGTATTGGACTCAAGAACGACTCCCTGAGTTCCCTCAAGATCCCGAACGGACTCAAGGTCACCCTGTTCGAGCACTCGGACTTCAAAGGCCGCCGCAGCGTTCTGGTGCGGGACACGCCGGACCTTGGCGGCGTGAACGACGAAGCCTCCTCGATGATCATCGAGCGGGTCACCAGCCCGAGCGTCATCGTCTACACAGACTCCAACTTCCGGGGCTGGAGCACCGAGCTCCCCGTCGGCTCCCAGGCGTCCAGCGCCATCGGTAATGACAAGGTCTCCTCGGTGATCGTCCCGCAGGGCTACCGGGTCACGTTGTACAAGAACGCGTCCTTCAAGGGTGAGACGAAGGAACTCACCGCGGACGCGGCGAGCCTCGGCGACTTCAACGACCGCACGAGCTCCATCGTGGTCGATCGCCTCTCGGATAGGACACCCACGTTCGAGGAGCTCAACCAGATCATCAAGAAGGTGGGGCCCCGCGTCTACTTCCACCCGGACGACCCGTTCGGGCCAAGCTCGGTCGAATGGTTCCTCGAGCGCGCGACCCTCTACACCAGAGGCGGCTCGTCACGCAGTGCCAACAGCGCACCGCTCCCCGCTGGGGGGAGTGACGACGGCGCCTATTGGCTCCAGGGCAGCCGTGACGCGCGCGGCGGTGATCTCAGCTCCGCGGTCGCCTACGTGAACGCCAAGTACCAAAACCAGTGGCTCGACATTCAATTCTGGATCTTCTACCCCTACAACGGCGCTGGCAGGGCAACGGTTACCGTTGCCGGGTTCGGCGACACCCTCAAACTCGACCCCATGGGCCAGCACGGTGGCGACTGGGAGCACGTGACCTGCCGGGTCGATCCAGTCAGCCAGGAGTTGCGCGCCATGTACCTGTCCCAACACAGCGGCGGCCAGTGGGTCGCCCTGGGCGACATCCAGCTCGAGAACGGCCGGCCCGTGGTGTACTCGTCGCGCAACGGCCACGCCGCCTACCGCGGCGAGGGCTCGAACCTGTCCAATGGCACCAGCCAGAGCTGGGCCGGCGTCAAATGGTTCGAGTTCGGGCTGCTCAACAGCACCGCCAAGGGGTCCAAGCTCCTCGACTGCGGCAGCAAGTACCAGTTCCTGCGCGCCAACTTCCTGACCGACGCGATCTCCGTCCCCAACTGGACCCAGTACTGCCGCCGCTGGGGTCCGCACATCACGTACCCGCAGAGCGTCCTCATGGAGGCCATCCTGTCGGGCTTGGGCAGCATCCCCGACGTAGCCAAGGTCGCCGATGCGATCTGGGACGCCATCCCCGGCGAGTTCAAGGAGGAGAATGGACCGACTGGACCCTGGATGAAGCGCTCCTGGTCGGGCGACGAGTAGCGGCTCCGGCACTGCGCAAGCAGAGCACGGTCGTCCCAATCGGAGCGCTCTCGCCCGAAGTTCCGAGCGGCGGGTTCGATTCCCGCCGCTTCCATGCAGAACAACTCGCCGCTTTGAGCCGAGTCCGCTCCTAACGAAGAGGTGCGTATCGCCTGCAGGGACCAAAAGGGTACTTAGGGGACCAAGTTTGGACCAAATCCTCAGCGCATAGGGCGAATAGGAGGCCGGTTGAGGGTGAGGGCTGGAGCAGAGGGGCCGAGGAGGGCCGCAGACGGGGGCCGCTGGTGCTGTGCGCCGGACAAGTGGAGCTGGCCCAGCCGTTCCAGCGCCAGCACCTGCCCCAGCATCAGGTACGCGTCCGCACACAGGCCGAGACCGTAGATGTAAACCCAGCCTCCCATCTCCCGCATCTGCACCAACCCGCGCCGCAGGAAACTCCAGGCCCTCTTGCGTCCGTCCCGACCTGACCAGTGCCCAGCCCTTGAGGCCATTCGTGAGGCTTTGGGCCTCGTCCGCGAACTCCAGGGTGAAACTCCGCCTCTTCCTTCGCTCCATGAACACTACCTCCCGTGTAGCCGACTATGAGGTGTGTCCACAAAACCGGCTCTCCCGCACTTTATGTGATCGAAGCGCTCATGCTGCGAGCAGCACGCGACGGCGCAGCAAGTCGAAGCTGGCGCGGCCGTACATCTGGCGCTTGATGAGTTTGAGCTTCGTTATCTGCCCCTCGGATTGGGCATTGCTCCAAGGCGTGGTCAGCGCGGCCCGAACGGCATCGCCGTCCTGTTCAACGCGACGTGCCCTCGAAGCCCCGGGCGCGAATCTCCCGCCACAGGGCCAACGCGTTCTGGTAGCCCTCGGCGTGTCTCTGGGCAAGATACTCCAGGTAGGGGTCGAGAATGCTCGGACCTGGCACACGTGCCGCGCGCTCTGGAAAGCTTGGCGCCGAGGCGTATTTGCGCACCGTTCCCCGCGCCAGTCTCAGGGTGTGGCTGATTCTCAGCAAAAGTGCGGGAGAGCCACAAAACCGGGGCGGGCTCAACCGCCAGTACCCTACCGGTGACGCACAGGCCCAGGACGCCGAAGACTGGGTGCTGGGCCTGTCGCCTCGGCAGGCTCTGCGCAAGGCAGGAGTCCTCTCCCACCGTTTCTGGCTCTGTTCCTTTTTGGAGAGGGACTTCTGGCTACCTGCTTAGATCCGCACCACGCCCATGGTGAGGCTGCCGCTGCTCTTCGTACCGCAGGTCACGTAACCCGAGTACCAGGCGGTCTGCGCGGTGCCGTTGTAGTTGTGCTGGCCGTGCACATGCGCGCCATACGCCTGCCCCGTGGCGCCCACCAGACCCAGCGCGCACCGATCGCACGTCTGCGTGTAGGAGGTGGGGCTGTGGTTGTGGTGGTACTGGTAGAAGATATGACCGCCGCCGAGATTGGTATAAACATAATTGGCGGGGGTCTGCGGGGTGCTGGCGCAGTTGGAGTATCCGGTGACCACGTTCCAGGTGCGGGTGCCCGCCAGCATGCCACGCATGTTCCACGTGCCGCAGGTGGCGTTGCCGATGTCCAGGGCGCCGTGGTAGCTGCCGTTGCAGGAGTAGTAGGTGGTGTGAGTCACTCGCGCATTCGCGTCGTCCCAGATCGGTCCATAGGCCGTGATATCGACCGCCCCGGCCGCTCCGGCCCAACCGGCGATACAAAGGGACAACATCGAGAACAGTGTCTTCGCCTTCATGAGTTACCTCTGTGGGGGTTGGTACTGCACTGCAAAGAGAGCGCCGCCTCACTTGCGAAGGCGCTCTTTTTCCCGCCGAATCAACGACCACTCCTGGACGGGAATCCTCAACGCCTTGAGCCAGGCGTCAATCTCTGGTGCCAGCGTGGAATCCACACTCCGCAGCCCTTCGAGCGTGGGCACCGCACTGGCGAACCCGAGCTGGGCGATGGATTGCAGGATCGCCTTGCGCACGCCCGGGTCACGCTCATTGCGATACAGCTCATGCAGCGAGTTCCTCGCTCCCGGCGCTTCCGAAGCGGGTACACCGCCCAGCGCGCTCGCCGCCGCGGCGCGCACGTTGGAACTCTCGGACCGCAGCTGCCCGGTGAGCTTGCGCACGCCCTCGGAGCCCACATGCTCCATGGACACTTCCCGCAGCAGCTTCGCCGCCAGCGCGGGGTCCTCGGTGACCATGGCCAAGGAGACCGCCGCTTCGGCGACGGCGGCATTCTGGCCGGCGAACACATTCACGCTCTCGTGGGTGATGTTCTCCACGACCGCCTGGCGGACCTCCGGGGAGGCATCCCGGATGAGCTGCTCATAGTTCGCCACGTCGGCGTTCTTCTCCAGGACCTCCACGGAGTGGATTCCGCGCAGCCCGCGCACGGCCGCTGCCCGCGCTTGCGCGTCGCCGTCCTTCATCGCGCGCAGCAGGAGCGGCCGGAGCAGCTTCGGGTCACTGGCGTTGCTGGACCGGGTGGCCAGCCCCGCGGCCAGCGCCTCGAGGACGGCGGGGTCTCGCTCGCGCTCGATGGCCGAGACGAGCTCATCCAGGGGCAGGCCCAACGCGGACTCCTTGATGAGCTCCTTCATGTAACGCTGGAGCTCGGGGGTCCCCGTCTTCAGCGCCGCCCGGAGATCCTCGAGCATGGCGGGAAGGGAGCAGGTGACTTGCTGGATGGGCCTCTCCTCGCCCGCGGCGAGCGCGGGAGGGGTGAGCAGCCATCCCCCTGCCAACACCCACCTCAACAGCAGGGTCTTCCCACCGCGCACACGGCTCATCCAGGTCGCTCCTCTTGCAGGGTTGTGCGGTCTCATCACTGCCCCTCCCCATGCGAGTCCATGCATCGGATGTGGTCGGCGTAGAGCTTCTTGTTGGCCCAGATGCGCTCCCAATCCAGCACCCCCCGGTCATAGAACTCCTTGAAGTCGAGGTAGTCCTGCTGGAAGCGGGGATCCTGCTGGGCGAACTGCTGCACCACGGGGAGCGCGGCGGGCCCTGCCGCTCGCAGCGAGAAGCGGAAGAAGGTCCAGCGCATGCAGAAGTCGTTCTCCGCCGCGAAGGCCGCGCGATAGGCCTCCACGGCCTTCTCCGGACTCTCGGTGACCGACAGGCGCAGGGCGGCCATTTCGCGGATCTCGCGATCACGGTCCGTCCGCATGATCTCACTCAGCGGATCGATCGATTTCGCGTCGAGGACCGGATTGGAATAGGTGGGCATCTCCAGGGCCAGGGTCCGGACGGCGCGATCCTCGGACTTGCGGCTGATGTCGAGCAACTGCTCCCAATAAGCCTTGAAGTTGCCGGTATCGTTGAAGTCCTCGGCCATCACCCGGCCAATGGTGCGGGTGGCGTTCCAGGCCACCTGATCCGCGGTCTCATCGAGCGCGAGCGCCCGCATGCGCTTGAGGGCCGCAGGCTCGAAACGCTTCTGCGTCTCCAGGCCAATCACGGATGCAGCGCGCAGCGCGACGGGGCCCTTGGGGTTCTCGGCCATCTGGAGGAGCCGGTCGGAGACTTTCGGATGCTGGATGGCAGGAGCCTTCTTGAGGGCCTCCATGTAGACGGCCAGCTCCATCCCCTCTCCTAACTCTTCCGCCCACGAGAGCACCTTGAGCGCGGTCTGTGGATCGTTGCCGACCATGCGTGTGAGCCGCTCCTGCAGGTAGTTCAGCAGGAAGCGATCCTGGTTCAGGAGCGCGGAGGCCAGGACGGTGCGGAAGTTGTCCATCGAGAGCGCCTGATCGAGCCGCTGGATCTCCGTCCAGCAATTGGGCACGGGCACCGCCTCCTGAGGCCGGGACGGCTCCTGGGATTGCAAGAGCTCTCCCTCGGTGGAAGCTGTCGAGGCTCCCGGGCCCCCATGGAACTCGGCGGTCTGACTGGTGGCCCCGCTGCTCGTGGTCTCCAGGGTCTCCTGCTCGTCACGCCAGCCCGGAATGGCTATTACGAGCACCACCGCGATGAGCACCGCGGCCCCTAGTCCCCAGGTGGCCAGGCGCTTGCCCTTGGGTTGATTGGACATGGCTCCTCTTCTCTTGGTGAAAGCTTCGACGTTGGATTCTCCTCATCTGGTGAGCGGAACAGGCACTAGGCGGTGAGCCACTCTCGAGCCGGGAATCCTAGACCACACATGCAAAAGTAAATTCTACGTTAAAACAGAAACTCCAGCAAGAATAAAATACCGGGTCTGATTTTTCGATTCCAGGTTTTGCGGTTTGACGCCCTCCAGCGCGCCCGCCCGGAGTTGAAACGCCAACGGCGCGAACAGGCCGGGGTGCCCGTTCGCGCCGTTTCCAGCTTGCCGTGCTGGGTGTCCTGCTTCTCCTGCCTGGCCACCTTCAGGATGTTGAGCTCGACGCGGCGGTTGTTCTCCCGGCCCACCACCGTTCCCCCAAGCAAGTGCGGAGGATGCGAGCGAGGCGCCTCAGGCAGCGGTCAGCAAGACGCATAGGGCGAATAGAAGGACTGTTGAGGGTGAGGGCTGGTGCGGAGGGGCCGAGGAGGGCCGCAGACGGGGGCCGCCGGTGCTGTGCGCCAGGCCAGTGGACGGGCCGTGCAGCCCTCTTTTTCGTGCCTCGGAAGGTGTTCTCGGAAGGTGTCAAAGGACTCGCTGCCGCCCCCTACGGGTCGTCTGACACCTTGCCAGGCTCGCCTCTTGTGGCTTCGGCCCTGCCCACGCTTGGGGGAGCAGAAATGGCCGGAGTTTCGCGCCTGGAGCGAAGACGCCGTGGAACCTCGTGAGGTTCGCCCGAGGCGGGGGCCCCAGGGACGCCAGGCGACGGAGGAGTTCCAGCCCGGTGAAGAAGAGGCGCGTGGTGCCGTCGGGCAGCGGCCGCTTCATCCGATACGCAATGCGGCCGTCTTCCGCTCGCGACAAACGTTCCAACGCCAGCGCGCCGCGCGCCCCGTAGCGGCATAGCCGCTCCAGGCCCTGTCGGTCGTTGGCGTGCAGGTGCGTGTTGGCGTGCAGGGAGAACCCCTCCAGCAAGGCGCACCGAGGCTGCTTACTGGGAGGAGGCCGGACGTCCACCTCCGTCCAGCGCAGCCGTTGCTGCCGGGCATAGACGGGCAGCTCTGGGAAATGGGCGCGCACGAGCCGGGCCGTGCGCACCGAGGCCTCCGGCTCGTTCAACCCGTCAAATCATGCCGCCGGGGCGACCCGACAGGTGACCTGTCAGGGGCTCTAGCTCCTTGAATGCAGCGGCCACATGACGCAGGCTGTCCGCCGTCCATCCCTTCGACAGGACCGCCCGCGATGCTGCCCGTACTCCTGGCCGTGCTGCTCTCCCAGGCCCCGACCGCTCCGTCCCGCCAGCAGGGCATTCCCATCGGCCAGGGCAAGACGCTGCCCACCGTGCGCCTCACCGCTCCCTCTGGTGGTTGGACGGTGGACCGGATGCTGCTCGTCGAGGGCACCGTCAGCGACACCACCATCGACCCGGTGGTCATCTCCATCAATGGCGACCGCTACCTGATGCGCACCTTCAGCGGGCGCTTCAAGCGCAAGTTCCCCGCCGCCAGCGGCAAGAACGTCGTCACCCTCATGGCCACCAATCAGGCCGGTACCGCGCGCGCCCAGGCCACCAGCTACGCGCAGATTCCCCCCGTGCCGCTCAAGGCCATCCTCACCAGCGACACCCAGGGCGTCTACACTGACCTCCACATCTACGAGCCCACCCAGGACAGTGTCTCCCCGGCCAAGGCGGGCGAGGGGGAGGCCTCGGGCCCGGTGCTCGATCTGAAGAAGATGGCCCACGTCTACTGGGCCGATACCGAGAGCCCCAGCGGCGGCACCTTCTACCTCAACGAGCAGGGCGACTCCTTCGACGATCCCGCCTACGGGCCCTATCTCTACGTCCACCGCGCGCCCCCCAAGGGCCTCTACCTCATCGCCACCAACTACTGGCCCAGCGGCGACAAGGCCCACACCGTGGCCACCCTCAACGTCGTCCTCTACGAGGGCACTCCCCAGGAGCTGCGCCGCATGGTGCGCATCCCGCTCGCCACGCCCGGCACCACGCGCGTGCTCGCCTGGGTCAACGTGCTCGGTGACGGCAAGGCCGAGGTGTATGTGCCCTCGCAGGACCCCGCCCCCAAGGGCGCCTCGTGGCCCCGCAACCTGGACGAGGCCGTCAAGACGCTCACCACCGGCGGCGTGGACTCGGAAGGCTGAGGCACCCGGCTCACCATGAGTGCGCTGTTCCTTCTCCTGACGCTCCAGGCGGCCACGCCCGCTCCGGCCGAGGCCCTCGAGACGCTGCTGCGGCGCGAGGTGGCCCAGGTGGCGCTCGCCCAGGTGCGCCGCATGGACCCGGCCTGGCACCCGGACCAGCGCGATTGCGCGGGCCTCGTGCGCTTCGCCTTCCGTGGCGCCTACCGCCGTTTCCGCCCCGAGCGGCTCGCCTCGCCCCTGTGGCTCGACGACCAGGGCCGGCCCGGTGACTTCGCCGACGCCGAGACGCTCCTGGCGCACAGTTTCGTGCCGCTCGGCCGCGACGAGGCCACGCGCGAGTCGTTGCGCACGGGTGACCTCGTGGCCTTCCGCCAGGAGCGCGACGCCGGCCCCATCTTCCACCTGATGCTCGTGGTGCGCCCGGAGGACAAGGCGCACGCTCCCACGCGCATCGTCTACCACCCGGGCGACACGGGGGCCGCGGTGCGCACTGGCGTCCTCCAGTCGCTCGTCACCGAGGCCCCGCTGGAGTGGCGCCCGGTCCCCCAGAACACCGCCTTCCTCGGCTTCTTCCGCTTCAAGGAGTGGATGCGATGAACCCTCCCTCTCCCACGCCGGGCGCACCGCCCCCGGCTCCCTCGGGTCCTCCCAAGGCCCTCCTCGTGGGCATCGGCGTCGCCGTGCTCGTCGTGGTGGCCCTGGCCGCCTTCTTCATCGGTCGCGGCACCTCGGGAGGTTCGGCCAAGGGGCCGGACGGCCAGGTGTCCTCTGGACCCTCGGGGACCTCCGGCTCCGGTCAGAGCTCGGTCCTGCAAGCCCTTCCTCCCGCGCCCGGCAAGCCCGGGCAGATGGAGGTGCCCACCGAGCCGGTGCGTCCGGCCTTCTGGGTGGACGTCTACGCGCCGGGCAAGGTGCGCGAGGCCCTCACCGGCAACACGTGGCTGAAGGAGCAGCTGCAGAAACCGCTCGGCAAGGGCTTCGTGGGCGGGTGGGCCGCGTTCCTCGACACCCGCGGCGAAGACCTGGGAGGCAGCTTCCAAGGCGCCGTGTTCGACGTCATGGCCGGACAGTTCCTGGCCGCCCCGTTCCGCATGGTGTGGTACTCGGGAGTCCACCGCGCGGGCACGCCCGCCATCATCGTCCCCGAGCCGGGCAACGCCACCATGGCGGCCTTCGACTCCATGAGCGGGGTGGTGCGCCGCAACGAGCTGACGGCCGCGTCGTGCCCGGGCGGAGAGGGCGAGGTGCCCTCGGAGGGCTTCACGCTGCAGCGCTGGCTCATCGCCGAGCAGGTGCTGTGGGCCGCGCGCACGGATGACAAGCTGGTGTTCGGCCGGCACCCGGCGGTGGTGCTCCAGGGCCTGTGCGAGCTGCATCTGGACCTCGAGGCGCCCCAGGGGGTGGAGGTGGAGCTGGGCTTCGCTCCCGAGCCGCTCGGCCGCGAGGCGCAGCTGCTCACGCATGTGATGGGCGTGGCCAACGGCATCCGGCTGCAGTTCGCCGTCGAGGGCCACCGGCTCGTGGGCCGGGGCATCTCCGGGCCGGTGGCGGACGAGCCCCGGTTGGACAGCGCGCCGCTCTCGGACGAGCTGCTGAAGCTCGTCCCCGAGGAGACGCCCGTGCTGCTCGCGCTCCAGCTCAAGCTGCCCGAGCAGTTGGACAAGGACACCCTCAAGGCCTTCTGGTCCGGCAAGGGCGCCGCGGTGCCGCTGCGCACGCGGCAGGTGGCGATGGTGTGGACGCCTCGGGGAGACCCGGCACTGCCCACCGAGGTGGCGCTGCTGTGGGGCCGGCCCGAGGATGCGCAGGCGCTCGGGCAGCTGTTCTCCGGGCCCAACAAGATGGAGTCCGCCACGCTGTGCGGGCACCATGTGATGGCCTCCACGCCGGACGTGCTCGCGCGGCTGCGCAAGGCGTGCGAGGGCCAGGGGCCCAACCTGCTCAACGCGGCGGCGCCAGTGGTGCAGGGGCTGCGCGCGCCGGGCTCGGTGTCCTTCGGCGTCCACACCGGGCGGCTGCTCGGCATGCTGGTGGCGGATGGGTACTGGTCGCAGGTGACGCAGGCGGATTCGAGCAAGCCAAGGCCGCGCGCGGCACCGCCGGAGATCGAGGCGGCGCGGCGTGACCTGGAGACGCTCCCGTACGTGGGGCTGCGTGGCACGGTGGATGGAAACAGGCTGGTTCCGGGAGGGTTTGGCTCATGAGGTACTCCGCTCGCATCGCGGTGCTGGCCGCGCTGGTGTGTGCTGGCGTGGCGGCGGCCAAGCCGCTCTACATCACCGTTCCCCGGGCCTACGGCAGCAGTGAGCCCGTGGCCGTGGACGTGGCCTTCGAGAACAAGGGGCCCGTGGAGCTGCGGGTGCTGAAGCCCGCGGACACCGACGCCTTCATCCGCGCGCAGGGCGACGTCCGGCGCGCCTGGCAGGTCCCGCCCACCACGGCGAACCCCGGCAACGCGCTCAGCCGGGGCCTCAATGCCGCGCACTCGCCGGGCTCGTTCCTGCTGTTCGCCCTGAACGAGGACTTCCGCAAGTCCGTGGCGCCGGGGCTGCCCGCGCGTCCGCCTCCGCCGCCGGGCCGTCCGCTGGCCCGCGTGTCCGAGGGCCCCGAGAAGCTCGTGGGCGTGCCCGCTGGCTTCTCCGTGGTGCGCAGCCAGTGGCTGAACCTGGACCTCGGCGGCTCCGAGCGCGAGTTCAGCGTCCCCGGTTTCGACACCTCGTATTACAGCGGCGGCTTCGAGGAGCGCCGCGTGACGCTCCCGCCGCTGCCCGTGGGGACGTACGTCCTCCAGCTCGTGCAGGGCCGCGTGGAGGGGCAGGTGGTGCTCGTCGTCACCGACCTCACCGTGCAGCTCAAGCAGACGGACGGGCAGGTGCTGGTGCGCGTGGCGGGGAGGGATCAGAAGCCCCGCGCGGGCGCGCAGGTGCAGGTGTACCTGCCCTCGGGCAAGGGGCCGGCTGGCACCACGGACGCGAAGGGCGAGGTGACGCTGGCCGTGCAGGAGCCGCGGCTCATCGCCACGGCGGCGTCGGGCGGGGACACCGCCATCGTGGACACGGACTTCTACTCGTCGCTGGCGGTGGCGCCGGACGTGTTCATCTACAGCGACCGGCCCATCTACAAGCCAGGGGACGAAGTGAAGTTCCGTGGCCTGTTGCGCCAGCCGGACAGCTTCCTCGCGCGCCTCTTCACGCCGCGCCGGCGCGACGTGGCGGTGAAGCTCGTCTCGGCCGAGGGCCGGGAGATCCGGACGAGCACGAAGGTGGACGAGTTCGGCGCCTTCAACGGCACGCTGAAGGTGCCGGTGGACCTGGGCACGGGCGTGCTGCGGGTGATGGCCGAGCTGGACACGCAGCCGCACCAGGGCGAGGCGCGCGTGCAGGACTACGTGAAGCCCACCTTCTACCTGGAGCTCCAGCCGGAGCGGGAGACGGTGGTGCCGGGCGAGACGCTGCGGGCCACGGTGAAGGCGCGGCGGTACGCGGGCGGAGTGCCTCCTGGGGCGAAGTACGAGGTGTTCCTGTACCGCTCGCTGCTGGACGCGCCGGCCTGGGTGGATGACGCGGGCCTGGGCGGGCAGGGGAGCGCGGTGACGTACGGGAGCGCCTCGAGCACGGAGGGCCGGCTGAGTGTCCCCGAGCGTCTGTTCTCCACGGTGGCCCAGCGCGGCGCGGACGAGGATCCGTGGGCGAGCGCCGCGACGTTCGATGCCAACGGGGACGCGCAGATTGAAATCGGGGTGCCCGCGCTCAAGCCGGGCGAGGAGCGCCTGCCGTACCGCTACACGCTCACCGTGCGCGCGCGGGATGACCAGGCGACGTTCGCCAACGCGAGCGCGGCCTTCTTCCTCTCGAAGGTGGAGGTGCTGGGCAGCACGCGCTACTCGGCGGCGGTGGTGAAGAAGGGCACCGAGGCCACGCTGGGCATCCGCGCCACCACGCTCTCCGGCAAGCCCTATGGCGCCACGCCGGGCGAGGTGGAGTTCGTGCTGCGCAAGGCGGATGGGAGCGAGAAGAGCCTGGGCAAGAAGAGCTTCACCACGGCGGCGGATGGCGCCTACCGCGAGAAGGTGCCCACCTCGGACGTGGGCGCGGTGGTGGCCCGCGTCACGGTGAAGGACAAGGGCGGCGAGGCCTGGATGGGCGAGGACCAGTTGCTCGTCATCGGCGAGGCCGCGGAGGCCGTGGCGCAGGTGCCCAACCTGACGCTGGCGTCGCTCTCGGGCACGCTGGAGCCGGGCGACACGGCGCAGCTCGTGGCTCTGCTGCCAGACGGCTGGGGCCCGGAGGGCTCGGACGAGGGCCCGGTGTGGGTGACGCTCACGGGCTCGGGGGTGTACGGCACCCAGCTCGTGGAGCTGAAGGGCCGCACGCTGGTGCACGCCTTCGAGGTGGAGAAGCGCTTCGGCAGCGCGGTATATGCCTCGGTGGCGTACCCGACGGCCTCGGGCCGCTGGGAGGAGCGCACGGTGGGATTCCGCGTCATCCCCTCCGAGCGCACCCTCTCCGTGTCGCTGCAGCCCCGGCGCGCCGAGGCCACGCCCCTCACCGAGCAGGTCATCGACGTGCGGGTGACGGACCACGAGGGACAGGGCGTGGTGGCGCAGCTCTCGGTGGGCGTGGTGGACAAGGCCGTCTACGCCATCCAGAGCGAGTTCCGCCCGAAGGTGCTCGACTTCTTCTACCCGGTGGGCCGCAACAACGTGGCCACCTTCTTCTCGGCCGAGTTCCAGGGCTACGGCTACGGCGAGGCCCTGGCGCGGAAGATGGCGGGGCTGCCGGATCATGCCTTCGCCTCCATCAAGCCGCCCACGCGGCAGGCGAAGGACCTGGACCGGGACACGGCGTACTGGAGCCCTACCATCGTCACGGACCGGGACGGGCGGGCGACGCTGCGCTTCAAGCTGCCGTCCAACCAGACGCTGTGGGTGGTGACGGGCGTGGCGGCGGACACCTCGGGGCGCTTCGGCGAGTCCACGGCCGAGTTCGCCACACGCGGTGGGCTCAACCTGTACGCCGCGCTGCCGCAGTTCCTCCGGCAGGGGGACGAGGCCTTCGCCTCGGTGCGCCTGTCCGCGGGAGCGCTGTCCCAGGGCAGCCAGTTGCTGGACGTGCGGCTCGCGGCGGCGGGGGTGCTGGAGTCCGCCGTGGCGACGCAGAAGGTGGAGCTGGGCCAGGGCGGCGAGCAGGTGCTGCCCATCACCCTGAAAACGAAGGGCCCGGGCACGGCCGAGCTGGCGGTGGAGGTGACGGGTGGCAAGGAGCCGCTGCGCGACCGGCGCTCGGTGGCGGTGCGGCCGGCGGTGCTGGAGGAGCCGGTGAAGGTGTCGCAGTGGGGCGGCGGTTCGCTGGCCCTGCCCGCGGCGGCGAGCGCGACCGTGTCGGAGGTGCAGTTGGTGTTGCAGCCGTCGCTGGTGGACGCGGCGCTCGCCAACGTGCGCGAGCTGCTCACGTACCCGTATGGGTGCCTGGAGCAGCTCGTGTCCACCACGGTGCCGAACGTGGCGCTGTACCAGACGCTGAAGAAGGCGGGTGCGCTGGAGTCGCTCGACACGGACAGCCAGGCGCTGCTGGCCGAGGCGCGCAGCCGCTCGGTGCAGGGCATGGCCCGCATCCTGGAGATGTCCGTGCGTGGTGGCGGTTTCACCTGGTTCAGCGGCTACAGCACGCCGGATCTGCCCATGACGCTCATCGCCCTGGACGGGCTGGCGTACGCGGTGGAGGCGGGGCTGGTGGACCGGAATGATCCGCGCATCACCGAGAGCATGCGCTGGCTGGAGGCCCAGGAGGGGTTGCCCTTCGAGTGGGACGCCACGCGGGCCTGGGTGCTGGCGCGGCTGGACGGGGAGCGGCAGGCGGCCCGGGTGCGCGCGCTGGTGGAGGCCGCGAAGCCGGGAGACCTCTACCCGCTGGCGCTGGCGGTGCTGGCCGCAGAGAAGGCGGGCGTGATGAAGGAGCCCGCGCTCACGGGCCGCATCGACGAGCTGGTGGCGCTGAGCAACGAGGGTTTCGCCACGCTCGCCAACATGCCCGCGCCGAGCGAGGCCCTGTGGCGCTACCCGCTGCGCCGGGTGGGCCTCACCGCCATCCTGGGACACGCGGCGTCCTTCGGGAAGCTGGACGTGGACAAGGCGCGCCGCCGGCTGCTGGAGGCGCTGACGGAGCCGGAGCTGTCCACCTTCGATCGGAGCACGGCGCTGCTGCACTCGCTGTGGCTCATCGAGCGCGACGCGAAGGAGTTCCGCAAGCGGGCGCCTCCCGAGGTGAAGGGGGCGAAGGGGCCGGTGCGCTTCACGCCGCGCGGGATGGGGCTGGTGGCGACGCTGGAGCCAGGGACGCGCACGGTGGACGTGGCGGACTTCGCGGGCGTGGCGACGCTGAAGGCCACGGTGGCCACGCCGCTGGCGGAGGTGAAGCCGGTGGCCGAGGGCATGAGCCTCCAGCGCGCGTACTACGTGCTGCGCGAGGGCGGACGGGTGAAGCTCGAGCCGGGCGTCAGCGTGAGCCAGGGCGAGGAGGTGTACGTGGAGCTGACGCTGGATGCGCGCGGCGACAACCGGAACCGCTCGGCGTACTACGTGGTGGAGGACGCGGTGCCCGCGGGCTTCGTGCCGCTGGTGGAGGACAAGGAGTTCCGCGGTCCCCCCCACTCGCTGCCGCTGGCGCCCGAGGCCCTCAAGCGGCGCTCGCTGAGCCCCGAGCGCGCCACGTTCTTCTTCGAGGAGCCGGTGTGGTGGAGCGACAGTCCGCGCACGGTGGGGTACGTGATGCGGGCTCAGTTCGCGGGCACCTTCTCCGCGCCGCCGGCCTTCATTGAGGACATGTACGTGCCAGGCATCCGCGGGCGTACGGGTCCGGACGTGCTGCAGGTGGCGCAGTCCCAGCGTGGCCCGGGCGACACCGGCCCGGGCGGGTGGTGAAGCGGTGATGGGGTGGGCCGCCGTGACGGTCGCCTTGCTGGCGGCCACCCCCGTCTTCCTCACGAGGGGAGACGTGACGCCCGAGGCGGAGCTGCGCGCCGAGGCCGAAGCCACGTGGAAGGCGCTGGAGGCGCGTTACATGGCCGAGGCCGGAGGTGTCCCAGGCCGGGCGCCGGTGAACATCTCCCTGCGGCGGGGCGAGGGGATGTTGCCCTCGCGCAACGGGCAGGGGCGGCCGGGCGTGGTGGAGCTGCGGCAGGGCACGCCCGGGATGTTGGACGAGCGGATGCGTGTGGCCCTGCGGCACGAGCTGGCGCACCAGTTCCTGTGGTGGGCATGCCCGGCCTCGGCGGAGGACCGGCTCTTCCACGAGGCCTTCGCGTTGGCGATGAGCGGCGAGCTGGCCGAGTGGCGGGAGGCGCCCTACCAGTCGCTGGCGAGCGCCTCGGCGGAGCTGGCGCGCAACCCGGACGTGGACACGCCGCGAGCCCGGCGGGCCCTGGCGCGTGTGCTGAACGAGGACACGGGCTTTCCGAGGGCCCTGACGCGCCGGTTGAGGCAGTGTCAGGACGGAGCGCGTTGGGCGGTGCCGCTGTCGGTGGACGAGCTGGCTGGGGTGGCCGTGCTGACGGCGGCCTCCGCCACGGTGGTGCTCAGCCGCCACTCGGGCGAGGTGTTGTTCTCCGAGGGGGACATCCGCACGGCGATGCCTTACGGCTCGACGCTCAAGCCCTTCGTGGTGGCCGGGAGCACGGCGCCGCCGCCGGTGCTCTCTCCGCGGGCGGAGGTGCCCGAGTGGGTCTGTGGCGAACGGCTGCCCGGGACGGTGGACGCGAAGACGGCGCTGGTGCGCTCGTGCAACGGGTACTTCCTGGACTGGGAGGGGGAGGGGAGCACGCCGAAAGCCTTCGGTCCCTGGGGCGCGGTGCTGGCTGCGGTGGGCCTCTCCGGCGAGCCCCTGGACATGGCGGATGCCATTGGACTGCGCTCGACGCTGCGCCTCTCGCCGTGGGGGCTGGCGCAGGCATACCGGCTGCTGGCCGAGGCAAGGCCGGACTTGATGGAGATGCTCGCGGGCAGCGCGGCGCGCGGGACGCTGTCGGAATTGCCGGCCTCGAAGGCCTACGCGGGCGTGGCGGCGAAGACGGGGACGGTGCGGGACGCGGAGAGCCGGCCGAGGCTCGGGTGGATCGTCGCGGTGGATGAGGACCTGGTGGCGGTGGTGGCGCGGCCGGGGAAGATGCCGCGCGCCTTCGCGGACGAAGTGCCCGAGGTACTGGCGAAGGTGCGGAAGAAGCGGAGCGGGCTGGAGGCCGCGCGGGTGCAGGTGCTGGGGCTGGTACCGCCGGGTGCCATCGAGGCCCGGTGCCAGGGCGCGGGTTTCTCCTTGGAGCAGGGCACGCCGCGAACTCTCCCCGAGGGCTTCACGACGCTGGAGCCGCTCGTCCAGAAGGGCACGGTGGTGTGCCTCGGGAGCCCATGGCAGGTGCGATTCCCGGACGTGCCAGCCGGCCGCGATTATGCCGGCATCTTCACGAACTCTCCGCCGCCGCCCTACAAGCCGCCCGCCGGAGTCCCCACGAGCCCGAATGCCTTCAAGGCCCGGAGGGGCTCGGACTTCCTCTTCCGCACCACCCGGCTGCAATACACGGCGGGGGTGTTGGCGGCGGAGGACGCGTCGTTGAAGGGAGAGGCGCGGGTGGCGCTGGCGCGCGTGGTGGCGCACAACGAGCGGCACGCCCACAGCCGCCACCCGGGCCGGCCAGTTTGCGACACGACGCACTGCCAGACCTTCCTCGGGACGGTGCGCGTGCAGCCCGAGGAGGAGCGGGCGCTCGCGGCACCACCTCTGCGCTGGCGCGAGTGGCTGCCGTTCTCACAAGGAGGCCAGGAGCCGTGGAGTGAGACGCGTCCGCGCGGGCAGGTGGACTCCCTGCTGGGCCAGGGCGTGACGGCGGTGCGCTTCGCGGACGGACGCGTGCACTACCTGCGCACGAAGCGCGAGGGGAGCGCGGTCTTCGACGCCGCCGAATCGCTGCCGTGCGAGGTCCTGCGTTCAGCGCTGAAGCTCCCCGCCTGTCCTCGGACCGCGCACTTCGGGGACAGGGGGGTCTCGTTCGAGGGGCGGGGCCAGGGCCACGGGGAGGGGCTCGACGTGGAGGCGGCGAAGGCGAGCGGCCTGGATGCCGGGCGGATCCTTGAGCGCGCCTACAGGTGAGGCGTAAATGCTCGCCGAGCCCCGTCGCGATGAGAGGGATCGGTGAGTTATCACCATACTCACCTGTCTTGCCCGATGGCTCCTGTTCAACACCCTCCTAAGCATCCGTTATTCAATACACGGCCGTTACCTTGGAATCATAGAGAATCGGTCGTGGCGGTTTGAGTGCACACGTATTTCCCGACCCAACCCTTTCTAATACAGCAATAGTGTTGGCCAGTGGAAGAAGTATACCCAGAACCAATGGTGGTGTAAATCTCGCAGGCATTGTAACTCACATTATCATCCTCAGAGCATTCCAGGTATGTGCCCGTCGCCGGATGGAAGACTCTACCGATCACAAGCGCCTGCTTCTTGCTGTACGAAGAGTCATTGTCCGTGGAGAATCTCCATGTCACCAAGCCAGTCGCCGTGTCGACTGTATGTGTACTCTCGCCAACGCAGAATTCCGACCTGCTCGTACCCATGGCCCCGACTTCATGGTCACTCTCATCAGGACGAACAATCTGGGGAGTTTCGTGGGTTTCATCGGCTCCCTCGGGGCCGCCGCAGCCCAGCAACTGACATGAGGCCAGTATCAACATTACATTCACACACGTGCGCCGATTCATGAAACCTCTCTTGCTGGTATCAAGAGTAGGCAGGCCAATTCCCGCCTAGGCGGACAAACTAGGGATGGCGAGCGGCAGATTTAACTGGGCATCCCTTGAATGTGAGACGTCAGTGCGTTTGTATGCAAACCACAATCGCTGAGATTGCTCTTCTTTGAATTCGAGAGCAGTGGGAGCACCTCCTTGCCCGTAGAGCAGACCGCCGGCTGGGGCTTGGCAAGATGGATTCCAAGAGGGTGTGGAACAGGAGCGGATAGTCACGGCCTGTAGTGAGATCGAACAGTCGAGCAGGCGCAACTTTGGCGCAGCCGGTGCGCGTGGAGGGGGCGACTACCATGCGTTAGCAGTACGTTCGGACGGCAGCGTATGGGCCTGGGGCGACAATTTGTGCGGCTAACTGGATATGGGACCACGACGAGCCGGCGGCAGCGTGTGGAACTGGGGCTGGAATGACAATGGCCAACTGGGGGATGGCTCATCCAGTACATCGAACACCGTCCCCGTGCTTTCCCTGGTTGACTGAAAAGGTGCCGCGGGCAGGAATACTGAGCCAGCGCCACGGCGCTAATGGCGGCACTGTCCAAGACCGAGAGCGACGGGGCGCTCAAGGACAAGCTCAACTACTTCGCCAAGCCGAATCTGCTGGTGGTGGACGAGCAGGGCCTCGACGTGGAGGCGGCGAAGGTGAGCGGCCTGGATGCCGGGCGGATCCTCGAGCGCGCCTACGACAGGTGAGGCAACCCCTTCAGCTGCGCCACCCGCTGGAGGATCTCCGCGGGTTGATGGGCGATGAAGTCGGGGCCCGCCTTCGTGAGGACGTCCAGGGTCTCGAATCCCCACGATACGGACAGCACGCGCAGCTTCATCTTCCTGCTGGCCACCACGTCCCGCTCTTCATCTCCGACGTAGAGCACCTGCTCGGGAGTCAGTCCGTACGTCTTCAGGTACGTAAGCGCTCGGCGGACCACACCTTCCGCATGAGGGAGGAGCCGTTCAGCGTCGCGTTCCAGGAGGTGTAGACATGGGACGCAACACGGGAAGAGTGGACGCAACGCTGGCGAGGGCTGCGGCAAGCAACTACTGGACG
>DASQMW010000242.1:0-20499 GCA_035645295.1 Archangium sp.
GGTGGGGTTATAGCCGTGGGGAGCGGGGGCTCACGCATGGCGAGCGGAACGAGAGCGGACGGATGGGGGCGGGTGCTGGCGGCGATGCTGCTGTGCGGGCTGCTGGGGGCCTGCCATGAGGAGAAGCCGCCCCTGGTGGGCTCCTCCAGCCAGGTTCGCTTCTCGCAGGAGGTGATGGCCTTTGCGGCCACGTACGTGGGTGCCTCGCGGGAGGGCTCGGTCCGGGTGGTGAGCGCGGGCCGCTCCGGGGTGCGGATGGAGTGGAACGGGGTGCAGGGGCCCTTCTCGGTGCAGGGGCTGCCGGCGCGGGTGGGGCCCTCGGAGGAGGCCACGGTGAAGGTGGTCTTCACGCCTGACGCCCCCGGGACGTTCTCGGCCACGCTGGTGGGCACGGAGGAGGGGGGCCGCACGGTGACGCTGCGGCTGGAGGGGGAGGCCCGGCCGGCGCCGCCCTGTCCCATGCCCTCGGCCTGCCACCGCTTCACGTTCGACGCCGTGCGCGAGGAGTGTGTGGAGGAGGTGCTGGAGGACGGCACGGGGTGCGATCCGGGCAACGCGTGCGTGCTGGACGCGGTGTGCCAGGAGGGCCGGTGCAAGGGGCGCGAGCGTGTCTGTGACGACGGCAACGCGTGCACCACGGACGTGTGCAGCCCGCTGGATGGGTGCCAGGCGGTGCCCGCGCCGCCGTGCCCGGGGGATGGGGCGTGCCAGCAGGGGTGGTGCGATCCGCGGCGGGGCTGCCAGCTGAAGCCCGCGCGCAATGGCACCTTCTGTGGCGAGGCTCGCGGGTGCGACCTGGCGGACGTGTGCGTGGAGGGGGCGTGCGTGAAGAGGAATCCACCGGATCACTTCGTGTGCGCGCCAGCCTCGCCGTGCCAGGGCGAGGGACGGTGCCGGGGCTCGGTGTGCGAACAGCCGCCGGCGAAGCCGCTGGTACCGGACTGGACGTACGACGCGGCGGCCGAGGACCGGAAGCTGCATGATCTGCTGGTGGGCCCCGAGGGGGACGTGACGCTGGCGGGCTTCTTCGAGAAGCCGGTGCTGGACGCGGCGGGGAAGGGGCCGGTGCACGCGCAGGTGACGGGGCGGCGGTGCATGTTGTGGAACGAGCGGCTGCTGTGCATGGACCTGCCGCAGCAGGGGACGGTGTCGCTGATGGAGCGGGCGACGGCGGCGCCGCGCTGGAGCTTCGATCTGGGGAGGGTGAGGCCGGACATCGCGCAGAAGTCCTCGACGCTCTTCATGGCGCGGCTGGCGGTGATGGCGCCGGACCGGCTGGCGGCACTCTTCGAGGGGTACCCGGCGGGACAGGACTCGAGGACGCAGTGCCGGCTGTACTACCTGGTGGTGCTCAACGCGGCGGGAGGGCTGGTGTCGGCGCAGCTCCTGGAGGACCCGTTGCTGTCCGAGTGCAACCACCCGCACCCGTTCGGGCTGGCGTCGGATCCCGCGGGGGACCTGTACGTGACGTTCAGCCCGACGGTGAACTCGGGGGCGCCGCTGAGGGCGGGGTCTCCGACGCTGGTGATGGCGTTCTCCTCGGACGGGGTGCCGCGCTGGAGGAGGACGCTGCCATTTCCGGGAGGAGAGCTGGGGCTGGTGAGGGGGCTGCTGATGCCGGAGGGAGGCACGGAGCCGCTGCGCACGTCGGATGGTGAGCCGGTGGCGGTGCTGCCGCGGAAGCTGGGGAGGGCGGTGGCGACGCGCGAGGTGCTGGTGCCGAGCCCCGAGGGGGCGACGGTGAATCCGGACACGGCGCCGCCGGTGTCTCCGAAGCTGGAGGGGTACGAGGTGCCGGGGCTGAAGCCGGCGTGGACGTACCGGCTGCCGCAGGGGGCGAGCTTCGTGTCGAAGGAGCTGCGGCTGGGGACGTGGCCGGAGGGCGGGGTGAGGCGGACGGTGGTGCTGGGCTTCGCGGCGGAGGGACGGAGTCCGGTGTTGGTGGGGGTGAGGGCGGGGGATGGGAGCGAGGCCTTCCGGTGCGAGCTGGGCTACACGCCGCGGACGATGCCGCAGCTGTTCGAGCTGGGGCCGGGGTCGCTCACGATGATGGACGGAGCGACGAGCTGCGGGGAGTGCGATCCCCCCTTCTCGGACAGCCGGGCGCGGTTCCAGCGCTTCACGCTGCCGGGTCTGGAGCCGGCCGAGGCGCCCTGGCCGGGCACGTTCGGCGGGCCGGGGCATGATCACCACGAGGACCCGGTGCGTGCGGCGCCGTGAGTGGCGCGCCTCTACTTGTCAGGTTGACTACTTCATGGGTAATATCCTGACGGAAGGCGCCAGGGTTATACCCTGTGGGGAACAGGCCGGTGGCGGGTAGCCACGGGCTTTCCTGCCTGCCCGGTTTGCTGAGGGCGGGCCAGATGTGTCCTTGATATTTTGTTTGAGGTCCTGGAGGTCATCACATGTCGCCCGTATCAGCTATGCTCACTCCTTCGGATCTTGAGCGGTTGCTTGATCGGCTTCCCGCTGAACAGCGTGCGCGGTTCCGATGGGCACCCGAGCGCTTCCGGCAGATCCTCGATCGACTTCTGATCGGAGATGTGACGCCGGAGGTCATCCATCAGGCGACAGTTGAATTCATTCAGGCCGGCGTTGCGCTGGACAGGGACCTTATTGCGGCGAGGCCCATTCCCCCTGAGGGCCTCGCCGAGAACGAGTGGGACCTGTATCAATCTCTGGAGGACAAGTTGATGACCTACTTCCAGGGATTGCCCGCCGCGGCGGGGATCGAATGGACGTTGGGAGTCTTGAGGAAATATTATGTGGAGGATGCTCACTCCCCTATGAGTCGCGAGGAGGCGGAGATCTTCGCGGGGAGCACCGACGAAGCGAAATATATCAAACATCCTTCCCTGGGCCTTGTCAGGGCACAGGTCATCTTCTTCGCGCTGCTTCAAGCGATTGAGCGGGGCATTCCACCGGAGCGCCTGGAGGATCTGGCCGAGACCGCCTACCTCGAAGCGAGGCAGAAGGTGGATTTCATGGCCATTCAGGGGATTGATTTCGATCCCCTGAGAGACCTCACACCCGAAGAGCGTTTCGCGAAGGTGCTGCAATACATCGACGATCTTCGAGAAGTCATGACACCGGAGGCGATCGATGTCATCTCGCGGGCCCGTGTCACCTCCCCTATCTTCTGATGGGCCTCTATCTCCTCGATACGAACGCCTTCACGGCGCTCTACGATGGTCGGAAGGCCGAGCGAGCGCCTCGCTTCCATACCACCGTGCGCGAGCGCATTTCGCTCGATGGGGAGTTGGTGATCCCCACCTTCGTCCTCTACGAAGCACGCCGGGGATTGGAGGAGCTCAAGTTGCGCAGTGAAGGAGCGAAGAAGATCGCCAGATTCGAGCGGCTGCTCCAAAGTGCAACGATCCTGGGTCTCGATGCGAACAACGGCTGGCTTGTCGCCGCGAAGCTGTGGGCCTGGAACAAGGCGAAGGGTACCAACATCCAGGAAGGTGACCTGCTCGTGGTGGCAACGGCCAGCCTGCACAAGCGGAAGCTCGTCACGGCCGACCAGCCCCTCATCGAGGCCATGAGGGCTCTTGGTCTGGACAGGATCCTCGACGCCCATCTGTTGGAGTAAATCCTCAATTGCAGGCACCCGAGTGCGCCCAAAGGGCGGATAAATGTCGGAACAACCTGAAAATCAGAAGAATCTTCAGGACGACGGCTTTCGGAGCACCTCGGAAACATCTCGATCGTGTGGACTCCCAACTGCTGGGGATGGTGATTCACGAGAACGAGCTCCGAGCGCGGCTCGAGCCCCTGGGTACTCACCTGGGCATTCCCGTCCTCCAGGCACGGACCTGGACCCGCCCGAGGAGCATCCAGGGGAGCACCCGTTCCTGCCCGGCGTCCGCGCCCCTAGCTTGAGGGGGTCGACGAAAGGCAGGTGACAGCGTGACACAGCCGGCGTTCCCGAGGCGCGGCCTCCTCGCTCTCCTGGCGGTGGTGGTGCTGCTGGGCCTCGGCCCGCCCGCCGCCGCCCAGGTCACCGTGTCCGTCCGCGAGCCCCTCCTGCTCCAGGTAGGCGAGCGCCGCCTCCAGCTGCGCGTCGGCGCCAAGTCCATCTCCGGCAGCGGCCTCCAGCTGCGCCGCGTCCCCGAGGGCCTGCGCGGCACCTTCAACGGCCAGCCCGTGGACTTGAAGTGGAACGGCGACGGCGACATCACCGGCCGGGCAGCCGGCGCCTCCGTGGAGCTCACCGCCGTCTCGCGCGCGCCCCAACCCGGACTCGTCCTGCGAGGCTGGTTCGGCGCGGACACGGCCCAGCTGACGCTGACGCCCACCGGAATCTCCGGCAGCGTGGGAGGCTGCAGCTACTCGCTTCCCATGGCGGGCATCCACTACTCGGGCTGGCGCACGTGTGACGTCACCCGCGGCCCTCCCGTGCCCGTGACGCTGCGCATTCCCCAGGACGCCGTGCCCCTCGGACTCGCCGAGGAAGGCGCCCTCCTGGCCCTCCTGCTCTCGGACGAGGCCCTCCCTCCGGCTCCCTCCCCGGGGGAGACACCGGGCGTGGGCGGCTCGGGCACCCCATCTCCATGAGGAAAACCCAGACACAGGAGGCTCCCATGGCACGCAAGGCGTTGGCATGGCTCGCCGTGCTCGGGCTGGTCGGCCCGGCGGGCGCGCAGGAGGTGGGGGACGCGGAGCGCGGCAACATCGATCGGCAGCGGCCCGCGGAGGACATCCCCGACAACATGGACGAGTTCCGCCAGACGCCGCACACGGATGATGTTCCCGTCACGGACGAAGCGGCGGGCGTGGGGGGCTCGGGGACAGCCGGTCATGGCGAGGCGCGGCAAGGCGAGCTCCACGGCCAGGTGGTCAACGTGCAGGGGGACCAATTGTGGCTGCGGCATGGCGGGGCCGTCTTCCCGCTCGAACTGACGCAGGAGACCCACTTCACCCCGGACAAGCGCCAGGCACTCCAGCCGGGACAGGAGGTGCGGGCGCGCTTCACGCTCGAGGGGGACGGTTATGTGGTGAACGCCGTGGAGCCCACCGGGCAGGTGCCGGCCGTGAAGCAGCCTGGGGAAGAGTGAGGGAGCCGAACGGATTGCGTGCACCCGGCGCCGGTCTGGGGTAATCCCGCGCCTCGTGCCGAGTGGGAGAGCGATGGAAGACCGTCCGTACGTCCTCATGTCCAAGGACGAGCCGTCACAGCTTCCCACGTCGGCCAGGATACCGATGCAGACCGAGCCCTCCGCGATCGCCTTCTGCCGGGAGGTGCTGCCGGCGGTGTCGCGCACCTTCGCGATGAACATTCCCGTGCTGCCGCGTCCGTTGGACACGGCGGTGATGGTGGCCTACCTGTTGTGCCGGATCGCCGACACGTTGGAGGACGAGGCGCATGGCCCGGCGAGCGAGGCGTTGCTGGCGGAGCTGGCGCGGCTGAGCACGCTGCCGGCGGGGTGGGAGGAGGACGCGCGGCGCTTCTCGGAGGAGGGAGCGCGGGTGCTGCGGGCGCAGGCGCCGGAGGCGGAGGTGCGGCTGGTGGAGGGGACGGCGCGGGTGCTGGAAGCCCTGTCGGTGCACGCGGCCCCGGTGCGTGAGCACGTGGCGTCCTGCGTGGCGACCATGACGAAGGGCATGGGGAAGATGGGGGACAAGGGGCGTGCCTCGGGAGGAGGCCTGGGGCTGGCGAGCCTCGAGGAGACGCTGGAGTACTGCTACTACGTGGCGGGCACGGTGGGGGAGATGCTGACGCGGCTCTTCCAGTGGTACTCGCCCGCCATCGCCGAGCGCGCGGCGGCACTGGAGCCGCGGGCGGTGGCGTTCGGCAACGCGCTGCAGCTCACCAACATCCTCAAGGACGTGCGCGAGGATCTGGAGCGCGGCAGTTGCTGGCTGCCGAGGACGCTGCTGGCCGAGCACGGCCTGACGCCCGAGGCGCTGCTGGAGCCCGCCAACCGGGGCGAGGCGATGAAGGCGCACGGGCAGATGGTGGCGGTGGCGCACCGGGAGCTGCGCAAGGCCTTCGAGTACGTGATGGCGCTGCCGGGACAGGAGCGGGGCATCCGCCTGTTCTGCCTCTGGCCGCTATTCCTCGCGGTGATGACGCTGCGCAAGCTGTATGGGAATGCGGCGGTGCTGGAGCGCCAGGCCGTGAAGGTGTCGCGGCGTACGGTGAAGTGGGTGGTGGGCTCGACGAAGCTGCTGGTGGGACAGGACGCGGCGTTGAAGCTGATGTTCTCCACGCTGACGGCCCCGCTGCCCCGGTAGAGCCCGCCGTTCGCGCTTCGTCCGAACTTGTCCAACTGTTGGACAAGTTTTGGAAGACCGCGCCCGGGAGGTCTCCCCCTGGGTGCCCCCTCAGTTCCACGGCAGGGCGGAGCGTTTCGCCCAGTACGTCTCCGGTGGCTCGCCAAGACGGCGCAGCGTCTCCCGCGCCTCATCCCCGAGCCTCACCTGCAGCGCGCGCAGGTTGCTCTGGAGTTGCTCCACGGTGGTGACTCCGCTGAGCACCACGGACACCCACGGCTGCGCGAGCACCGCGGCGATGGCCACCGCGTCCATTGGGGTCCCCAGCTCCCCCGCCACCTCGCGCAGGGGCCGCAGTGCTGGATCCCCGTTGCGCCCGGTGAGCCGCCCGTTGGCGACGGCCTCCTTGATGATGACGCCACAGCCAGAGGCATGGGCCTCGGCGAGCGCGGGGCCCGCGGAGGGCTCCAGCAGGTTCCACGTGGCCTGCACGCAGGAGAACAGCGGAGAGCCTCCAGCCTGGACCTCCAGGGCGCGCCGCAGCACTTCCGCCTGACGGGGTCCGCTGAGCGACAATCCCACCCGCACGCCCGTGTCCCTCAGCCGCCCGAGCTCCTCCCGTACTCCCGTGTCCTCGAGCACCCCGCTCTCGAAGGTGGCGGAGTGGATTTGATACAGCCGCAGCCAGGGCCCGAGCAGCGTCTGGCTCTCTCCCCACTGTCGGCGCAGGGTGGGCAGCGAGTGATCCTTCACCTCGTGGCGCTCGGCGTCCACGCGCCAGTCAGCGGTATAGGTGTAGCCCCACTTGGAGCCAACGGTGACGTCCTCTGGGCGCAGGCCGCGAGCCTTCAGCCACGAGGCGAGGAAGGCCTCGGCGCGGCCATAGGAGCGGGCCGCATCGAAGTAGCGCACGCCCGCGCGGTACGCGGCATCCAGCACCTCATGGGCCTGGCGCTCCATGGCCTCGACGGAGCGGTCCCCTCCGAGATCCTCCCCATGGCCGAGGGTGATGTACCCGGGGCGGCCGAGCGCGGCGAGTCCGAGACCCAGGGGAGACACGGCGGGCCCGGAGGCCCCGAGGGTGCGTGGCATGGCCTCCTGCCTACCTGAAGCGGGCTGCCGCTGGGAGGCTCGCGCGCTGGCACTGCGGGAGAGTGGACGGCCGGATTGTGGAGAACTTGGGGACGGAGCGGGGAGGCACACTTCCCGGAGAAAAGCCGGACCCGCGACGCCTTCCTGTAACCGAAAAGGGCCGAGCCACTTATCCACAAGATATGAGCCAGGAGAGACGAAGCCGATACGGGGTGCTGCTGCTCCTGCCGTTGCTGGTGCTCGGGGGGCTGGCGGCCGGGAACCCGGAGCCGGGGCATTCCCATGAGGAGGGCACGAAGGTGTACGCCGTCCAGAAGACCGACGCGGAATGGAAGCAACAGCTCACGCCCGAGCAGTACAAGGTGTTGCGCAAGCAGGGCACGGAGCGGGCCTTCACGGGGAAATACTGGGACCTGAAGGCCGCGGGCACCTACCACTGCGCGGCGTGTGGCCAGCCCCTGTTCAGCTCGGAGACCAAGTTCGACTCGGGCACGGGCTGGCCGAGCTTCTGGCAGCCCCTCACTCCCAACGCCGTGGATCACCGCGAGGACAAGGGCTGGTTCACGGTGCGCACCGAGGTGGTGTGCAGCCACTGCGGCTCGCACCTCGGACACGTGTTCGACGACGGCCCACAGCCCACGGGCCTGCGCTACTGCATGAACTCGGTGGCCCTCGACTTCCGGCCAGAGTGAGCCAGCGTCAGCCTCACCCGCCGCGTTGGCGGAACACGACGGTGAAGTTGTTGCTGGGCATGTCGATGACCCGGTCGAGCTCCAGTCCGTGGGCCCGCGCCTCCGCGGTGACGGCGCCCAGCTCGCGCACGCCCCAGGCCGGGTTCCGCTCGCGCAACGAGGCATCGAAGGCGAGGTTGCTCGGCGCGGTGGGCCGGCCCTCGATGACATACGCCCCGTAGAGGATGAGCGGCGCTCCCGGGGACAGCACCCGCGCGGCGCCTCGCATCAATCCCTGACACGCCTTCCACGGGGAGATGTGGATCATGTTGATGCACACGATGGCATCCGCGAACTCCACCGGCCAGGTGCTGGCACTGGCATCCAACGCGAGTGGCTCGCGCACATTGGGCAGACCTTCATCCCGGCGCCAGGCCTCGATGCTCGCGCGCGCGACGGGGTCCGCATCGGTGGGCTGCCACACGAGCCCCGGAAAGGCGCGGGCGAAGAAGACGGCGTGCTGGCCGGTGCCGCTGGCTACCTCGAGCACGGTGCCCTGCGAGGGCAGCAGCTCGCGGAGGACGAGGAGGAGGGGCTCGCGGTTGCGCTCGGCGGACGGGGCGTGCTGTTTCATGGGTTGCGGACCATACCCTCACGGTCCAATTGCGGACCCGTCACAAAAATCCGCCTGACTTCCCCTCTCCCACCGGGAGGGGAGCCCCCCGTCGTTCAAAGGGGGGCAAGCCCCCCGGGGTGAGGGTGCCCGAGTCCGTGTTCATCCCTGGAAGCGAGACTCCGGGTGCCTTGACCCCCCCCATCACCAGGGACAGGCTCGCGGAGTGCTGCCCTTCCTGCAGAGCAATCTCTCGCTGATCTCGGGTGTCCTCCTCACGCTGCTGGTCATCGGCGTACGGGCCGCGAGCTCGGACTCGCAGTTCCGCAAGGAGCTGGGCGGAGCGCTCGGCTTCCTGGTGACGTTCCTGGTGCTGCGCGTGGTGGAGGGGCAGTTCGGTGAGCAACTGCACCCGCGGGTGCTGCCGCTGCTGCGCGTGGCGTGGATGCTCACGTTCGCCTTCGGCAGCATCCGGGCGGGGATGTCTCTGGCCGTCCTGACGGTGACGCGCCTGGGCATCCGGACTCCGCCGCCGAAGATCCTCCGCGACGTGGTGGAGATCTCGCTCTACGTCATCGCCGTCGTCCCCATTCTCCGCGCGGAGCTGGCCATCGATCTCACGAGCCTGCTGGCCACGTCGGCCATCGTGTCGGTGGTGCTGGGTCTCGCGATGCAGGACACGCTGGGCAACCTCTTCGCGGGCCTGTCCCTGCAGCTCGAGCGCCCCTACCAGGTGGGCGACTGGGTCACCATCAAGGAGATCACCGGGCGGGTGGTGCAGGTGGCCTGGCGCGCCACGCGGCTGGAGACGTCGCGCAAGGAGATCATCACCCTGCCCAACAACGTCTGCTCCAAGGAGGCGGTGAAGAACTACTCCAAGGGCGGGCAGCCGGTGGGGATGGATCTGTCCTTCCATGGCCCGTACGACCGGGCGCCCAACGAGGTGAAGGAGGCGGTGATGGAGGTGCTGGAGCAGGTGCCGCTGGTGCTGAGCGCGCCGCCGCCCATGTGCCGCACGGTGGGCTTCGAGGAGCTCGGCATCCGCTACCAGGTGCGCTACTACGTGGAGGACTTCTCGCAGGCCGACGCGGTGATGGCGGAGTTCTACACGCGCATCTGGTACCGCTTCCGGCGCGAGGGCATCGAGCTTCCCGCGCAGCGCAAGCTGAACATGCACCTGGGCGCGCCGGGCTCCGAGTTCTCCGAGGAGATGGTCGCCGACATGTTGCGGCGGGTGGATCTCTTCAAGGTGCTGCGCGAGGAGGAGCGGACGCGGCTGCGGCAGGAGATGGTGCCCCGGCGCTTCGCCAAGGGCGAGCACGTGATTGAACAGGGCGAGAAGGGCAACACCTTCTACCTGGTGGGCCGGGGCGAGCTGAGCGTGCGCACGGGAGGGGTGGAGGTGTCGCGGCTGTCGCGGGGCAACTACTTCGGGGAGATGTCGCTGCTGACGGGCGAGCCGCGCACGGCCACGGTGGTGGCGCTCACGGACGTGGTGCTGCTGGAGCTGGGCCGGCCGGTATTCGCGCGCCTCTTCGAGGAGCACCCTGAGCTGGCGCCGAAGCTGTCGGGGATGCTGGCACACCGGCGCATGCAGCTGGACGCGGCGATGACGGCCTCGGGCGAGACGCTGCCCGACTCGGAAGAGGTCGACATCCTCAGTCGGCTCAAGAACATCTTCCGGCTCAACTGAGCCCCTGGAAACGAGAAGGGTGGAGACACGGAGCCCCCCAGCCCCGTGTCCCCACCCCGTTACCTCGTCATCGCGAGCGACTCCTACTCCAAGCTCTACTCGTACTGCACCTGGGAACCGCCCGAGCTGTTCACCTGTACGCTCGCGGGCTTCTTTCCCGCCTTCACCGTCGAGCCACCGGACAGAGCGCCCTGGATGCTGCGCTCGGGGTTGGCCTCGACGCGGGTGCCGCCGCTGGCCGTCACCTGGAGCGAATCGGACTTCACCTTGCCGGCCTCGATGATCGAGCCCCCGCTGCCGGTGACCTTCAGCTCACCCGCGCGGCCCTCGAGGTCCACCTGGGAGCCGCCGCTGGCCGCCACCTGGAGGTTCTGCGAGTCCACACCGGTGAGCTCCACCTGGGAGCCGCCGCTGGCCGCCACCTCGAAGGTGTCCACGCGGGTGGCCTGCGCATCCACGTCGGCGCCCCCGCTGGCCGCCACGCTCTCCACGCGCGGGCTGGTGACGTACAGGCGCACGTCCTTGAGCCCCTTGTTGAAGAACATCGAGGTCTTCTCCACCTGCGTCGTCAGCACGCCGTCCTTCACCTCGAGCTTCACCCGGGCCACGTCGTCCTTGTTGCCCTCCAGACGCACCGACTTGGGGCCCGGCTTCACCTCGGCGCGGATGCCGTAGCCCACCGCCACGCCGCGGAAATCGGGGACCTCGAGCGGCCCTGCCTTGGCGGCGTCCTGCGCGAAGACGGGGACGGATACCAGGAGGGCGGCGGGAAGGAGCAGGGAGCGCAGCTGCATGCGGTGGACCTCGGAGAAGGGAGAGGCGCGAGGCCTCGTGTCCTTCCAGGTACGCACCGCGCCGCGAGCGATTGCACGCGGCCCGCCCGGCCGCTCACTCCCGGAGCTTCTCGAGAGGGGCGCGGATGGAGGTGACCTCGCCCGCCTGGATCTCCACCTGGAGCTTCAAGGTTTTGAAGTGGGGGGCCACCAGCCGCAGGGTGTGCTTGCCCGGAGCCAGGGGCACCCGGAAGAGGGGCGTCTCGCCCAGCGAGCGGCTGCCCAGGTACACCTTGGCGTAGGGCTCGGTGACGAGCGTCAGGGAGCCCTTCCCGCCCAAGGGCTCGGCCGCGCCCGTGCGCTCGCGCTCCAGCGCCTGCCAGGCCCGGTCCGCCTCGTCGGCCGTCGTCACCTTCTCGGGCGAGGTCTCCACGGTGGCGGGAGCGGAGGGGCGTGCGGTGCGGCGCGAGGGCGCCACCTTGCCGCGCTTCGCCGGTGGCGCGGACTCCGGGGCCTCGGCCTGGGGCTCCTCCTTCGGAGAAGCCTCCGCCACGGCTCCACTCTCGAGAGGGGCCTCGTTCTTCGCCTCGGGCGAGCCCGTACCGGTGGCCGTGGCGCTCACCTCCGTGGGGGCGGGCGCGGGGGCGTCGGTGGGGGCCGCTGCTTGCGGTGTGGGGGCGGGCGCGGGGGCGGCCTCGGGAGCCACGGGCGCCGGAGGAGCGGCGTCCACCGGTTGGGCCGGTGCGGCCTGGGGAACTGGCGGGGCGGCCCGGGCGGGAGCCTCGGTGGCCTCGGGCACGGGTGGGAACAGCCGCGAGGACAGGAGCCCCCCATCGAGCCGCAGCACGACGAGGGCGGCCAACCCGCCCACGAGGAGCAGGAGGATCAGCGCGGCCCACAGCCCGCCCCGGCGCGAGGGCTCGGAGGGAGGAGCGCCGGAAGCGGTGAGGTCCTCCTCTTCATCCCGGGGCTTCACCGGGAGGTGTCCGCGGGAGACGGAATGAGGATGGGTGGGGGTGAGGTCTTCCTCGTCCGGCTCCTCGTTCCGGGGCCCCGGGAATGTCCGGGAGGCCGCGGGCGGCACCAGGAAGGGAGCGGTGCGGAGCTCGTCCTCGTCTTCGTCCCCGGGATCCAGCGGCGGCGGCCCGGAGGACGCGGACGGAGGTGCCAGGTAGGGGGCGGTGAGGAACTCGGGCCCGTCCTCGTCCTCGGGCACCGCGGGCGGCCGGGCCAGGGGCGAGCGCGCGACGGGCACGGTGGGGTCCTCGGGGGGCAGGGCGCGCGAGGGGGGCGCCGGAGGAGCGGAAGGCCCGGGAGGCAAGGTGGGCGAGCCGGTGGGCAGGGTGACGGCGTCCAGGTGCGACAGCGAGGTCCGGCGGGCCGCGCGCGTGGCGTCGTACCGGGGCAGGGTTTCGTCCGAGGTAACGGGCTGCTCACCGGTGGGCGTGGCGCGCGGTGGCCGGATGACGGCCGTCTTCTGTAAGGACTCTTGCGGCTCCTGAAGGACGGGCACGGCGTCGGAGCGGCTCAGGCTGCGGGCGCGCGGCTCGGCCCGGCTCTGCTCCTGGGGCGTGGGGGAGCGGACGAGGCGGGGCGGCTCCACCAGGACGGGCACGGAGGGCAGGGTGGAGGGCTCCACCGGGGTGCGGACCGGGCGGGAGCGGGAGGCGGGCTGCGCCGGCGGGTGGATGCCCGTCTCCGGGGGAGGAGGCGGAGGCGTGGCCGAGAGCTGGGAGGAGGCGGCGGTCCGCTTCTCCCCGGGGAGCGAGGCGGGAGGCTTCGCGACCACGGAGTAGGAGACGAGCTCCGTCTCCTCGGGCCGGGCGGGGCCGGGCGCCGGCAGGTGGGGCGCGGAGATGGTGGGCAGGCGCGGCGTGGCGGGCGCGGGAGGCGGTGTGGCGGGCGCGTCCCGATCCGGGAAGAGCTGGGCGAGCTTCACCACGCCCGTGCTGTCGACACCGGCCCGGCCGCTGGCGAGCAACTGGCGCGTCTGCTCGCGCCGCTCGGCGAAGAGGCGCCGCATCAGCTCGCCACTCTGCTCGGGCAGCCAGATGAGGGGGGCCACGGCGCGCTCCAGGGCGCGGGCGAACTCGAGCGTGGTGGCGTACCGGTCCGCGCGCTTGCGCGCCAGCGCCTTGAGGACGATGGCGTCCAGCTCGGGGGGAATGGCCTTGTTGGCGCGCGAGGGCTCGGGGATGGGGCCCTTGAGCACGGCGTTCACCACCGCCATGGGCGCCTTGCCCGGGAAGAGCCGCATGCCGGTGAGGCACTCGTGCAGCACCACGCCCAGGCTGAACAAGTCACTGCGGGCGTCCAACGGCTCGCCGAGAATCTGCTCCGGCGACATGTACCCGCTGGTGCCCTTCACCATGCCGGCCGCGGTGCGGCTGACGGCCGACAGGCTCTTGGCGATGCCGAAGTCCAGCAGCTTGGTGACGCCCTCGTACGTCACCATGATGTTCTTCTCGGCCACGTCCCGGTGGATGACGGGCGAGGCCTGGCCGAGCGCGTCCGTGAAGGTGTGCGCGTAGTGCAGCGCCAGCGCGGTGTCCCTCACGGCCGCCAGCCCGAAGCCCGGGGGCATGGGCTCGTTGGCGGCGCGGCAGGCGCGCGCCACTTCAATCAGCGTGGCGCCCGGGACGAACTCCATGGCGAGGAAGAGCTCGCCATCGTCCACGTCCAGGTCGAACACCTGGGCGATGTGGGGGTGGTTGAAGGCCGCGGTGACCTTGGCCTCGTCCAGGAACATCTGGACGAACTCCTCCTGGCCCTGGATGTCCGGGAGGATCTTCTTGAGCACCACGGGCTTGGTGAAGCCGGCCAGGCCCCGTTTGGAGGCGAGGAAGATCTCCGCCATCCCACCCGTACTCAGGCGGCAGAGCACCTCGTAGTTGCCCATCCGCAAGCCGCGCACATCACCCGGCGCGAAAGGGAGCTTCGACCCAGCCATTCGAGAAAACCAAGCTTATAGGACTGCTGGCTCCGAGTCGAAAGCCACCACCGTGATTTTCGCGTGAGAGCGCAATGACAGCGGATTCCACCCACACGTCTCCCCGCCCGGGCCGCTGAACCGGACGCGCCAGGCACCGGGGGAGGTGCGGCCCTCCAGCATTCGTTTACGAGAATCGAGGAAAACTCCAGGAGGCATGGAACGGCCATGCCCTGGGTGCGGGAGGGAACTTGGGCAATCCCTACCCGGCGTACGAGGGGGTTGTTGACTGTCCTGCGCATCACGAAGGCGGGGTTGGTTCGCAACGCTTGAGGAGATCCGGCCCCCGGGTGCCGCTGCAAGGGCTTGGGCGTGTGTCCACATTGGCGGAACCGAATTTCCATCCAGGTGGCCGATACGACGGTGGGGCAAAAAACTTTCAGTGTTCACGTAAAGCGGCTCTCCACGACAAACGGAGTTCCCATGGCGACGGAGAAGGCGGACCGCGTGCGAACCCGAGAGAGTGGCCTGGGTTACCGCATGGGACCGGGGCTGGCGGCGGTGGCGGAGGTGGAGGGGGAGCTGAGCTCGGCGGGGAGGCTGGTGCAGCTGTCGCCGGAGCACCTGACGTTGAGCCTGACGAGGCCCACGGGGTTGAGGCCCGGACAGCGGACGAACGTGCTGCTGGGGGTGGGAGGCGAGGCCCAGAGGCTGAGGGCCGAGGTGCTGAATGTGTACGAGGCGGGGCCGGAGGAGCGGCCGGAGCTGAGCCTGCGCTTCGTGGCGCCGCCGCTGGACCAGGGCCGGCACATCGTCACGATGCTGGAGGGCTGGAGGGATCAAGGCCAGCTCGAGGCGCCGGACTCGCACCCCATCTGGCGGGAGCGGATCACGAGGGTGGACCGGATTGGCCGCATCTTCGAGGCGCTGACGGCGAGGCGGTGCCGGGGCATGGCGCGCTCGGCGGGTGGGGACGTGGAGCTGGTGGCGGCGCTGTATGACAAATACGACGGGCGGGTGTGGTGGGAGGTGAGGGGCGCGCTGCCGCCGGTGCCGTTCAGGTTGGAGGTGTTTGGCTTCAGCTCGGTGCTGCACTTCCAGGTGGAGCACACGGTGTACGAGGACGGGCTGTGGGGCGTGGCGCTGCCGCGGGAGCTGGTGCGCTACCGGCACCGCAAGCTGAGGAGGGCGCCCGCGGGAGAGGGGTGCTCGGCGCGCTTCGCGCATCCGCTGTGGCCGCAGGTGAGGGTGGAGCGGGAGCTGACGGACATCTCGTACGAGGGCCTGTCGTTCGCGACGCAACCGGGGGAGGATCTGCTGTACCCGGGGCTGGTGCTGCCGGAGCTGGAGGTGGGGCTGCCGGGGAAGGAGCCGGTGAGGCTGCGGGCGGAGGTGCGCAACATCACGGGCACGGCGCTGGGGAGGCGGTGCGGGATGAAGGTGGAGCCGCTGGGCGAGCGGGAGCTGGCGCGCTGGCGGGGGCTGGTGGAGGAGCAGAGCCATCCGAACACGCGGGTGTCGGGGGATTGGAACGGGGGGACGTGGGACTTGTTCGAGCGCTCGGGATACTTCCGGCTGTCGGGGAAGAGTCCGGGGGACTTCGCGCGGATGCAGGCGGAGTACCGGGAGGCGCACGAGAAGCTGGAGGGGTACCGGAGGCTGGGGTACCGGGTGGTGAGGCCGATGCCGAGTGGGAACTCGGTGGAGGCGAGCCTGTCGTGGCTGAAGCCGTACTCGGGGAGCTGGCTGGCGCACCAGCTGGCGAGGCACCAGCCGCGCAACGAGACGCTGAGGAGCACGGCGCGCGAGGCGCTGCGGGACGTGTATTTGAGAGGGTTCGAGCCGGCGCAGACGGACCCGGAGGTGAAGTGGTTCCTGGCGTACTGCGAGGCGAACGTGAGGTGGGTGCGCTTCACGGCCTTCGACTTCGCGGAGTGGTACCAGCACACGGGGCAGGCGTGCATGGTGCCGTTCCGCTTCATGGAGGCGGACGCGAAGCGGGAGTGGGAGATGCCGGAGGGCTTCAGCCTGGGGGCGCCGACGGAGGAGGAGAAGGCGGCGCTGTTCGAGCGGCTGAAGGAGACGAGGCCGGAGGCGTACCGGGAGGCGTTGGACCTGGTGCCGGAGCGTTTCGGGCTGGAGGCGCTCAAGGCGAAGTGGGCCGAGGCGGGGCTGAAGCGGGAGCGGGACGTGCTGGTGGCGCGCAAGGACGGGCGGGCGCTGGCGGTGGGAGTGCTGGAGACGGCGCACGTGGGGCTGAACCTGTTCCACGTGTTGGACGGGCTGCGGGTCATCTCGCTGGTGGACGAGGCGTCGGCGGAAGGGCAGGAGGCGATGCTGGCGCTGTTGGCGGGAGCGGCGGAGTGGTACCGGGCGCGAGGGCTGAGCGTGTTCGTGCACTACGTGGAGACGGAGCACACGGCGTACACGGAGAAGGCGAAGCTGGTGGACCTGGGAGAGGGGCGGATCTGGATCCTCTCGGCGCAGCTGCTGCCGGACTTCATCGAGCACCTGTGCGAGGCGACGACACCGAGGGGAGACCTCTGAGAGTCTTCACCCGCAGGTAAGCCCAAGCTCCGCCCAATATCCCCTCGCCCTCCGGGAGAGGGACGGGGTGAGGGTGCCACGGCTCCCAGGTTGAATCCGTGTCTGTTTTCAAGGAGGCAGCGGGAGGGTGTCCTGCCTGCCCTCCAGACAGACTGCGCAGCGCGGAGGCGAGAGGACGAGGCGCGCTTGCATCCGCCAGAGGCGGGTCTTTACCTTCCTCTTGGGTCCTCAGTGCAGTCTCAATACCGCCACGGCAGTCTCAGGGTCCGTAACCTGTGAGTCTCTCCAGGGGTGGTGGGTACGGAGCTGGATACAGAGGCCAGATGACCGGCGGACCCGGTCCGAGCTGAAGGCGGCGCGCATGCATGGTGCATGCAGTGGTCAGCCTCGGCGGGAAGACTGCCGGTGCCGTCAGGCGCCATGCGGAGGTGCCGATGGTCACTCCAGCCAGCTGAATCACCCCTTCCCTTCATGACAGGGACGCCCCGGGCCCACGAGGCTCCGGCGCACCCGACAGCCGTGGCACGCTGAGCCGGCAGCAAGCCCGCGAGCGCCGCGAAGGCCCCTCTCCGTCCAACGTCAGGGCCTGAGTGGACGCGCCAGGCCATCGCCTCGGCAAACACCCCCCTTCCCGCCGGCACGGGCCTTTCCCCCGAAAGGAAAACCATCATGCGCCGTGCATTGGATGCCGAATTCGTTACCGCCTACGCCCAAGGACCCTCCGAGTCCGTGGTCCAGCAGGCCATCGCCGCCCACCAGGGAGTCCGGCAGGCCCTGGGCGATCTGGACTACCTGACATTCCTCCAGGGCTCCTACAGGAATGACACCGCCCTCGCGGACATGAATGACGTGGATATCGTCGCGGTGAGCCGGCGTGCCGGATTGACGACCCGGGAGGCCCTCTTCCGGGACATCAAGAACAGGCTCCAGCAGAGCAGCCAGTACGTCGGCAGGTGGACGGAGGAGGACAAGTGCATCCGCCTCAACCTGCCGGTGCGGATCGACATCGTGCCCGCCATTGCGTCCGACCCCTATCAGGATCCCATCGAGATCTTCTCGCTCCGGGGCGGCCAGCGGCAGAACTGGCCCCGCCTGCACCACGAGAAAGGCAAGGCCAAGAGCGCGGCCACCAGCGGTCACTTCAAACAGGTGGTCCGGCTCTTCAAGCGGTGGCGCACCTGCCACTTCGGCTCGAGGAAGGTCGCCCCGTCCTACTACCTCGAGTGCCTGCTCTACACCTTCCCCAACACCTCCTTCTCCGCGGACCTCGCCACCAACTTCGTGACACTGTCCCAGGCCATCCTCCGCGCCTTCCCGGACGCGCGGGCCTACCACTCCAGGCCACTGCCTCGCATGGCGGGTCAGGGCAATCTCTTCTCTTCCGGTGAGTGGGACGCCCAGTCGTTCGAGCAGTTCCGTGGCAGGCTCGCCCAGGCACTCCCCCACGCCGAGCGAGCCCTGGGGGCGGCCACTCCCGAGCGGGCGCGTCAGGACTGGAAGGCGGCCTTCAATGGACAACAGTAGACCCGCTCGCATCCTGGCGCTCGACGGTGGCGGTATCCGGGGAGTCTTCACCGCCGCCTTCCTCGCCCACCTGGAGCAACACCTGAGGATCCGCTGGGTCGAGCACCTGGAGCTGCTCACCGGCACGTCCACGGGCGCCATCCTCGCGCTCTCGCTCGCGGCGGGACTGACGGCCCAGGAGGCCCTGGAAGCCTACAAGGAGGCGAGCCCATTGATCTTCGGCAACGGGCGCCACCGGGTGGGCCGGCTCTTCGCGACGGCCCACGACAACACTCCCCTGGTGGAGTGGTTGAAGCGGATGTTCCAGGACAAGACGCTCGACAGTGCCCGCGTGCCGGTGGCCATTCCCACCTTCGATGCGTCGACGGGCAGCCCCCAGGTCTGGAAGGGCAACCATCACCAGGATCTCCATGCGGGTGGAGACAAGCGGATGTGGGAGATCGCCCTGGCGAGCGCGGCCGCGCCCACCTTCCTGCCCGCGGTGCAACTCGAGGGCAGGGGGGCTTATCTGGATGGAGGCCTCTGGGCCAACAACCCCGCCCTCGTGGGGTTGATCGAAGCGCAGCGCTACCTGGGCTACGAGACCCACGCGCTCCGGCTCCTCTCGGTGGGAACGGGGAGGAAGAAGAAGTGGCTCCGGTACGAGGACATCCGCCAGCGAGGGCAGATCGGCTGGGCGAGGGAGGTGATCGAGCTGCAGTTCGCCGCGCAGTCGGTCGCCATCCATGAGCAGGTGAAGCTGCTGCTGCCCAAGGGGAGCTACCTGCGCATCGATGAGGAACTTCCCCATGCCATCGGCCTGGATGATGTCCGGGAGATCGACACGCTGGAGCACCTCGGGCTCAAGGCGGGAATGGTCCACCTGCAGGAGGTGAAACGGATGCTGGGCTTGTGAGCACGAGGGCCGTTGCTCCGTGGCCCCGTGTACCAGCCGACGGAGGACGAGGCCGGGCGTCTGGCCATGAACGCATCCCCGTGTGTCACCTGGGACGCTTCCTGCACTCCCCGGTGAGGGGGTCTACCCATGCCGGGAATGACCTCCCGACACGTGGTACGCGCCGCTCTCCCGGTCCTCGTCCTGGCCCTGCTCTGTTTCCCCGGTCCCTCCGCGCGGGCCTTCTGTCCCACCAATGGTCTCAAGTGTGGCCTCGGTGGAACCGGGGCGACCCACGAGGACATGACGAAGCAGGCGATGACGGAGCTCGGCGCGGAGTTCTTCGGGACCTCGCACCAGACCCGTGCGATGCGGAGCGCCATCGACGAGACCGCGACGGCCAACGCCGAGGTCGATGAGGACCAGACGAATGGCTTCAAGCACTTCGATGGAGAGAGCTTCACTCCGGGCAAGCAGCGGCTCGTCACGCTCTTCGACGGTGTTCTCCTCTCCCTGCGGGCCGGAGAGGCGCAGGGCGCCCGGCGCCAGTTGGGCCAGGCACTCCACACGCTCCAGGACTTCTACTCCCACTCGAACTGGATCGAATCGGGCCACGCTGGCGCGCTTCCCAGCCTGTGGCGCTCCAGCGAGCCGCTTCCCGCTTCCGCCGGAGCCGAGACCCCCACCTGCGAGGATTGCGAACTCGTCATCCTCTCGGACGGGAGCCTCTTCCTCGACTGCGGCGGCAACCTCCTCACGCCCCTGCTGACCAGTGGCTTCTACGGCGGTGAGAACGAGGTACCCGCGGTGCCCTCCAAGTGCCGCCATGGGGGGCCCTTCGACACCGGACCCGGACCCTCCGGTGGCATCAACAAGGACACCCTCTATCAACCCCTGTCACCGCATTTCCGCCTACACACGGAGGCGGCGGACTCGGCCGTGGAGGCGAGCAAGCAATTCATCCGGGACCTCCAGGCGCAGCTCACCCGGAGCGAGCTCGAACTCCTGTTTGGCGTGGGCCCGACGCTGACCCTGGCCATCGGCCCCACGGGTGGCCTCGGCAGCCTCCTCGCGCCGCTCCAGGCCCAGCTCCTCCAGCTCGTCGAGTCCCGGCTCGGCACGGATCAGGAGCCCTTGCGCTACGTCCTGGTGCCCTTCACGGACTTGTCCACCGGTCCCCTCACGGTGACCCACGACCCCGTCGAATTCAAACGCCTCCTCGGCTCGCTGGGGACGGCTGCAGGGGGTGGCTGCTCCGGACCGTCCATGGCGGCGGCGCTCCAGGCGCTCGGTGCCTCCGGCAAGGGTGGCGAGCTCTTCCTCTTCACCCAGGAGGGAGCCCAGGACAGCCATCTGGCGCCGCAGGTCAGCAGCCTCGCCTGGCACCAGGGCGCGAGGATCCACGCCTTCCTGTTCGGCACGTGCCCAGGTCTCGCGGGCACTCCCATCGCTCCCGACTACCAGCGCATCACCTCGGAGACGGGCGGACAGGTCTTCCGGCTCCAGCCTCTCGAGGCTGGCCCCATCACCCACCTCATTGATGCCACCGTCCGGGCCAACGCCGTGG
>DASQMW010000243.1:0-35360 GCA_035645295.1 Archangium sp.
GGTGGCGCGAGGTGCTCACGGCGCGGCGGGGCGCTCCGGAGGGGCGCCGGCCCGGGGCCCACGAGGACACGGGGCGTCCGGACCAGGATCTGCACTGAGGTGAGGGCACGGGTGGGGGCACCCGTGGGGACGAGGCACGACACGACGGGCAACCGAGGAGCGGACGGTCATGGCTGGAGACGGGACGGAGGAACTAAGGACGGGGCTCGCGGTGCGAGGCGCGGACGGCAGGCGCCTGGGCACGCTGGTGGGGCTCGAGGCGGGGGCGCTGGTGGTGGAGCGCGGCTTCTTCTGGCCGCAGCGTTTCACCATCTCCCGCAGTGACGTGGGGGCGGTGAAGGACGGGGAGGTGCGGTTGCTTGGAGGGGCCGCGCTGCGCGAGACGCACACCGGGGCCCCCTTGAGCGAGCCCCTCCCTCGGGAGGCGCCCGTCGCGCGGGAGACGGCCGGAGCCAGCGTGCGCGAGGAAGGGGGCGACGTGCGGGTGCCGCTGGCGCGCGAGGACGCGTACCCGCTGCTGCGCATGCGCGACGTGGGCGCGGTGCGCGTGCGCAAGGTGGTGCGCACCGAGCTGAAGCAGCTCACCGTGGAGGTGCGGCGCGAGGAACTCGTGGTGGAGCGCCTGCCCGTGCAGCCGGGGGCCGCCGGCGCTCCCGAGCGCACCGCGGGGGCGTTCGAGGAGTTCGAGCAGGTCATCCCCCTGTGGCGCGAGGACGTGGAGGTGGTGAAGCGCGCCGCCGTCTACGAGGAGGTGCACCTGAAGAAGGCGGTGGAGCGGCGCACGTGGACCGAGGAGGTGCCGCTGCGCCACGAAGTGGCCCGCGTGGAGGAGGAGGGCGACGCACGGCTGGACACGGGCGACGTGCGTCCGGACCCGCACTCCCATTGAGCTACTTCGGCTGCAGCCCGAGCGCCCGTATCAGGTCCAGGGGGATGGGGATGATGGTCTGGTTGCCGCCGCCGGTGATCTCCACGAGCGTCTGCAGGTAGCGCAGCTGGAGGGTGATGGGGTTGCGGTCGAGCACCTCGGCGGCCATGGAGAGCTTCTCGGCGGCCTGGTGCTCGCCCTCGGCGGCGATGATCTTGGCGCGGCGCTCGCGCTCGGCCTCGGCCTGGCGGGCGATGGCGCGCTGCATCTCCACGGGCAGGTCGATGTGCTTCACCTCCACGTTGGAGACCTTGATGCCCCACGGGTCGGTGTGGGCATCGAGGACCTTCTGGATGTCGCGGTTGACGCGGTCGCGCTCGGAGAGGAGCTGGTCCAGCTCCACCTGGCCGAGGATGGCGCGCAGGGTGGTCTGCGCGAGCTGGCTGGTGGCGTAGAGGTAGTCCTCCACCTGGAGCACGGCCTTGTCGGCGTGGATGACGCGGAAGTAGACGACGGCGTTCACCTTCACGCTGACGTTGTCCTTGGTGATGACGTCCTGCGGGGGCACGTCACGCGCGACGGTGCGCATGTCGATGATGACCATGCGCTCGACGAAGGGGATGAGCCACCGGAAGCCGGCGCGCTTGAGGCCCACGAAGCGGCCGAGCCGGAAGACGACGCCGCTCTGGTACTCGTTGACGATGCGCACGCCGGAGATGAAGGCGAGCAGGAGGATGCCCAGGGGGATGAGCAGCCCGAGGGCGCCGAAGAAATCGGTCATGTCTTCACCTCATCGACGAACAGGGTGAGCCCCTCCACACGGCGCACCACCACGCGGGCGCCGGGAGAGAGGGGAGTGGAGGAGACGGCGGCCCAGCGCTCGCCATGGACGAACACCTCGCCGCCGGAGGGGGACACGGTGTCGAGCACCTGGCCCAGCTCGCCAACGAGGCCCATGTCTCCGGCGAGCTGGGGCTTGCGGCGGGTCTCGGCGGTGCGGAAGGCGAGGAAGAGGGCGGCCCCGGCGACGAAGAGGGCGGTGGGCAGCATCGTGCGCAGGGGAACCCGGAGGGGCGTGTCGAGGAACCACTCCGGGTCGAACCGGTTCACGAGGAACACGCCGCCGAGCACGAGCAGCCCCAAGCCGGCGGCACCGAGCAGGCCGCTGGTGAAGAAGAGCTCCGCCGCGAGCAATCCGAGGCCGAGCACGAGCAGGATGATGGCGCCGGTGTTCACGGGCAGGGCGGAGGAGGCGAGCAGGGCGAGCACCAGACACACCACGCCGATGATGCCGGGGATGAACAGGCCGGGGTGGGTGAACTCCACGGCGATGCCAAGGCCAGCGAGGAGGAAGAGGATGTAGACGACGGCCGGCTGGGCGAGGGCGTGGAGGATGCGCTGGGCGAGGGTGGGCTTCTGTTCCACCAGCAGGGCCTTGGCGGTGCGCAACGTGACGGGCGTTTCGCCGACGGTGACGGAGCGGCCGTTGGCCCACTCGAGGAAGGCCTCCTGGGTGGGGGTGACGTGCTCGATGACCTTCAGCGCGAGGGCCCTCTCGGCGGGGACGCTCTCGCTCTGACGGACGGCGCTGATGGCCCACTCGACGTTGCGGCCGCGCTGCTTCGCGATGGACTCGACGAAGGCGACGGTGTCGTTCTCGATTTTGCGGGCCATCTCCTTGCCACCGGCGGCCTCGGGGTCCTGGCCGGAGAGCCCGACGACGGGGTGGGCGGCACCGATGTTGGTACCGGGAGCCATGCCGGCGAGGTGGGAGGCGAGGGTGATGAAGACGCCCGCGCTGCCGGCCCGGGCGCCGGAGGGCCCAACCCACACGAGGACGGGAACGCGGGCGCCGAGGAAGGCGCGGACGATGCCGCGGGTGGACTCGAGCTCACCGCCGGGAGTGTCGAGCCGGACGAGGAGCGCCTGATGACCGGCCTCCTCGGCGCGGCGGACACAATCGACAAGGAAGGCACTGGAGCCGGCATCGACGGTGCCATCGAGGACGCAGCGGGAGACGACCGCGGGCGCGGGAGAATCCGCGCGGCTGGTTGCCTGGCCGAGCAGCAACAAGCCCAGTGCGAGCACTCCCCAGAACGAACGCCCGAACCAGCCCATCGTGCCTCCAAGTCGCTCACATCCCGCCTACTTCCCCTCTCCCTCCGGGAGAGGGACGGGGTGAGGGTGCCTGTGCCCGTACTCCCGTCCGTGAATCAGCCAGCACCACGTATCCACTGGGCCCCACGGTGTCGCCCCTCCCTGAAAGGCAACCATCCAGCCGAGCACGCCTCCCAGAGGGGCAAGCGTTGCCTGTGATACAGAGCGGCCGGTCCATGCTGCGCATCCAACCGAATCCCGACTCCGTGCTCGCCCTCTCTCCGGTGGAGACCCAGACGCCCGCGCGAGGTGGGCACCTGCTGCTGATGGGCGGAGGCTTCAAGCCGTTGGAGGTGCTGAAGCGCTTCGTGGAGCTGGCGGAAGGCGGCGAGCGCTCCGTGGTGGTGTTCCCGATGGCGAGCGAGAAGAGCCGTCCCACGGGAGTGGAGCTCAAGAGGCAGCTGGAGGCGGCGGGGGCGAGGCATGTGCAGGTGGTGCACATCGACGAGCGCCGGGACGCGCTGAAGCCCGAGGTGGTGGAGGCGGTGAAGCGTGCGGGCGGGGTCTTCTTCAGTGGAGGAGACCAGAATCGGATTTCACAGCGGCTGGTGGACACGCCGGTGCTGGAGGCGCTGAGGGAGTTGATGGCGCGCGGGGGAGTGGTGGCGGGGACGAGCGCGGGAGCGGCGTGCCAGAGCGAGGTGATGTTCGTGGGCGAGGGGGACGAGACGGTGCTGCGCGCGTCGAACATCGTGACGACGCGGGGAATCGGGCTGCTGCCGGGGACGATCGTGGACTCGCACTTCATGGCGAGGAAGCGGCAGGGGCGGCTGGTGAACCTGGTGGCGGAGCACCCCTCGCTGTTGGGGGTGGGCATCGACGAGGCGACGGCGGCGTGGGTGAAGCCGGACGGGACGCTCGAGGTGCTGGGGGAGGGGTGGGTGGTGCTCTATGACGCCGCGAACGCACGGGTGGCGCGCACGGCGGACAACCGGATGGCGGTTTCGGGACTGGTGCAGCACGTGCTGGTGGACGGACAGCGCTTCAACCTCCTGCAACGGACGATGGCGGAGGAGGCGGAGGCCGTCGCCCTCCCGATGGCGAGCCGCTGAGCCCCCGTCATCCCACCGTGGAAGCCTCCTCTCCCTCCGGGAGAGGATGGGTTTGAGCCTCTTCCCGCTGCTGCTCACTGGCGAGCGTCTCCAGCAGAAGAAGCTCATCGAGCAGCAGCCGGGGCAAGAGGAAGTGATGGCGGACGCGCTCGCGTCCACTCGCTCCGAGCGCATGAGCGTCCTGGGGATGGCGCAGGAGGTGGAGCAGCGCATCCGCGCACTCCTCGACGCTGTCCACGAGCATACCGCCGGTGCCGGGGGGCATCTGCATCGGAATGCCGCCGACGCGCCCGGCGACGACGGGGGTGCCCTTCCAGAGGGCCTCGGAGACGACGAGCCCGAAGCCCTCGCGCAGGGACTTCTGGATGACGACGTCGGAGAGGGACTGGAAGGCGTTGACCTCGACGTTGCCCACGCCGACGAGGTTGGTGAAGACATGGATGAGGGGGTCGCCGGCGGTTTCGGAGCGGACCTTCTCGTAGATGTCCCAGGCCTCGGGGTCGTCGAGGGCCATGGAGCTGACGAGGGCGAGCTGGAGGTGGGGGATGCGCTGGCGGACGAGCCGGTAGGCGGCGACGACGCCGAGCGGGTCCTTCCACTTGTCGAAGCGGCTGACCTGGGTGACGAGGGGGCGGTCGAGCCGGACGCCGATCCACTCGAGGATGTGGCGGGCGAGTTCCTTGGGGAGGGCGAGGTTCTTGGGGCTGAGGGGATCGATGGCGGGCGGGAGGATGGCGACGCGGCGGATGGGAAAGCGCGGAGGGATGAAGTTCTCGAGGGTGAAGACGGCGGCGTCGTAGGCGCCGAGGTAGGGCGTGAGGAAGTCCCAGATGGCGGGATTGGGGTGGGAGGTATCGATGTGGCAGCGCCAGATCCACCGGGAGCCGCGGTGGCGGGCGAGCCCGGCGATGGCGGCGGGCTGGGGGTCGTGAACGATGACGAAGTCATAGCCCTCGGCGAGGTGTGGGGCGTTGAGCTGGGCATTGCCGAGGTAGAGGGCCTTTTCGGTCTCGGAAAGGCCGCCGGGAGCACCTTGCAGTCCGTTGTGAAGACGCTTGGTGATCTGGAAGAAGGCGTCATCGCCGCGGATGATCTTCCACTCGGTCTCGAGCCCGAGGTCTCTGAGGAGGGGGACGCAGGAGCGGAGGATCTCCGAGACGCCGCCGCCGTAGGAGGTGGCGTTGAGGTGGAGGATGCGGGCGCCGCGCAGACGTTGGGCGACGCGGACGAGCGCATCGAGCTGCTCGTCGGGAGCGACGCCCCGGTATGAGTCGAGAGACCTGTCACCGATGTCGACGACGTCGAGCATGGGAACTCCTGTCCGCGAGGAATACGGCCCGGAGAAAAGGTGAAGATGGCGGCGAGGGAAGGCGGAGGAGCGGAGCCTGACGGGTGGAGTGGGGGGCGAAGAGGGGAGCGCCTCGTGGGGCGCGTGCATCCGGTGGAGGACGGAGCGGAGCGGGAGCGCGTTGCGGAGCAGGGAGGGGCTCCCTACGGTGGGAGCGGGATGCTTTCAGGAGGACGCATGCGCCGTGCCCTGCTCATCACGATAGGAGTGGTCGTTTCCCTGGTGGCCTGCCGGACGACGCAGCCACCGGGAACGGAGAACGCGATGCCGATCCAGGATCCGGCGCAGAAGGAGGAGGGCCAGCTGGTGCCCGCGGAGCCGCCGGGGCCGACGGGTCCACTCATCGTGCCGGACCCGGACACGGACGGGGGAACGACACAGCAGTAACCCTGTGCAGCAGTAACCCTGTGCAGCAGTACCCCCTCCGTGGCTCCCCTCCCTCGCCCTCCGGGAGAGGGGTCGGGGGTGAGGGTATCTGTCCCCCGTGTTGAGCCCGCGTGAACGCCCCGCGAGGCTCCACGGCGGCAGTGACAGGCGCGAGCGGCTGGCGCACAGTGGCGCCGTCGATGCGGGGACGTTCATCCCAACACAGAGCAGGAACGAGAACCCGCGGTGCGGCGTGGATGGCCCTGATGGGGACACTGCTGCTGGCACTGGGGGAGGGGTGCGCCCGGAGGGCGCCCGAGGGAGCGCGAGTGGAGACGACAGTCTACGTGGCACGCCGGATCCGGACGCTGGACGAGCAGAAACCGGAGGCGCAGGCGCTGGCGGTGCGGAAGGGGCGGCTGGTGGCGGTGGGGACGCGAGCCGAGGTGCTGAAGGCGGCGGGCGAGGGGGCGCGGGTCGTCGATTACGGCGACGCGGTGGTGGTGCCTGGGCTGGTGGACGCGCACGCGCACATCGCGGGGCTGGGCCGGAGCCTGACGGTGGCGAGGCTCGAGGGAGCGCGCTCGGTGGACGAGGTGGTGCGGCGCTTGGCGGAGGCCCCGTCGACGAGCTTCCAGGGGGACTGGCTGATCGGGAAGGGGTGGGACCAGAACGGGTGGCCGGGCCAGGAGTTCCCCGGGCGGCGCGAGCTGGACGCACGCTTCCCCCGGACGCCGGTGTACCTGACGCGAGTGGACCACCACGCGGCGTGGGTGAACGGGGAGGCGCTGAAGCGGGCGGGGATTTCGCGCGAGACGCCGGACCCGGCGGGAGGACGGATCCTCCGGGACGCGAAGGGGGAGCCGACGGGGGTGTTGGTGGACAACGCCATGGACCTGGTGGCGAAGGTGGTGTCGCCGCCGACGGACGAGCAGCTGGAGGCGAGACTGTCAGCGGCGCTGGAGCGCTGCGCGCAGGTGGGGCTGACGGGGGTGCACGATGCGGGGATGGACCTGCGGACGTTCCGCAAGCTGCAGGCGTGGGACATGGCGGGGCGGCTGCCGGTGCGGGTGTACGCGATGGCGGACGGGCAGGGGGAGGAGCGGCACACGTACCTGGAGCTGGGGACGTACGGGGGGCGGCTGCTGGAGATGAAGTCGGTGAAGTTCCTGCTGGACGGGGCGCTGGGCTCGCGAGGGGCGGCGCTGCACACGGCCTACAGTGACGCGCCGGGGGAGACGGGGCTGCTGCTGATGGAGCCGGAGGAGCTCGCGAGGAGGACGTGGGCCTTCATGGAGCGGGGCTTCCAGGTGTGCGTGCACGCGATTGGAGACCGGGCGAACACGCTGGTGGTGGACACGCTGATTCGAGCGTCGGCGGCGACGGGGACGAAGCCGCTGCGGCACCGGGTGGAGCACGCGCAGATATTGAGGCCCGAGGACATCCAGAAGCTGGGGGAGGCGGGGCTGGTGGCGAGCGTGCAGCCGACCCACGCGACGAGCGACATGGGGTGGGCGGAGGCGAGGCTGGGAGCGGAGCGGCTGAAGGGCGCGTACGCGTGGAAGAGCCTGAAGGAAGCGGGGGCGGTGCTGGCGTTGGGGAGCGACTTCCCGATCGAGAACCCGGACGTGCTGGCGGGGCTGTACGCGGCGCGGACGCGTCAGGACGCGGCGGGGAAGCCGGAGGGCGGGTGGCAACCGCGGGAGCGCCTGTCGGGGCAGGAGGCGCTGGAGGGCTTCACGGTGGGGCCGGCGTGGGCGTCGTTCGCGGAGGGGCGGCGTGGGCGGCTGGTGGAGGGGATGGACGCGGACTTCACGGTGCTGACGGTGGACCCGGTCTCGGACGAGGCGAAGGCGCTGGTGGACGCGAAGGTGGTGGCCACGGTGGTGGACGGCCGCGAGGTGCATCGCTCCCACTGAAACGACGCCCCCCCTCTCTCCACCCAATATCCCCTCTCCCCCCGGGAGAGGGACGGGGTGAGGGTGCCCGTCCCCCGGGTTCACCCCCTTGCGCCCCTACCCGAACAACCGTGAGCGAGCGGTCTCGGCAATAGCAACGACGGCCGGATGGCGGAGCCGGCGCTCGACGGAGATGGCGTAGAAGCACGTCTCGATGTCGTTGGTCTGGCCGATGACGGAGACGTTGAACTGGCGGGAGACCTCGGTCTCGATGATGGAGGGGGCGGCGAAGACGCCGTGGCCGCGCTGGCCGAAGGCCTTCAGAAGGGCGCTGTCGTCGAAGTCGCCGATGACGAGGGGGTAGATGCCATGGGCGTCGAACCAGAGCTCCAGCGAGCGGCGGACGGAGGAGGAGTCCGAGGGCAGGAGCATGGGGGCGGCGTCGAGGGAGCGGGGGAAGCCCTTGGCGAGGTGGGCGAGCTTGGAGGCGGCGAAGAAGGAGACGCCGCACTTGCCGAGCAGGTGGTTGAAGGCGCGGATGCTGACGGGCTCGGAGGAGGGGGCGTCGGCGATGACGGCGTCGAGCTCGTGGAGGGCGAGGGAGGCGAGGAGTTGGGGGAGGGGGCCTTCGCGGCAGGTGATGTGGATATCGGGGGAGACGTCGAAGGCGGGCTGGAGGAGGCGCTCGGCGACGAGCTTGGGGATGACGTCGGTGACGCCGACGGCGAAGCGGAGCTGCTGGCCGGAGGGGAGGCCGTTGACGACGTTCTTGAGCTCGTTGCCGAGGCGGAAGATGTCATCGGCGTAGCGCAGGACGGTGCGGCCGACGTCGGTGAGGACGAGGCGGCGGCCCTGCCGCTCGAAGAGCTTGTGGCCGAGCGACTCCTCGAGGAGCTTGAGCTGGGCGCTGATGGTTGGCTGGGCGAGGCGGAGCTCCTGGCTGGCCTTGGCGATGGAGCCGGCGCGGGCGACGGTCCAGAAGTAGAGGAGGTGGTGGTAGTTGAGCCAGCTCACGGGAGGGGCCTCCGGGAAGACAGGGGAGGATTTAACGAAAACGCACAGGGGGTGCGTGAGAAGACGGTGGGAAGGAGGCCGGGCGTGCGAGCGGGAAGGGGGAAGGGGGAGAAGTGGAGGGGAGTTGAAGAACCCGCTTGACGGAAGGGCCGAGTCCCCGTAAATCGCCCCTACTTCGCGCGGTTGAGCAGCACGCCCAGGTAGCTCAGTTGGTAGAGCAGGGGACTGAAAATCCCCGTGTCGGTGGTTCGATTCCGCCCCTGGGCACTTCCAAAAGTTTCGAAGCAGATCAAGGCCGATACGTCACCAACGTATCGGCCTTCTGCTTTTCGGGGCGGCGCGCCCGAGGGGCCGCCCTCCAGTCCGCGGTGCTCAGCGCCGCGCGGCGGCTCGGCGGGCCTTCGCGGTCCGGTTCCACACCCGGGTCATGTACTGGGCCACCAAGTGGTCCGTGAGCAGATCGATGTCATTGGACATGTTCTGCAGCGCGTTCCACTTGCGCCGCTCCCCGTTCCCAAAATTCCAGGTGCCGGTCGTCCAGTGGCAGAGGTCCTTGAGGGGCTCGAGATCCTCCTGGAACTGCTCCACGGTGGGGATGGGGGTGTCCTGGAGGCGGTCGCTGATGGTGTCCATGATGTAGCCCATGCTGACGATTCCCACGCCATGCATGAGCCGCGACTTCTTGGCGGCCAGACCCCAGGACGCCTTGAAGACGTTGCGAACCGCCGTCCAGTAGTTGTTCAACAGCTTGAGCATCGACTCCAGGTCGAGCTTGCCCGTCGCGGAGTGATGGAAGTTGCGCAGCGCGCCCCCCATCAGGCTGTTCTCGAGCATCTTGAGGATGGAGTTGTCCTTGATGACGCCCATGGGGTTGGTGGCGGTGTGGATCAGCCCGTGGAAGGGCGAGCCGCTGTCCAGGTTGAGTTGCTCCATCAACTGGGCCGGGAGCCGGCGCCGGCGCAGTTGGGGCGGGAGCTGGGCGTCCGTCTTGGGGATGAGCTCGTAGATGAGCCCCTTGGGCAGGGGCTTCGTCGAATTGACGAGGATGAACTGCTCCGTCTGGTGGCGGATGTCGTCGGTGATGAAGGCCGTGACGCAGATGGGGAAGTGGTCGACGGTGGCGTCGCGGATGGCCGCCAGCCGCTGCTGGCCGTCCACGATGAACCCGGGCTTGCGCTCATCGGGGAGCTCCTTCTTGCCCAGGGGGATGACGAGCACTCCCAGCCGCGAGTAGGCGGAGTCCGCCGAGGGGGCTGCCTTCTGGTCCAGGGCCTCGAAGCGGACCCGCGAGTCGAATGCCAGGACGACGGCGTTGGGCACCATGGGCGAGGGACTCTCGATGTAGTCGCGGATCCCCTCGATGTGGGAGAGCACCTCGGGACGTTGGTAGCCCTTGAGCTGGCCCTCCTGCCGGCTCACGCGCGAGATGGCGGCGAAGCGGTGGACCAGCTTCCCATCCACCGCGAAGGAGTACAGCGTGCGTCCGGGAGACTGGCTCGCTTCGACCGCGTAAAGCCTCAGTTCATTCGGCATGTCGCTTTACCTCGCCTCACCGGAGGGCCGTGACTTCAGCCGGCGTGTGGGCTGGCGGCGCGTGCTCCGGCGCTCCAGCCCGAGGTTCTGCATCTGGCGATAGAAGGTCCAGATGTTGTGGAAGCCTCGCCGCCGGTTGCGCTCAGCACCCCGGAAGATGATGACGTGGTGCTGGAGGCTCTTGCACACCTCGCACGGGCAGCGGCGCCAGGGCGTATCGCTCAGCGTCTTCTCGTAGGCCTCGGCATGATCCTTGTTCGGATCGTAGAGCTGCTCGTATTCGGTGAGCACCTCCACCACCTGGCGGACCGAGTGCTGGCCCGCTTCGAACAGCTTCATCGCCTCCAGGCAGGCGCGCTCCAGCCGGCGGGCATGCTCCTGGGAGATCTGTCCGGAGGAGATGCGCTGCTGCAGGCGGGGGTTGCCCTCGATCTGCGGGATGCGGATGGCCGTGTATTTGAAGTCGTTCGCGTAATAGTTGTCTCGATCGTCCTTGAAGGCCTGCCGCAGCGGCGACGTGCTGTCGAAGGAGGCGATGCCCAGGCGGGAGAACTCGGGCAGGTGCTCGGTACGAGTCACGCCCAGCAGGTGCAGGCGGGTGTTGGGATTCCTCACCGCCTGGATCTCCTCCAGGCACATGTGGATTTCCCGCGACTTGAGGGGCACCATTCCACCCAGGGCGATGTAGTCGTAGCCCATCTTCTGCAGGGCCTTCACGGCCGCGGCATAGGACTTCGGGCTCCAGCCCTGGGCGACTCCGAGCGCCTCGAAGGCATGATGCCCCGCCTTGTGCTTGCGCAGGAACTTCTCGGCCAATTGCAGGGTGAGCTTCTGCCTGTCCCGGATGGACCTGGAGACCAGTTGCTTGTCAGCACCCGGGGCATCCGCCGCGGGGATGAACTCGAGGATGACGTGGTCGACGGACACTCCGTAGTCGAAGCGGCAACTCTCGTAGAACTCGAGCACCTCCTCGACCGAGTAGGGCGGCTCTTCCTCGTGCACGTAGGTGAAGGCGCCGCAATCGCCCATGATCTTGATGGGGTTGGGCGCCTTGTCGACCCGGAAGAACCAGGGGGCGCCCCGCCGCAGCAGGAGCAGGCGCTGGTGCTTGGCGTACCGGCTGCCCAGCACGCCGAAACCATCGACAATGCCCTTGGACACCAGCAGCCCATCGAAGGCCGGGGTGGAGAACACCTCATGGGCATAGAGATCGTCGAACTGCCGCTGCCGGGTGGCGGAGCGGCGCTCGCGCTCGAAGTCGAAGGAGGGATCGACGAGATCCTGGCTGTCTGGCAGGAAGAACTTCACGCAACCGTCCGGAAGTGATGAAGGCAGGGGCGCACGAGGCAGACGCGGCTCATGGACGCTCCTGGAACTGGTGGAAGAGTCGGCGGAAGCGCTGCTGCTCACAGGCACGGCCGCTATCGCGCAGTCGCCGCAGGGTAGCGCTCCAGGAGAACCTCTCCGTGCGCGACTCCCGCGCGATGAACTGCATCACTTCGTCGTCCGTCATTTGGGTCCGCTCGAAGCGCTTCTGGGGGGCGCTGCGGTGGATGAGCCGCTCGTAATAGCCCTGGACCGAGGGCGCGTCCATTCCAGCGCCCTCCCCCTCCTCCTTCCGGGCACGGACCAACACATCGCGCGCGATGCGTGCATGCAGAGAGGAGAGCGCGCCTCCAAATTCCGATTGCAACCGGGCATTCGACGGCACCCACTGGGGGGCGAGTACCCCCCGGGAAGCGGCGACGGGCGTGGAGATGACGAGCAGGTGCTCGGGATGGCGCAGCGCGCGGGCGGCGAGCGCCAGGTCCTCCTCAAGCGCGGCGATATAGGCCGGCGAGGCCACCACCAGGAAGCGGGCGTGGGGAGACGCGCGCGCGAGGTCCTGGACGAGGCGAGGCTCTCCGGGGGCGGGGCCCGGCTCGCGGGCCAGGGACAGCCACCACTGTCGCAGCACGTCACGGGTGGGCCGGGAGTCCGCCTTGGACACGATCGAGTCGGCGTGGCCTCGGGCGAAGGTGGCCGAGTAGGGCCGGAGGGGGGCGTCCGCGGGGATGAGCCCGTAGCCGGCGGAGGCTACCCACAGCCGGGGATGGAAGCGGGCCTCGGCGGCGAGGGTGGGCAACTCCTTCACGACGCGCCAATGATCGCCCGCGTACAGGTCCCGCGCGGGTTGAGTAGGGTGGGAATGCTCCCAGAGGTTGCGCCACCAGCGCCGCACACGGCTCTCGGGCTCCTGCTCGCGCAGCTCGCGCAGGTGCAGCTCCAAGGGGACCGGAGCCCGCTTCCTGTCGGTGCAACTGGCGATGATGTGGAGGTCGGTGCGCATGGCGGGGGAATGTGTAATGCAGGTATATCCGGCAAAATTCTCCGGTCGAGGTTCCTTCAAGCAGGCCCTGCCTTTTGACCGGCGGGGTCTGGCTCCCTGTCTGGCTCCCTGGGTGAAGTCCACGCGTCATTGCCGTGAAAAGCGCGGGAGGGGCGGGTGACGTCCCATGTAGACTCGGAGGACATGACTCCCGCAGTCATATCGCTGGAAGGCCTGGAGATGAAAGCGCGACCGCGAGACGATGTCGTTCTGGAGAAACTTTGGAAGGGAAATGCTCGTCATGGCGCGGGGTGCGCACGCCCAGTGTAAGCGGTCAACCCCCCGTCCGTGCGCCAGCCGGGTAGCCCCGTGACAACGAACGTGGTGGGACGGCCTTCATCCGGTACATTCCCTCTCGCCAGAACCCCACAGTCGGGGTCTCCAGGCAGGGAGTTCCATGACACCCCGTGTGGAAGAGACGGATGTCCTCATCGTCGGTTGTGGCCCCGTGGGGGCGCTGACGGCCAATTTCCTCGGGCTGTACGGGGTCCGTACGCTTCTCGTCGAGCGCATGCCCACTCCCCACGGCCTGCCGCGCGCCATCACGTGTGACGACGAGGCCCTGCGCATCTACCAGGCCGCCGGCCTCGCCGAGCCCATGGATGCCCACATGTACACCGTCCCCGAGGTCCAGATGACCGGGGCCAACGGTGAGCTCTTCGCTCGCGTCGTCATCCAGGGGCTCGACTTCGGCAACGGCTTCCCCGCCCTCCGTTTCTTCAGCCAGCCCTATGTCGAGGACGTCCTGCGCCAGGGGCTCTCCCGCTTCCCCCATGTCGAGCTGCGGTTCGGCCAGTCCGTCGAGGCCTACTCGCAGGACGCCCACGGTGTCTCCGCCACCGTCCGTGACGCCCGCGACGGCTCCGAGCACACCGTGCGCGCCCGCTACCTGCTGGCCTGTGACGGGGGCCGCAGCACCCTGCGCCGCCTCGCCGGCATCGAGATGGTGGGCTCCACCTACGACGAGCAGATGCTCGCCATTTCCCTCCTGCTCCCCGAGCCCCCTCCGCCCATCTGCCGCATGGTGTGCGATCCCCACCGTCACATCTTCGTCGCCCGCTGCTCCGGCAACGAGATGCGCGTCGACTGCACCATCCGTCAGGACGAGAAGGCCGAGGACCTGCTTCGCCCCGAGCGCATCCGCGAGTTCATCGCCCCCTTCGTGGACCCGGATCGTGCCACCGTCCTGCGCGCCGCCGCCTACGTCTTCAACAGCCGCATGGCCTCGCGCTGGCGCGACGGACGGCTGTTCCTGCTCGGTGACGCCGCCCACCTGATGCCGCCCGTGCTCGGCCAGGGGCTGTGCTCCGGCCTGCGCGATGCCCACAATCTCTCCTGGAAGCTCGCGTCCGTGCTCCACGGCCACGCCGATGAGCGGATCCTCGATACCTACGAGCAGGAGCGCCGCCCCCACGTCGAGGCCATGCTCGACACCAGCGACCAGATGGGGCGCGTCGTCCTCACCGGCAGCCGCCCCATGGCCCTGCTGCGCGACAGCGTCTTCCGGGCGCTCGACCGCATCCCCCGCGCGCAGCGCTTCATCCGCAACTTCGAGTTCAAGCCCCGGCCCCTCATCTCCCGTGGCTTCATGCTCGGTGGCTCGCGGGCCCACCGCCAGGCCCCCGAGGGCACCTACTTCCCCCAGCCCCGCGTGGGCGCTCCGGGTGGTGAGGTGGTCCGGCTCGACGAGCTGCTGGGCCCTGGCTTCGCCGTGCTGGTGCACCCCGAGGCCCGCGAGACGGTGCGCCGCGGTGCCCAGGTGCTCGCCGATAGCCTGGGGGCCCGCTGCCTGCGCATCCTCCCGCCGCGCTCCGGCCAGGCCCAGCCCGGTGAGGTGGTGGACACCGAGGGCAAGCTCGACGCGTGGTTCAGCGAGCACAGGGTGGAGATCGCCGTCCTCCGCCCGGATCGCTACCTCTACGGTGCCGTGCGGGGCTCGCACCTCGCCTCGCTCTCCATGGCACTGCGCCGGTGGATCCACGGCTCGCCGGGCACCCTGGCGCCGCCCGCGTCCGGGGCCGTCTTCAAGTCCTCGGTGGGCTGAGGCCCAGGGCCGCGGCCCCGGGGGGAATTTCCAATAAACCCACCCGTTGGGTGGGCGCTTCGAGCCATGGAGGGAGAGCGGATGCTCAGACAGAAGTTGCTCGTCACGGGGTTGGTGTTGCTGGCCGGGACGGCCGCGTGCGCCCAGGGCCGGGCCGCGACGCCCGGGACGGCGGCCACCACCGCCGCGCAGAAGCCCGGCGCCCAGGTGCGGACGAAGACGCTGAAGAACGGGTTGAAGGTCATCGTCTGGGCGGACCCGGACAACCCCAGCATCTCTCTCTACAACTGGTTCCGCGTGGGCAGCCGCAACGAGCGCCCCGGCATCACCGGCCTGTCCCACTTCTTCGAGCACATGATGTTCAACGGCGCGAAGAAGTACGGCCCGGGTGAGTTCGATCGCGTCATGGAGGCGCACGGCGGCCGCAACAACGCCTACACCTCCGAGGACGTCACCGTGTACCAGGACTGGTTCCCGCGCTCGGCGTTGGAGAAGATTTTCGACCTGGAGGCGGACCGGCTGCAGCACCTCGCCATCGATCCGAAGGTGGTGGAGAGCGAGCGCGGCGTCGTCTACTCGGAGCGGCGCTCCAGCGTGGACAACGACAACAACGGGCTGCTCATGGAGCAGGTGCAGGCCACCGCCTTCGTGGCCCACCCCTACCAGTTCCCCGTCATCGGCTGGCCCTCGGACATCGAGAGCTGGAAGCAGGAGGACCTGGAGCGCTACTTCCGCACCTACTACGCGCCCAACAACGCCACCCTCATCGTGGTGGGCGCGGTGACGCCCGAGGAGATCTTCTCGCTGGCGGAGAAGTACCTCGAGCCCATCCCCGCCCAGCCCGAGCCCGAGCCGGTGCGCACCCAGGAGCCGCCGCAGCAGGGCGAGCGCCGGGTGGTGGTGCGCAAGATGGCCCAGGCGCCGCTGCTGCAGATGGCCTTCCACGGCCTCAAGGCCAGTGACGTGGACGCGCCCGCGTTGGACCTGCTGGTGCGCATCCTCACCGAGGGCGACTCCTCGCGGCTGCACCGGCGGCTGGTGGAGGAGGAGCGGGTGGCCATCCACGTGGGCGGGTACCGGGGCGCGGGGTTCGATCCCTCGCTCACGTGGATGCTGGTGGACCTGCCGCCGGGAGGCGACCTGACCAAGGCCGAGGCGGTGCTCGACGCGGAGCTGGCGAAGGTGGTGTCCACGGGCGTCACGGACGCGGAGCTGCGCAAGGCGAAGAACATCGTGGTGGCGGACTTCTGGCGCAGCCTGGAGACGAACAGCGGCCGGGCGCAGGCGCTCGGCACCTACGAGGTGTTCCACGGCGACTGGCAGAAGCTCTTCCAGGCGCCGGAGCGCTACGAGGCGGTGACGCGCGAGCAGGTGCGGAAGGTGGCGGCGAAGGTGTTCGCGAAGAACAACCGCTCGGTGGGCGTGCTGGTGCCCGAGGCCGCGGCGGACGAAGCGAAGGAGGCGGCGCGATGAAGGTGATGAACGGGAAGGTGGCGCTCGCGGCGCTGCTGGTGGCCTCCTCGGCGGGGGCGCAGGAGACGAAGGCCCCGGCGGCGCAGCAGGTGCGCAAGGCCGCGGTGCAGGACGCGGTGAAGCTGCCCAAGGCCACCGTGCTGGAGCTGAAGAACGGCGCGCGGCTGCTCCTCGTGGAGAAGCACGAGGTGCCGCTGGTGTCCTTCAGCGCGAAGGTGCGCGGCGGGGCGCTCGGAGATCCGGAGGGCAAGGAGGGCGTGGCCGCGCTCGCCGCCGAGCTGCTCCAGAAGGGCGCCGGCAAGCGGGACGCCGCGCAGTTCGCCGAGGCGGTGGACAGTGTGGGCGGCGTGCTCGGGGTGGCCTCCGGCCGCGAGTCGTTGGAGATCGGCGGGCAATTCATGTCGCGCGACACCGCCCTCATGGTGGAGCTGCTCTCGGACATGCTCATGCGGCCCCGCTTCGACGCCGCCGAGCTGGAGAAGATGCGCGAGCGGATGGTGTCGGAGCTCGCCGCGGCGAAGGATGGAGACCTGCGCGGCATCATCGGCACCTACTTCCAGGCCTTCCACTTCGGGCCGCACCCCTACGGCCGGCCCGTGGGCGGCAGCGAGGCCTCGCTCGCCACCCTCACGCGCGAGGACGTGCTGGCGTACGCGAAGTCCCAACTGGGCGGAGACCGGCTCATCCTCTCGGTGGTGGGCGACTTCGATGCGAAGAAGCTCGCGAAGCAGCTCGAGGCGGCGCTCGGGGGGTGGAACCGCGCGGGCGCTCCGGCTCCGGCGGCTCCGCCCACCCAGCCGCTGAAGGGCCGGCGCGTGCTGCTGGTGGACAAACCGGACGCCACGCAGACGTACTTCTGGGCCGGCAACACCGGCATCTCGCGCACCGACCCCGCTCGCGTGGACGTGACGCTCGCCAACACGGTGCTCGGCGGCCGCTTCACCTCGCTGCTCAATACGGCTTTGCGCGTGAAGTCCGGCCTCACCTACGGCGCCGGCTCGTTGGTGCTCCCGGGCATCCAGCCGGGTCCCTTCGCCGTCTCCTCGTACACCAAGACGGAGTCCACCGGGCAGGCGCTGGACATGGCGCTGGACGTGCTCGCCAGCTACCGCCAGCAGGGCATGGATGACGCCACGCTCGCCTCCGCCAAGGAGTATGTGCTGGGCCAGTTCCCTCCCACCCTGGAGACGAGCCAGCAGATCGCCGCCAGGCTGTCCGAGCTCGCCTTCTACGGCCTGGACTCGAGCGACGTGGATGAGTTCGCCTCCAAGGTGGCCGCCGCCGACAAGGCCCGCATCCAGGCCGCCATCCAGCGCGTCATGCCCGCCCAGGACGACCTCACCCTCGTGCTCATCGGCAAGGCCTCCGCCATCCGTGACGTGGCTCGCAAGTACGGCCCCGTGACGGAGATGCGCATCACCGAGCCGCACTTCTCTCCCCGGGCCCCGGGGAAGGCGCAGTAGGCGCGGACCCTCCGCACGGGTCAGGAGGACGGGGGCGAGATACCCTCACCCCCGCCCTCTCCCGAGGGGAGAGGGAGTTGTCCGTGGCGCTCTCCTTCTACTTGGGCAGCGCCGCGTAGCGGTCCATGCACTTGCGGTAGCGCTTGTTCACCGACTGCGCGAACCACGCCGTGGATTTGTCCCCACTGAGTTTCGGGCTCCGGATGACCACCGTGGGCAGCTGCTCGTAGGCCGGTGTCTCGCCCGTCTGCTCCTGGTACACGCGCTTGATGGCGCTCCAGGTGTCCGTCTCCTCGAAGGCGAGCTCCTTCTCCTTCTCCACGTCCTTGCGCACCCGCCGCTCGCTCACGTCGTCCGGCACGTACCGCTCCCGGAAGGCCAGGAGCGCCTTCAACGAGTTGCTGTCCTCGTCCACCGGCTCGCCCTGCTTGTCGTAGGCCAGCAGGTCTCCGTCCGTCACCAGCTTGATGCCCGTGAGGCGGCTCACCTGCGTCTGCACCGCCGCGTTGCGCGAGGCGTAGAAGCCCGCGTTGTAGTCCGCGAAGCGGTAGAGCGGCTCGCTGTAGTGGGCCTCGTAGCCCAGCAGCCGCGCCGTGCCGTAGTACACCCCGCCACTCCGCGTGTAGAGCTCCTCACGCACCCGCTGCAGCGCCCGCTCGTCGCCTCCCGCCAGCTCCTCCGAGAAGCGCACGCTCACCTGCATGGAGCCCGCCGTGGTGATGGGGTTGAGGTCCTCCAGCCGCGTGGACTTGAAGAGGCTGCTCGCCACCTGCGCCGCGAAGTACGTCTTCGGGAACTCCGTCTCGTAGTACTCCAGCAGCTCGCGGAAGACGCGATCCAGGTCCCGCTCCGTCTTCACCTGCGCCAGCCGCTGCTCGAAGGTCTGCGAGTAGCCCGGCGCCTTGCCCTCCAGCAGCCCCTTCACCGCCGGCGGCCCCAGCGGGCCCAGCTTGTCCGCGTAGGCCTCCAGCTTCTGCTGGACGATGCGCGACAGGCCCGGCACCGCCGGGTTGGCCTCGAAGCCGGACTCCTGCTCGATGACGGCCAGCACCGAGCACACCGCCTCCGCCGAGGGGTACAGCCGGTGCGCCTCCAGCGCCGCCAGCACGTCCTCCGCCCAGCCCTCCCGCTCCTTCTCCCCCGGGGGCACCAGTTGCGCCGCCTGCTCCACGGTGACTCGCGGCGGCAGGGGCACCTCGGGCCGGGTGTGGCGCGGGGCACAGGCCGCCAGCGCCGAGAGCACGCACCCGGCCAGCACGCTGCGGCCCAGGTGGAGAAATCGCGCCCTGGTCCACGTCTCCCGGGGAGAGACGCGTGGCGGAGAACCAACGTTTACAGCACCTACATCAGAAAAATTCCTGAAAACCATTACAGCCCCTTGAATCGAGCCTAATACGTATGTCAAGTCATGGTCCTCTACTACTAGAGGGGTATCGAATTGGCTAATCGGGTCCTGAGAACGTTCTGTGCGGCGTGGCTGGGTGCGAGCCTCGCGGCCTGCGGTTCCACTGTGGATGTGAACGAGGAGGCGCTGCGAGCGGGTGAGAAGGACGTGGACATCCAGGCGTCGCTGGCGCGCTTCAAGGACGTGCGCGTGGTGAGCCGGGAGGCCGACGTTCCCACCATGGTGACGGGCAAGCTGGGCCGGCTGCCAGCGGCGGGCACCGTGGGCGAGCTGCGCGCGAAGCAGGCGCTGCGCGAGACGGTGGAGGCCCTGGCCCCGGTGTTCCGGGTGAACGGCGAGGAGCTGACGTTCAAGCGCGTCTCCAAGGACTCGCGCGGCCACCAGTTCATGCGCTTCCAGCAGGTGCGCAACGGTCTGGAGGTCGTGGGCGGTGAGATGCTGCTGCATGCGGACCGCGACGGCAACGTGTACGCGGCCAACGGCTCGCTGCGTGAGGTCCAGGGCGCGGCTTCCCATGCTCGCGTGGCGGCCGAGGCGGCCGAGCGCATGGCGGTGGAGGGCAGTGGGGCGCGCACGGCTCAGGGCTCGGCCCGGCTGGTCTACTTCAAGCCCGAGGGCGACACGCTGCGGCTGGCCTACGAGGTGCGCGTGACGGGCGAGCGCGCCGACGGCATGCCGGTGGACGAGCTCGTCTACGTCAACGCCGAGGACGGGCGGACGCTGGCCTCGCACTCGCGCATCCACACCGCGCAGAACCGCGCGGTGTACTCGGCCAACAACGGCACCAGCCTGCCGGGTACCCTCAAGCGCTCCGAGGGTGGCGCGGCCACCAGTGACACCCACGTGGACGACAACTACGGCCACCTGGGCACCACCTACCAGTGCTACTTCCAGAACTTCGGCCGCGACTCCTACGACAACGCGGGCGCGCAGCTGAAGAGCACGGTGCACTACAGCACCAACTACACCAACGCCTTCTGGAACGGCACCCAGATGGTGTACGGCGACAGCAACGGCACGGACGCCGGTCCCCTGGGCAAGTCGCTGGATGTGACGGTGCACGAGCTGACGCACGCGGTGACCGACTATGAGTCGGACCTCGTCTATTCCAACGAGTCCGGCGCGCTCAACGAGGGCATGAGCGACATCTTCTCCGCCTACTGCGAGGCGTGGACGAAGGGCTGGGCCACCGACGCGGCGGTGTACATGATCGGCGACGACATCTGGACGCCGAACACCCCGGGTGACGCGCTCCGCTACATGGGCAACCCCACGCAGGACGGCTCGTCCAAGGACTACTACCCCGAGCGCTACACGGGCAGCTCCGACAACGGCGGCGTGCACTGGAACTCGGGCATCGCCAACCTGGCCTTCAAGCTGCTGAGCGAGGGAGGCACCCACCCGCGCGGCAAGACGACCGTCACCGTGCCGGGCATCGGCATCCAGAAGGCGGGCAAGATCTTCTACGAGGCCAACGCCAACTGCATGACCTCGTCGTCGAACTTCGCGGCGGCCAAGACGTGCACCGAGCAGAAGGCGGAGCAGTTCTACAGCGCGGTGGAGAAGGACGCGGTGACCAAGGCCTGGGAGGCCGTGGGCGTGGGCATCGTCGTGCCGCCGCCGGCCTCCACCCCGCTGAGCAACGGCGTGGCGGTGACCAGCCTCTCCGACAGCGCGGGCGGCAACAAGTACTACAAGCTGGAGGTGCCCGCGGGGCAGGCCAGCCTGAAGTTCGACACCACCGGTGGCACGGGTGACATGGACATGTACGTGAAGTTCGGTGCGGCTCCGGACATGAGCAGCTACGACTGCCGTCCGTACGCGACGGGCAACACGGAGAACTGCTCCTTCACCAACCCGGCGGCGGGCACCTGGTACGTGATGCTCAACGCCTACTCGGCGTACTCGGGCCTCTCGCTGACGGGTCTCTACTCCGCGGACAGCGGCGGTGGCGGCACGCCGGTGACCACCACGGTCAGCGGCAGCGTGGCCAGTGGCCAGAACGTCACTTATCCCGCGTACAGTGTGGTGGCGGGCACCAAGTTCAAGGTGGTGATGTCGGGCACGGGTGACCCGGACCTCTACGTCCGGTTCGGTGCGGCGCCCACGACCAGCACCTACAACTGCCGTCCGTACCTCTCCGGCGCCGCCGAGACGTGCGACGTGACGGTGCCCGCCGGCCAGAGCAGCGCGTACATCATGGTGCGCGGCTACACCGCGGCCAGCTACACCCTGAACATCAGCTACACCAGGCCGTAGTCGCGATGATCAGGATGGGTTGATGGGCGGGCGGCTCTCCACGAGGGGGCCGCCCGTCGTCTTTTTCGTCACCGCCGCAGCTGGATGTCTCGCGCGAGGCTCTCGCCTCCGCCCACCAGGTCGAACGAGGCCCGCACGGGTGCGCCCTCGGTGATGTCCTTCAGCGGGATGTGGCGGCCCCGGCGCAGACCGCGGCTGCGGCCGTCGATGCGCAACTCGTAGACGTTGCCCTCGTCATCGCTCACCTCGATGGTGCCGGGGCGCACGCGTTTCACCCGGCCGTCCACGGTGCCCGTGGCGATGGTGACCTCCTCGGCGGGCGCGGTGACGGAGATGCTCCCGTTACCGGCACGTGCCGCCTCCGCGGCCTCGAGCAACCCGATACGATCCTCGTCCATCAGGTCGGGACGGGCGGGCTGGCTCCCCGGCCGCTCCCAGGAGCCGGAGTCCGTCTCCAGCAGCTGCGAGGGAGGAGTCTCCGCGTCCGCTTCACTCGCGAGGCGCTCCCCGGGTGGTTCCGCCTGACTGTCTTCAGCAGGAGGAGCCGCCAGCTCCGGCAGCTCGACGACGTCGATGGTCTGGACGGGGGCGGGCTCGGACCGGGTCTCGGCGGCCACCACGACCTGCGTGACTTCGGTTTTTGGCTCCGGCTTCCGGCACCCCGTCAGACAGAGGACACAGCAGCCCAGCAGCCCCCACCCCATCCATTTCCCCATCCCCACACCCCCCACACTCGCCCGCGGGGAAGGTGGGGCACCCGTCCGGCCACGGCAACCCACCCGTCCGGGCCCCTGTCCGCTGGCCGCGATAGAGCAGGCAAGCCACCGTGCGCCTGCTCACCCCATACGCCCAATTTCCCCTCTCCCCCGGGAGAGGGTCAGGGTGAGGGTGTCTCACGCCCCGGGTTCCCCCCTCGTGGCCCGCGCCACCGTTCCATCAACTCGCGCGCACTGCCTCCGCGCTCGAGCCGTGCGTCCACCACGGAGAGGTCCGGCGCCAGCTCCAGGACGAACGCGAGCGTCGGCTCGCCGCGCAGGTGGTAGCGCAGGTCCCCAATCCGCACCACGGTGCGCCCCTGCGCGCCCGGGGCCGAGGAGATGACGGGGAAGCGGGCCCAGGCGAGCGCCTCGTGCACGGTGGGCACGGCGCGCACGGAGGAGGGGAGTGCCTCCACCGAGGGCCTGGGCAGCCGGCGCTCCTCGCGCGGAGGCTCGCCGGGGGACACCGAGCCGGCCACGTACTCGGAAGGGAGCACGGCCACGTAGCGCCAGGTGGTGAGCGAGAACCACGCGGGGAAGACCTGCACGCGCTCCGCCGAGGGCCAGGCCTCGCGCACGCGGGACGTCAGCGTGGCCTGGAGCACGACGCGCAGGCCCACGTACGCGGCCGAGCACGCGAGCCCCACGAGCAGGGCCCTCCGCCACTGCGCCCGGCGGCGCCAGGCCCACACCGCACCGGCGATCAGGGGGAGGGTGACGAGCGGGTCGACCACCATCGTCCAGTCGAGCGTGAGGCGCCGATCGGAGAAGGGGAGGAGGAGCCGGGTGCCCCAGCCGGTCCACAGGTCGGGCAGCAGGTGGGCCACGCCGAGCGCGAGCAGGCTGGAGAGGTAGACGGGGAGGAAGCGGGCGCGGCGGAAGAAGAGCAGGGCGAGCCCGGTGGCGGCGAGGGCGACGACGGGCGCGAAGGCGAGCGCATGCGACAAGCCACGGTGGGCGCGCAGGGCGTGGTCGACGGAGTTGGCGGCGGGCAGGAGGGTGTCGAGGTCGGGCAGCTCGGCGGCGAGGACGGAGCCGAGGAGCACGGCCTTGTCGGTGGGGGAGAGGGGCGAACCGGCGGGGGACTCGGGCCGGCGCAGTGCGCCGAGGGCGAGGCCCAGCAACCCGTGGGTGAGGTTGTCCATGGCGTCACGCTCCCAGGGCGCCGGCCACGGCCTTCACGTGCGCGCGGACGAGCTCGCGGGCCCGGGTGAGATCCTCCAGGTGCGTGGGGACATACCCGAGGCACAGCACCACCTCGTCCTCGGGGGCGGCACGGGCGCCCAGCGCGGCGTAGTTGAGCGTGCGCGAGAGGGGCTCGCCCTCGGTGTCCGGGGTGAAGCGGCCGAACACGGCGGCGTGGGTGCCCCGGCCGGGCGCGGTCTCCTTCAGGGCGAAGAGCTGGCGCACGGCCTCGAGCGCTGCGGGGCGGGCGGCGAGTGCCTCGGGGTCCACGGGCCCCGCCAGCTCCCATTCGAGCAGGCGCAGGCAGCCGCGGACGAACTCCACGTCGGTGATGACGAGCCCGTACAGATACCAGTCCGCGCACGCCGCGTGGACGAGCCGGGCCTGGGCATCCGTGAGCCACGTGAAGGAGGGGCAGGTGAAGGTTTCACAGATGTCGGCGCGGTAGACGCCGCAGTCACGCAGGTCCGCGCCGCCCGTCACCTTCGGGTGGCCGAGGCAGCCCACCCGGGTGTGCTCCGTGTCGATGAAGCCCAACAACGGGCAGACGCGCACGGCGGGGAAGAGGGGGCTCTCCCGCCGGGACTCCAGGAGGGCGCGGGCCGCGGCGTGCCAGGCCTCCGGCTCGTGAGGCACGGTGCGCAGGGCCTCGGTCTGCGCGGCGAGCTGCCCGGTGAGCGTGGCACGCGAGTGGTCGCGGAAGTTGTAGAGGCCACAGCAGGCGCCGCACGAGGCGCCACGGCCGGGCTGGCACAGGTGGAAGGAGACGGACATGTCAGAACCACTCGGGCCGCATTCGGGTGTACGAGTCTTCCCCCGAGCGGCACAGCGCCACCAGGTGACTCACTCGCGGCAACTCCGTGTTCAGCCAGTACTGCGCCGCCGCCAGCTTCCCCTCGTAGAAGTCCCGGCCCTCGCCGCCGCGCGCCAGTCCCTCGCGCGCCGCCGCCGCCTGCGCCAGCCACCGCCACGACACCGCCAGCACCGAGAACAGCTCCATGTAGTCCGCGCTGTGGCGCAGCATCCGCTCCACCTCGCCCGCCATGCCCGCCGCTCCCAACTCCATCGTCAGCTCCACCACCTCCTGCAACGCCTTCCCCAGCGCCTCGCCCCACGCCGGCTCCACTCCCGCCCGCCGCGCCCGCTCCACCGTCGCCCCCACCTCCTCCGCGAAGGCCTTCATCGCCTCGCCTCCCGCCGCCATCACCTTGCGCCCCAGCAGATCCAACCCCTGGATGCCCGTGGTGCCCTCGTGGATGCTGTTGAGCTTCTGGTCTCGCAGGTACGCCTCGGGCAGGTACTCGCTCGAGTAGCCGTAGCCCCCGTGCACCTGCACCGCCAGCGCGTTGGCCTCGAAGCCCTTCTCCGCGGGGAACGTCTTCGCCAGCGGCGTGAGCAAGTCGAGCAGCAGCCCCGCGCGCCGACGCTCCTCGTCCGTCTTCCCGTGCGCCGCCACGTCCGCGTGCCACGAGGCCGCCGCCAGCAGCGACAGGCCTCCTTCCACAATGGCCTTCTGCCGCAGCAGCATCCGCCTCACGTCCGCGTGCTCGATGATGGGACGCTGCGGCTGAGCCGCGTTCTTCTCCCAGGCGGGGCGCCCCTGCGGCCGGTTCTGCGCGTACGCCAGCGCCTCGTGGTACGCCACCGAGGCCGTCGCCACGCCGTTGAGGCCCACCATGATGCGCGCCTCGTTCATCATCTGGAACATGTGGGCCAGCCCCTTGCCTGCCTCGCCCACCAGCCACCCGCGGCAGTCCCCGCCCTCGCCGTAGTTGAGCGCCAGGCTCGGCAGCCCCTTCCAGCCAATCTTGTGGATGGCCCCCGCCACCCGCACGTCGTTGTCCACCAGCCGCCCACCCTCGGGCCGGCGCGCGGGCACCGCGAAGAGCGACAGGCCCCGCGTCCCCGCCGGAGCGCCCTCGATGCGCGCCAGCGTGAGGTGCACCACGTTCTCCGTGAAGTCCTGGTCCCCTCCGCTGATGAAAATCTTCGAGCCCGTGATGCGGTACGTCCCGTTCTCCGCCGGCACGGCTCGCGTCCTCACGTCCGCCAGGCTGCTGCCCGCCTGCGGCTCGGTGAGCGCCATGGTGCCCGTCCACTCGCCCCGGTACATCCGGGCCATGAACTCGTCCTTCAGCCACGGGCTTCCGAAGGCCTCGATGAGGTGCGCCGCGCCGCTGGTGAGTCCAATGAAGCCGTACGCGCTCAGGTTCGCCGCCATCAGGTACGCCGACGCCAGCGAGTACACCGTGATGGGCAATTGCTGGCCTCCCGCCTCCACCGGGTGCGTCGCCGACAGCAGGCCCAGCTCCACCAGCTGCGGGTACAGCTTGCGCATCAGTGGATGCACGTGGACGCGGCCATCCCGGAACGAGGGCGGCTCCGCGTCCATGAGCCGGTACGTGGGCAACAGCACGTCCCTCGCGAAGCGGCGCGTGCTGTCCAGGAAGAGCGTGAACGTCTCGCGCGAGTGGTCCGCGAAGGCCGGGAGCTGGCACAGCGACTCGGTGTCCAGCACCTCGTAGAGCTGGAAGTCCACGTCACGGTCGGAGAGCAGCGGGTTCGAGGCGGGGGCGGTCATGGGGCGAGTGTTATCCCATGGCCAGGGAATTGCTTGGAGATTGTCAGCGGCTCCCACGCCCTCGGTTTTCCTGATTCGAGCAATGAATCTCCGGACGTTTCCTCCCCAGGTCGAGCAACTCGCGCGTCAGTGGCGCGGCGAGGTCCTGACGTCGTCGAGCTGGACTCAGGTGGGTGACGTCATCGAGCACTTCGAGTCCGAGCCGTTCTTCGTGCATTCCTCGGAGGGCGTTACCGGGCTCGCCAAGCCGGGCACCGTGGAGCCTCCGGTTCATCAACTTCCGAGGGCCGCGCACGAGAAGATCGCGGCGGATCTCGCGTTCGACCTGGGGCTCCCCGTGCCGCCAGTCCTCTTGTGGTTGCGTCCCAGGGCGGGGCCGAAGCAGCAGCGGTATGCGTCAATCTCCGCGCTCGCCTTCCCGAGAGCCAACCCCTGGGCGATGGCCGCCGGGCTGGCGTCACGCCTCCTGCCCCAGCTGGCGGCCGTGGCTTCGGCGATGGCCGTCTTCGACTCCTGGGTGGCGAACACGGATCGGCAGAACGACGGCAACCTGCTGTTGAGCGAGGATGTCTCCGTCAGTCCTCCAGTGCTGCGGGTGGCGTACCTGGATTTCGCCAACTCGCTCGCGTACCGCTGGGGAAAGGGAGAGCGGTGGTGGATGTCAGAGGAGGGGGTTGCCTGCTACCCGGACGGGGTGCCGTTGGATGTGCAGAGCATGGGGCAGGCCGTTCGCGAGATTGAGCAATTTCCACCCGCGACGCTGCGTGAAATCGTGAATAGAATTCCTGGAAACTTCTTGTCGGAGCCGCATCGGAACGCCATCTGCGAGGGACTGTCGTACCGTCAGTCGAGGATTCGCAGCATCATGGCCAGCATGTACCCGGGTATCCCATGAGCCTGGACAAGGTGTGGCTCTCGTTCGTCGATTACCGTCCTGACCCGGCCACTCCGGAGAAGGGCCGGATTGCCCTGGGGTGCATTCTCGAGGCTCGCGCCGGAAGGGGAGGCCTGTTCTCTCTCGCGGGTCGTGTGTCGCTGACCGAGCCTGAGCTCGTGACCATGGACCGTATCGCTCGGGAGACACTCGTTCATCCCGCGGACTTCTTGAAGCAGCAACTTCGTGGGGTTATCGAGGGGGCCAAGGGGGTCCTGTCCTTCGCGCAGGGGGGCGCATTGCGCCAGCTGTCCCAGGTGCATCGCTGGTCGGTCTACGTGATGCCTCCCCGGTTGATTCGCATCGAACGCCACCTCTCGCAGAACAACACCCAGGCGCTCTATTCAGTCACCGGACAACTCTTCATCGCGCACATGCTGGGGAGGGAGGTGTCGCTGAACAGGACTCTGCGCGCGAAGCAGATCATCCCGGAGGATTGGCGCGCCCAGGTTCCTCCTGCCTGGCAGATTGCTCAAAGCTCATTCTCGGCTCCCATGGAGCGAGTGCTGCGTTGAATCCCGTCCCTCACCAGCGGTGCGACAGGCCCGCTCCTGCGTACACCGACAGTGGCGGCGCCGGTTCGAAGTAGCGCCCCCGGCTCGCGTTCACCCTCACGTTGTCGCTGTAGCGCGCCGAGAGCAGGTTCTGGAACCCCAGGAACGGGCTCACCTCGAACGTCCCCATCGGGAAGCGGTGCCCCAGCCTCGCGTTCACCACCCAGGCCGTGTGCTCCCGCACCGTGTTCGCGTCGTCCGCGTACAGCCCGCCCGCGCTGAACACTTCCACCGCCGCCCTCGCCCCGCTCGCGTGCTGGTACACCGCCTCCGCGCTCACCTGGTTCGCCGGTATCCCCGGCACCTGCTTGCCCCTCAGCTGTCTGCCCTGCGACACGTAGTCCCGGAACGTCGCCTGCAACGCGTTGTAGGCCGCCCTCACCCGCAGCTCCTCCGTCACCTTCGCCTCCAGCGCCACCTCCGCCCCCATGTGCCGCGAGCGTCCCGTGTTGCGGAAGTACGCCCGCGCCCGCTCGTCCTCGAAGCGCACCAGTCCGTCCTGTAACCACACCGCGAACAGCGCCACGTCGTAGCGCAGCCGGCCCCACAGCAGTCCGCGCGCTCCCAGCTCCACCCCGTTCGAGCGCTGGGGCTTCAAGTCCCTCGACAGCCCGCCGCCCGTCCCCGCAGGTACCGACAGCTCCGTCGTCGTCGGCGCCTCGAAGGCCTGCGTGACGCTCGCGAACACCGACACCTCCTGCCTCGGCGCCCAGATGAGCCCCAGCCGTCCCGTGGGCTGCTGGAACGTCCGCGTCCCCGTCCCGTCCCCGTCTTCCTTCAGGAAGTCCTCCACCGTGTAGCGCGACACGTCGAACCGCGCTCCCGCCACCAGCGTCAGGCGCTCGCGCAGCTCCAGCTCCTCCTGTGCGAAGAGGCCCATCCCCAGCACGCCCTCGTCCTGGTCCAGTTGCAGCACGCTGCCCGGCTGGCCCTCCACGTTGTCGAAGTTCTTCCGCCGGTCCGCCTGCGACTGCACCTCCGCTCCCACCGTGAAGCGGCTGCGCAGCCCGAGGAGCGGCCCCCGGTTCCCATAGCGCACCGACACCCCGTCGAAGGTCCGGTCGAACGCCACCACCAGCTGCGGCAGCGCGTTCTGGAAGCGCCGCAGCGCCAGGAAGCCGCTCGCCTCCAGCTCGTGCTCCTCGCCCAGGCGCCGCCGGTACGTCAGCCCCAGCCGCCCCTGCCGCACCGACTCGCCCGCGCGGTATTGCGCGTTGAGCGGTGAGGCCTGCCGGGGGTCCCCCTCCACCTCCGCCCGCGTCAGCCCTCCCGCGTCCCCCGCTTCCGGCGCGTCCACCAGCGACAGCACCGCCTTGAGCTCCGAGCGTCCATCCGGCGTCCAGCCCACCTTCCCGTTGAGAAGCACCTGCTCCGTGCCCGACAGCTGCCGCCACCCCTGCTGCGTCTGCCTCGACGCGCCCACCATCCAGCGCACGTCCCCACTCTTCCCTCCGCCCTTCACGTTCAGCTTCCACAGCGCGTTGTCCCCGTGCACCGTGCGAGCCTCCACGAAGGGCCGCTCCGGGCCTTCCTCCGTGGTGATGCTCACCACTCCTCCCGCCGCGTTCCCGTACAGCGACGAGGCCAGCCCCCGCATCACCTCGATGCGCTCCGCCGAGGCCATGTCCAGGCTGTCCACGTTCGTCTGCCCGTCCGGCATCGTCTCCGGAAAGCCGTCCACCAGCACGGTGATGCCCCGGATGCCAAACGCCGAGCGCGCTCCAAAACCCCGGATGGACAGCCTCAGGTCCTGCGAGGCGTTGTTCCGGCTCTGCGTCACCAGCCCCGGCACTCCCACCAGCGACTCGTACAGGCCCAGCGTGGCGCGGCCCGCCTGGATGTCCTCCCGCTCCACCACGCTCACCGCCGCTGGTGTGCGGCTCAGCGGCGTGGGCACCTTCGGCGCCACCACCGTCGTCTCCGGGGGCTCCGTGGGGGGTGTTTCAGGCGCGGGGGATGCGGTTCGTGCCAGCGTGGCGGACAGGAGCGCGCAGGGGAGCAGCCAGGACATCCAGGTGGGCCTTCCGCTTGGGGGGCTCGGGGGACAGATACCCTCACCCCGTCCCTCTCCCGGGGGGAGAGGGGTTTTGTGGCGGGGTGGTGTGTACTTAGCGCTCCCCCTGCATTCCCTTCCAGAAGGCGTTTGGCCTCATCTGGGCCTCGCCCCCGCTGGGCGCCGGGCCCCAGGGCGAGCGGCCAGCTGAGTGCTCCACACTTCGTCTCCCGGGAGGGCGGATGCGGCGGACGAATGTCCGCTGGTGGAAAGGTGGGGGGCGGGGAATGGGGTGGGGCGCTCCGGGCTGTTCTGGCCCTGTTAACGTCCCCCGCCCCCTTCATGAACCCCACCGAGCGACGCGTCCCGGACGTGCAACCGTTGTTGAATCCGACTCCGAGCATCGACGGCCAGAATCGCACCACGCACTCGCTGCAGCTCCTCGCCGAGGCGGGCGCCCTGCTGGGCTCCTCGTTGGATTACGAGACGACGCTGGCGGCCCTCACCCGGCTGGCCGTGCCCCGGCTCGCGGACTGGTGCTCCCTGGACATCCAGGGCGAGGACGGTGTCGTCCGGCTGCTCGCCGTGGCGCACGTGGACCCGGCCAAGGTGAAGTTCGCCCACGAGCTGCGCCGGCGCTACCCGCCCGACCCGAAGGACTCTCACGGCATCCAAGAGGTCATCCGCACCGGCCGCTCCTCGATGCTCCCGGACATCCCCGACGAGCTGCTCGTGAAGAGCACGCGAGATGCCGAGCACCTGCGCATCGCTCGCGAGCTGGGCCTGCGCTCGGCCATGACCGTGCCCCTCACCGCGCGGGGCCGCACCTTCGGGGCCCTCGCGCTCGTCAACGCCGAGTCCGGCCGGCGCTTCACCCCCGAGGACCTGGCCCTCGCCGAACAGCTCGCCGGCCGTGCCGCCCTGGCCGTGGACAACGCGCGCCTCTACACCGAGGCCGTGCGCGCCGAGGCGCGTTTCCGCTCGCTCATCCACGCCACCGCCCAGGCCGTCTGGGTCACCCATCCGGATGGCGGCGTGGCGGAGGACTCGCCCTCCTGGCGCGCTTTCACCGGGCAGTCGCGGGAGGAGTACCAGGGCTACGGCTGGCTCGCCGTCGTCCACCGCGAGGACCAGGAGCGCGTGCGGCGTGGATGGCAGGCGGCCCGTGTCATCAAGCAGCCCTACGAAGTGGAGATGCGCGTGTGCCGGCCGGATGGCACCTGGGCCATCACCCTGTCGCGCGCCGTGCCCATGCTCGATGCCCAGGGCGAGGTGCGCGAGTGGATCGGCACCAGCACGGACATCACCGCCCAGCGCCGCGCCGAGGAGACGTCTCGCCGCCTGGAGAGCGAGCAGCGCGCCCGTCAGCTGGAGGCCCTGCGCGCCCAGGTCAGCGAGGTGCTCTCCCGCGAGGACACCCCGTCCCGGCTCATGCAGGCCTGCGCCGAGGTGATGGTGCGCAACCTGACCGTGCTCTCGCTCGTGCAGCTGTGGACCTTCAGCCGCGAGACCCAGGCGCTGCACCTGGAGGGCACCGCCGGCCTCGTCGTGCCCCTCTCGGTGAATCCGTCCCGGCTGGAGCTGGGGCAGACGCTCGTGGGCGCCGTGGGCCAGTCGCGCCAGCCCCTGCTCGTCAACGAGCTGCAGGCGGACCCCCGGTTGCGCTCGCGCCCCTGGGCGGAGGCCAACGGGCTGGTGTCCTTCCTGGGTGCCCCGCTGCTGGTGCGTGGCCACCTCGTGGGCGTGCTCGCCGTCTACGGTCAGTCTTCCCTGGAGGAGGAAACGCTGGCCACGCTGGCCACCGTGGCGGACGCGGTCGCCCAGGGGCTCGAGCGCCGCCGCGCCGAGGTCTCCCTCCAGGAGCATGCCCGGGAGCTGGCGCGCTCCAACGAGGAGCTGCAGCAGTTCGCCTACGTGGCCTCCCATGACCTGCAGGAGCCCCTGCGCATGGTGGCCAGCTACACGCAGCTGCTGGCGCGGCGCTACAAGGGCAAGCTCGACGCGGACGCGGACGAGTTCATCCACTTCGCCGTGGACGGGGTGAACCGCATGCAGCGGCTCATCCAGGACCTCCTGGCCTACTCGCGCGTGGGCACCCGCGGCCACGAGTTCAAACCGCTCGACTCCGGCCAGGCGCTGAACAAGGCGCTGGCCAACCTCAAGACGCTGGTGGACGAGACGGGGGCCACCATCATCCAGGGCAAGCTGCCCCAGGTGATGGTGGACGAGACGCAGCTCACCCAGCTCTTCCAGAACCTGGTGGGCAACGCGCTGAAGTTCCGCGGCCAGACGCCGCCCCGGGTGCTGGTGGAGGCCGAGCGCCAGGGCAACGAGTGGCGCTTCACCGTCGAGGACAACGGCATCGGCATCGAGCCCCAGTACTACGAGCGCATCTTCGTCATCTTCCAGCGGCTTCACGGCAAGGAGGACTACCCCGGCACCGGCATCGGGCTGGCCATCTGCAAGAAGATCGTCGAGCGGCACGGAGGCCGCATCGGTCTGGACTCCCAACCCGGGCAGGGGACGACGTTCTGGTTCACCCTTCCCGTGGTTCCCACCCCTTCAACCCCGGGCACCCCTTCATGAGTGACGACACCCTCGGACGCCCCATTGAAATCCTCCTGGTGGAGGACAACCCCGGCGACGTGCGCCTGACCATCGAAGCCCTCAAGGAGGGCAAGGTGCGCAACAGCCTCTCCGTCGCACGCGACGGGGTGGAAGCGCTGGCCTTCCTTCGCCGCGAGGGCCCCCACACCAAGGCGGCGCGGCCGGACCTCATCCTGCTGGACCTCAACCTGCCCAAGAAGGACGGGCGCGAGGTGCTGGCGGAGATCAAGGAGGACTCGCGCCTGCGCCGCATCCCCGTGGTGGTGCTGACCACGTCCAAGGCGGAGGAGGACATCCTGCGCACCTACGACCTGCACGCCAACTGCTACATCACCAAGCCGGTGGACCTGGAGCAGTTCATCTCGGTGGTGCGCTCCATCGACGACTTCTGGCTGTCGGTGGTCCGGCTGCCGTCGGTGGAGTGAGGCCGCCATGACCATGGACCAGGTGAAGCCCGTGCGGCTGCTGTTGGTGGAGGACAATCCCGGGGACGCCCGGCTCCTGCAGGAGGAGCTGAAGGAGGTGGCGTCCGCCCGCTTCGAGGTGCGCCACGTGACGCGCATGGCGGAGGCGCTGGCGGCGGTGGGCGAGCCGGGGGTGGACGTGGTGCTGCTCGACCTGTCGCTGCCGGACGGGCACGGGCTGTCCAACATCGAGCGGGTGGTGCAGGCGGCGCCGGCGCTGCCGCTGGTGGTGCTCACCGGCACGGACGACGAGCAGCTGGCGATGCGGGCGATGCACGCGGGCGCGCAGGACTACCTGGTGAAGGGCCAGGCGTCGGGTCCGCTGCTGGTGCGCGCGCTGCGCTACGCCATCGAGCGCAAGCGGGCCGAGGAGGGCCTCAAGCGTGAGGAGGCCGCGCGGCAGACGGCGCTCTTCCGCGAGCAGTTCCTGGGGATTGTGGGGCATGACCTGCGCAACCCCTTGCAGGCCATCTCCGGCAACGCGGCGCTGCTGCTGCGCTACGGCGGCCTGTCCGAGCCCCAGCGCAAGGCGCTCAACCGCATCTCCATCTCCTCGGACCGGATGGCGCGGATGATCTCCGACATCCTGGACTTCACCCGGACGCGGCTGGGCGGGGGCTACACGCTGCAGCGCACGTGGATGAACGTGCACGAGGTGCTCAGGCAGGTGGTGGAGGAGCTGGAGGTCGCGCACCCGCAGAAGCGCTTCGAGCTGAGCGTGTCCGGCACCGGCTGGGGCGAGTGGGACGCGGACCGCATCGCCCAGGCGGCCTCCAACCTGGTGGGCAACGCGGTGCAGTACTCGCCGGAGGACAGCCCGGTGCGAGTCCTGGCGCGCGACGAGGGCGATGGCGTGCGGGTGGAGATCCACAACCTGGGAACGCCCATCCCGGCCGAGCGCCTGCCGCACATCTTCGACCCGTTCGTGCGCGGGCGGGAGGGCTCCCGCTCGGGCTCCCGCTCGGGGCTGGGGCTGGGGCTCTACATCACGTATGAGATCGTGAAGGCGCACGGGGGCTCGTTGCACGTGCGCTCCACGGAGACCGAGGGCACGTGCTTCTGGCTGAAGCTGCCGCGCCATCCGCCTTCCGCCGCGAAGAGCTGAGCCCCCTCCGGCGGCTGACCAGCCGGAGGAGCGCACTCGCTGAGCGGTCCCGTGACATCCAGCCTCCGGGGCGTCTGCCCCAGGCAGGAGGCTGGACATGAAGAAGAACGCGAAGGGCCCGCGCGAGGGCAAGAAACCCTTCTTCGCGCGGTTGTTGGAGGAGCAGGAGCTCGCTCAGGCCGCGGGCGGTGCTCCCGCACAGACCGAGAAGTTCCCCTCGGACTCGGACGAGTGCGACAGGGATCCCATCCGGGTCACCTTGAAGTACCCTTCGGACGGAGACGATTACTCCGGCACCTAGCAGCACGAGGTGGAGGTCTACCGTTCGCCACCCCGCTCGATGCCCAGGAGCTTCACCCCCGCCTGTGCATGTGCAACCTAGTGGCAAGGGGCGGCGGTACGAGAGCAGGAGTGGAGAGGAATGTCCGAGATCGAGACGCCCCAGGATGGGGCGTTGGAGCCGAGGGCGTACACACTGCGGACGCGGCGGGGGCCGGTGGACACGCTGCTGTATGAGTCCCTCGGAGCGAAGGAGGGGGCGCTCCTGGCGGGCGGGGTGGGGGGCGGCTTCGACACACCGGCGCTCGGGCTCTACCCGCGGCTGGCCGAGGATCTGCTCCGCCACCACATGTCCACGCTGCGGTTGAAGTACCGCCACTCGGCGGACCTGACGGAGGCGGTGCACGACGTGCTCGCCGGGGTGGAGTTCCTGGTGGGGCGGGGGCTGGAGCGGGTGGCCCTGGTGGGGCACTCGTTCGGCGGGGCGGTGATGATCGACGCCGGGGCGCAGTCCCCCTGGGTGACGACGGTGGTGGGGCTGGCGCCGCAGAGCTACGGGACGGAGGCGGTGTCACAACTGGTGCCGCGTTCGCTGCTGCTCGTGCACGGCCTGTCGGACGCGGTGCTGCCACCGAGCTGCTCGCAGAGCATCCACGAGCGGGCGAGGGGACGGAAGGAACTGGAGCTCATCCCGGGCGCGGGCCACGTCCTCGACGAGGCCGCCGAGCGCGTCTTCACACGGGTGCGTGACTGGCTGCTGCGAGAGCTGCGCGCCTGAGTCCCGCTCACCCTCTCCCCTCGGGAGAGGGCGGGGCTAGATGCCGCATTTAAGTCCTGCACCGGCGTAAGCGCCTGTAAGTCCTGGGGATTTGCTCCCCTGGTTACGGGCGTGCCGCTGGCCCGGTTGGGGGCTTGCAGCAAGGATGCAGCAACCGGCGCCGCACCTTGCGGCCTCACCACCACGGCCTCTGCAAGTCGGGGGTCCTGCCCGCCCGCCAAGTCGGCCAGTAGCCCGAAGGACAGCCGATCCACCTCCGCCCGCAGGTAGTTGGGCGTCAGGTGGCCATAGGTCTCGGTGGTGATGCGTGGATCGCTGTGCCGCATGATGCGCTGAACGGCTGCCGGGTTTGCGCCACTCATCATCAACAGGCTGGCCGTGGTGTGCCGCAAATCGTGGAAGCGGATAGGCCGCACCTTGCCCGTAGTCCACAGGCCCCGCCCACACGTCGGGCACGTCCGGGGGTTGGCGTCGGGCGCTTCCTCGACGTGCCCGCAGCCCTTGCCCCGGCATCCATGGCGGTAGCCACTGACGATGTCCGCTCGCCCCATGGCTCGGCGCAGCACGTCTTCAAGCCACTGCTCTTACGCTTGGAGGCCATCGGCATCACCTCGGTTCCCCATGAATCCTCGGGGAAGAGGATGCCGGAGGCCCGGACCTGCTGCCCATGAGCCGGTATGAGGTGTGCCAATGACGACACTCACGCCACCACCGCACTACACGCACTCTCGGGCGAGGGGGAGAAATAGATATTTCCCCCAAGAGCCCGGGCTATAGCCGACCATCAGTGACTCGATGACAACGCTGGCACTTACCACCCGTCATCCTCTTGGCGGCCCGTCATCCTCTGGCGGCCCGTCATCCTCTGGCGGCC
>DASQMW010000244.1:0-16022 GCA_035645295.1 Archangium sp.
TGAATATCTTTCCCTGGTTGAACAGCTCCACCAGCCGCGTGGGCACGGCTGGGGCGCAATAGAGGATGCGGGGGGACAGGTCACTCGCGGGCCCCGCGCCGGTGGGGTCCGCCTCGGCGCGCCGGGCCGCCAGCCGCTCCACCAGGGCCACGGCCCGGGCCTCGTCGCGTCCGCACACCAGCAGCGCGCTGATGTCCCCTCGGCCCAGCAGCGTGTCCACGTCCTCGGGAGTGGGCATGAAGCGCAGCCGCACGTGGCTCTCCAGCGCCTCGCGCAGGCCCCTCAGCTCCGACTCCTCGGCGTACACCACCGCCACGTACAGCTGGTGGTCCAGGAGGTAGCGCTTGAGCGTCACCCCGTCGGAGCCCTCGAAGCCGTGGAAGCTCACGCCCAGGGCCGTCACCGCGCCCTCGTCCTGCTCCTCCGGGTCGTGCCTCCAGCGCACCACTCCGCGCACGCGGATGCGCGCGCGCGTGTCCGGCAGCGTGAAGGCCATCTCCACGTCCTCGCCCTCCCGGGGCCCTTCGGCCGGCCCGCTCGGGGTGGCGATCAGCCCGATACCCGTCTCGCTGATGTTGACGGCCCAGCACCCGTGGAGGGCGGGTTGGGTGACCACCTGCACGTACAGGGGTTTGCGTTCGCTACGCGGGAGGAGGGGGGTGTCCAGGGTGACCGTCATCTCTGATGCGCTTCCGCGTCAATCGTGAAGCCTTGTGGGATTTCCAGAGAAATCAAGAAAGTGGCTTCTGGTCCAGAGGGGGGCGGAGGGGGAGGGGGGTTGCCGGCTCGTGGGGCGACGAGGCACGCTGCTTCAGTTTCGAAGCAACGCGCGGGTGGAGGGGAGGCCGGGAGGCGGGGAGGCGGGGCATACAGTGACGGCGATTGTAGGCGTGGTGCGGGCATGGGGGGGGCGAGGGGGCGTCACTGTGAGGGAGCGAGCAGTCGGGGAGAGGGGAGACGTCGGCCAGCTGACGCGTGGGGCGGCGGTGGCGGGGGGCCGGGGAGGCTGTGGTTAGGGTGGATGACGTGGAGGGGCGGTGCCATGAGCATGAGCACGTGCGAGGTCGAAGTGGAGGAAGCGCAGGATTTGCGCGAGGACCTGGAGCAGCGGCTGGCGCTGGCGACGCCCACGGACACGGTGCGGGGCACGTTCTTCCTGGGAGCGCTGGAGGCGGTGCGGGCCGTGGAGGGCGAGGAGGGGGTGCGCCAGTGCGTGGAGGCGGGGGGCGAGCCGCGCTTCGTGGAGTTCTTCAACTACCCGGTGGGGGCCTGGCTGAAGGTGAGCGAGGCGGCGGCGGGGATACTGGAGCGCCGGTGCGGCAGCTGGGCCGAGGCGCAGCGGCAGCTGGGGCGGAGGGCCACGGCGGACATGCTGAAGTCGGCGGCGGGCAAGGCGCTGCTGATGCTGTCCAAGGGCGAGACGCGGCGGCTGCTGATGAACATGCCCTCGGCGTACCGGGCGGCGGTGAACTTTGGTGAGCGCACGGTGACGCTGGAGGGGCCCACGCGGGGCCGCGTCCTGATGCGGCGCGACTTCATGCCGTGCGCCTGGCACGAGGGCGTGCTGCTGGCGGCGCTCGAGGGGATGAAGGCGCGTGCGGTGCGGGTGAGCTGCTCGCGCCTGGAGGTGCTCGACAGCGAGTACCTCGTCACCTGGGAGTGAGCGGCGCAAGGTTTGCGCCCGCGGGTCGAGGGGGACCACGCAGGGTTTGCGCCCCGGGGGGCGAGGGGCGAGTCGGCCAGCGGACGGTGGGAGCGGGGCCGTCGTACTGGGGGACGAGCAAGTGTGGAGCGGCGGACGGAAGGGGTGTGCGGAGGCCCTCGCGGCATGACGGGTGCAACCTGGGCCGTCCATGACGCAGACAGGTCTTCGCGTACTTCTTCACAGCACCGAGGTACGGCCAATGAGCATGCAGGCGGTGGCGGTGAAGGATTCGCCGGGCGATTGGGAGCGGGACCTGGAGTGGAGGCTGTCCCAGTCGGGGGCGAAGGACACGGCGCGCGGGGTGCTATTCAAGGGAACGCTGGCGGCGGTGCGCGGGTTGGGGGACGAGTCGGCGGTGCGCGGCTGCGTGGAAGCCAGTGGCGAGGAGCACTTCGTCGACGTCTTCAGCTATCCCATCCGCTCGTTGCTGAGGATGCTGGCGTGCGCGGCGAGGCAGCTGGCGCCGAAGTACGGAAACGGAGACGAGGTGCTGAGGGCGCTGGGCCGGAGGGCGAACGCGGGCTACCTGGCGTCGCCCTTGGGCCGGGCGGTGAAGGTGCTGACGCACGGGAGCCCGCGGCGGATGATGGAGAGCGCACCGGACATCCACCGGCAGACGATGAGCTTCGGAACGCTGTCGGTGGAGTGGACGGGGCTGAGCAGCGGCCTGGTGGTGAGGCGGGGAGACTTCCTGCCCGCGGCGTGCCAGGAGGGGGCGCTGGAGGCGCTGCTGGGCGCGACGGGAGGACGGCGCGTCTGGGTGAAGCGCGAGTGGGTGGACGGGTTGGATGGAGGGTTCGCGTTCGCCTGGGAGTAGGGTGGCCGCCCCGAGGGCCAGGAGACACGCGGACATGAATCCGGAGACAGCGGGAGACGACGAGTTCCTGTCGGCGGTGGAGCGGGCGGAGTGGCCGGGAGAGCGCTTCGGGCACCGGGAGCACGTGAGGTTGGCGTGGCTGTACCTGCGCCGCCACGGCCCCGAGGCGGGGTACGAGCGGATCCGCGGCACCATCCAGCGCTACGCGACGGCGCTGGGAGCGGCGGGCAAGTACCACGAGACGGTGACGCGGGCGTGGAGCGCGCACGTGTACCGCGCCCTGAAGGAGACGCCGGAGCTGGAGCCGTTCACGGCCTTCCAGGAGGCGCACCCGGGGCTGCGGGACGGCAAGCTGCTGGAGCGGCACTACCGCAAGGAGACGCTGGAGGGGGAGACGGCGCGGCGCGAGTGGGTGGCGCCGGACGTCTTCCCGCTGCCCGGGTTCCCGTGAGGGAGGCCCTGGGGAGCCTGGGGGGACCAGACTCCCCGAGGGCCGGGGCTCACATCAGGTAGGAGGACTCGGTGGCCATGTCCTCCACGGAGCCCGTGCCCTCCTGCTGGATGTCGCGCGTCTTGCGGGAGCGCTTGCCGGCGCGGGGGGCGGGAGAGGGAGACAACCCATCGGCCTTGCGGCGGGCGGCGCGCAGGGCGTCCTTGCCCATGTCGAGCACGGCGGACATGGCGCCGGCGACGAGGTTGCCCGGCGGAGTATCGGGAGCGCGGGGATGGGGCCGGGTGGGCGCGGCGCGCCTGGCGAGTACCAGGGCCTCGGCCATGTCGCGGAGCTCCTGGGGGCTGAAGGCCTTGCGCACCTGGGGAAAGAGCTCGCGCTCCTCTTCCTTGACGTGGGTGCGGACGTTCTCGATGAGGACCTTCACCTTGGCCTCGAAGCGCTCGGCCTCGGGGGGCAGGTTCTCCAGCTCCTTGAGGAGCCACTTGGCCACGTGGTGTTCCTCGAGGGCCTCGAGCACCTGCTCCTCGAGCACCTTGGCCTTGGCGCGAATCGACGGATAGAGGACCTGCTCCTCGATGACCGCGTGGATGGCGAGCTCGCGGACGATTTGGTCCACGAGCTTGCGCTTGAGTTTCTTCGCGTTGCGGCCGGCCTGCTCGAACTTGCGGAAGAGCGTCTCCACGGTTTTGTGGTCCGCCTTCAAGAGCGCGATGGCATCCATTCCCATGCCTTCCTTCCCTTGGACTGTCTCGCTTGGAAGGGTGGCGATGGTGCGGCTTCCGTGCCGGGGTGGCGCGAGCGACGGCACACGTCAGGCCGGGGGGCAGGCAGGCACCCTCCGGACGCGAGCCGTCAAAAGCTGTCCAACAGTCGGACAACTTTTGAAAGGCCGCGCCCGGGAGGGGTGGGGAGCCCGGCTTGACGTCCCGAGTCGCGGGGGGTGAAGGGCAGGAGCAGGAGCTCCTCGCACATGAAGAAGCCCTTCGCCCTTGTCACGAGCCTGCTGTTGCTTCCCGCCTGCCAGACGACACGTACGGTGACGCTGGTGGGGATGACGGACTACCACTCGCACGCGGTGCCCTTCTATTCGGAGGGCGAGCCCGGCCAGGGAGGGGTGGCGCGGGCCCTGGCCCATGCCCGGGACGCGAAGGCGAAACCGGACACGCTGGTGGTGTCGGGCGGGGACACGTTGAACAAGGGCGTGCCCACGTGGAGTGACGAGTACGGGTGCGTGGAGTGGCCGTGGTTCAACGGCGTGCTGGACGTGATGGCCTTGGGCAACCACGACCTGGACTACGGGGCGGAGGCCTTCGAGCGGTGCCGTGCGGGCGTGGACTACCCCGTGCTGAGCGCGAACCTGGTGGGGGCGGACGGAGCGCCCTACCTGCGGGTGGAGGGAAAACCGTACCGGGTGAAGGAGGTGGGGGGTGTGCGCCTGGGCTTCTTCGCGGTGGCGGGGCCGGACATGCAGCGGCTGGTGAAGGCGGAGCACCTGCCAGCGGGGACGCGGTGGACGGACGCGACGGAGGCGGCGCGCGCGGTGGTGAAGGCCCTGCGCGAGGAGGAGCACGTGGACGCGGTGGTGCTGCTGGGGCACCAGCTGCGCGAGGACGACGAGGCGCTGGCTCGGGAGGTGTCAGGCATCGACCTCATCATGGGCTCGCACTCGCACCAGAAGGTGGAGCTGGGCGTGCTGCCGGGAACGCGCACCTGGTACCTCTCGCCGTACCAGTACCTCGCCTACCTCTCGGAGGTGCGGCTGCGCTTCCGGGGGAAGAAGCTGGAGCGGGTGGAGGGAGGGCTGGTGAAGCTGGACGGCACGAAGCGGGAGGAGCCGGAGACGGCGGCGGAGGTGGCGCGGCTGCAGCGGGCGCTGGTGGCGAAGAGGCCGGAGCGCTTCGAGGTGCTGGGGCGGCTGGAGAGGCCGCTGCGGGACGAGGGCCTCACGGAGGGAGCGGCGGAGGTGGGCACCTGGGCGGCGGAGGTGTGGCGCCGGGCGGCCGGGGCGCACGCCTTCTTCGCGCTGTCGGCGAGCTTCCGGGGCGGGTTGCCCGCGGGAGAGGTGACGGTGGAGGACTTCTATGGAGCGGTGCCGTACCGCAACTTCCTGGTGACGGCGGAGCTGACGGGGGCGCAGCTGGCGGACTGGGTGGCCCTGAGCGAGTCGAAGCGGGGGACGGACGGCTACAGCCAGCGCAGTGGCATCCGCTACGAGGTGGAGGACGGGCGGCCGGTGCGCCTGCGGGTGCTGAAGGAGCCCTCCCACCCGGAGGCGGGAGACGAGCCGGTGAAGCCCGAGGCGGTGTACCGGGTGGCGACGCTGGATTTCCAGGCGTTCGTGGCGGGCGGCTACAAGGAAGTGATGTCTTTGGCCGGCAACGTGCGGCGCACGGAGCTCAATGCACACACATTGCTCATGGACGCACTGCGCAAGGGCCAGACGGATTCAGACAGTGGACAGCCACACGGCAAATAATTGATTGCCATGTAATTCCCAAATCAAGCGCCGAGGCGTCTCGCGGAGGAGGGGCGCTTGAGGGAGAATCCGTCGCCTCGTGTTTGGGTAATGCTCGCGAGAGCCAGATGAAGGAGTAGTCATGACGCGCAGCGCACTTTCAAGTCATGTCGAGGTGTATGGGAAGAGCGTACAGGCACTGATCAACGCCATGGAGTTCCTCAAGCTCAAGGCGCAACGGGTGCTGGCCTCGCACGGCATCGAGCCGTTGGATCCCGAGAAGTGGTACCCGATGCCCAGCGTCCTCGACAGCTTCGACGACATCCTCAAGCAGGTGGGGCCCAACACCACCCGGGCCATCGGCCGCGCGGTGCCCAAGAGCGCGGTCTTCCCTCCGGGAATCGACTCATTGGGCTCGGCGCTGGGCTCGCTGGACGTGGCCTACCGGATGAACCACCGCGGCAAGGGGGACATCGGCAGCTACCGCTTCACTCCCGAGGGGGACCGCGCCGCCCGCATGATGGCCGACAACCCGTACCCCTGCGAGTTCGACCAGGGAATCATGGAAGCCCTCTACGACCGCTTCCAGCCCAAGGGCTCCATCCGTCTGCGCATCGACCACGACCCCGCGTCTTGCCGCACCAAGGGGGGCCGCTCCTGCACCTACCACCTCAAGTGGTAAGTCAGACGGGGCCAATGGTAGACAGACGGAGACAATGGTAGACAGACAGCGCTGAGGGTGAGCGTCGAAAGAGCAACTTCCGGTTTGTTTTTCGCGTCCCACGCCGAATTTGCATAGACATTGGATTCAGGGGGTGGCATAAATATTTGCGAACAACGAAACCGGGAGTGTTCATGTTCCGTCGCGCTTGCCTCCACCGCATGCTGAACCTCGGCGCCGTCGTTCTCGCGGGTTTCCTGACGGCGTGTGGTGGGGCGGAGCAGCAGGCGGACGCTCTCGGGTCCACCTCGGCGGCGCTGGAGAGCGCGCAGGCCCCCGCGGCGATGATCGTCTACTCGCCCCGGGGCAAGCCGGTGAACGAGGCCGAGTTCGTGGCGCTGGGCGCGCCGGAGGCGCTGGGCGGCCAGGTGTTGGAGGGCAACCCGGAGATCTTCGCCCGCATCGACTACGCCAAGGGCCCCGTGGCGGCGGGCCTCTTCAAGGCGACGAAGGGCAAGATCCGCATCCACTTCCCCTTCACGGAGCACGCCACCATCCTCGAGGGCGAGGTGACGCTCACGGACGAGGCGGGCAACTCCCACTCCTACAAGGCCGGGGACAGCTACTTCATCCGCCAGGGCCAGGTCATCGTGTGGGAGGTGAAGGGCAAGCAGGTCATCAAGTCCTTCTTCAACACCGTCGAGGCCCCGTAGGGCCCCCGGGAGTGGCCGGCGCAACGAGCTGCCGGCGGCCGTTGAAGAAGGCGGGTGCGAGGATGCACCCGGAACGGCGTGAAGCGCGGGGGGCGAGCGCTCAGGTCGCGGCGGAGGCCAGGGCCCGCGGAGCGGTGACGGCCGGACGCACGTGAACCTGGGGCTGGACCGCGGACTGCGGCTGCTCGGCCTGCAACCCATCGAACATGGAGTGGAAGGCCGCGTAGAGGCGGTCCACCAGCGCGATGGCCTCGGCCTGCAGCTCCGGGGTGAGCTCCATGCCCAGCAGCATCGCCTCCATCTGCTCCTCGAAGACCTCGTGCTGCTCCTCGGCCTCCATGTGGTGGTTGGAGAAGTACTTGAGGCCCTGGCCCTGGCTGAGCGTCTGCGGGAGGTTGGAGGTGCGGCTGAAGAAGGCGTGGCTGGTGGACTCCAGCGTCAGCACCAGGACGATGCGCAGCTTGTCATCCAGTGGACGCAGCACCTCGGCGAGGATGGAGTAGCTGGCATCCCGGATGGCCTCGTGGGCACGGCTCCACGGCTCGGTGAGCTTGAAGGGGCGCCCCATCAGCTGGGCGGCGTCCTCGAAGAACCAGTTGTCATGTCCGCGCTCCTCCTGGCGGTGGCGCAGCATGAGCATGGCCAGCTCCGGGTCCTGCATCCGCTGGGCGTTGAGGCGCAGCACGTCCTGGAAGCTCATCACCCAGAAGGCCAGGCGAGGGGCGAACGCCAGCACCTGCTCCAGCGGTCCATCCTGCTGAAGACCATCGAACACGTGGTGCTCGGCGATTCGGGATTGACGCTCGGAGATGTGGTTCAGCACTGCCCTCATGATGCCTCCCGCACTCTCTCTGGAGTGCTCCTTCACGAGACGTTGATATGACGGGACCGGGTTGGATCTCCCCGAAGATTTATTTCCTTTCATCCTGGTTTCTGCACCTGGAGCGGAAATATTGAGCTTCGCTTGAGACCCGGCTGGCCCGCGTGAACTCACGCAGGTAAATCAATACGGATTCTCAGCGGCAAATACAAATGGAATGTTGCTGCTGAAATCTTGCATTGCTACCACGAGATGTTCGGCGTTGGCGGCCATGAAAGTGTGGCGTTGATACATCTTTCCACGCTCAGGCCGGGCATCCGGGCGGTCTGTGGGGCGATGGCGGAGGGAGGGGGAGAGGCGGGATTTTTCAGAGGGAAAATCCCTCGTGCGCGGGGTGGGGAACGACCCTGGTGGGTGCCAGGTGACCGCCACCCGGGGCCCGCGCCGCGCACGGGCCCCCGGCGTGCTGTTCCTCCAGGGTCAAAAGACTTATCTGGCTAGGGGTGAGAGGATTTGGGGAAAGCCTTACGCTCCCTTGATTCCATGCTCTTCCATGTATTTGTCGAGCGAGCGGCGGGCCTGGGCCTGGACCTTGTTGCGCACGAGGGGAGTCCAGCCGAGGAGCACGCCGGCGGGGCCGCCGATGGCCTGGCGGGCCCAGGCCCAGAAGTCGAAGCGGTCCGTCTGGCGGAGAATCTTGCCGTCCTTGAACTCGAACTCGGAGGAGACGCGGTTGAGGACCTTGTTGCCGGACATGCTGAAGGTGTAGCGGGCCTCCCACTGGGCGCGGCCGGTGCGCTCATCGGCCTGGACGTCGCGAAAGGTGATTTCGAGGTCGGTGCCGCGCTCGCAGAGCATGCGCCACATGGAGGTGACGCGGGCGCCGCGGAGACCGGGGAAGGCGGGGTCGGAGAACTCGGCGTCGGGGTGGTAGCAGGCCGCCATGGCGTTGCCGTCCCGGCGGGCGAAGGCGGTGTAGAAGTCGGTGAGGAGCTGGGCGTTGGGGTGCATACGGGGGGTGTATCAGACACGCACCCCGTGGGCTCAAGGGGGTGGGGCGTCGAGGTGGAGACAGGAGGGTGACACTCGGGGCTGGCGAGTGGGCGGGCCCGGTGTAGAAGGGCGTTTCACGCGCTCACGCAGGGAGCAGAGACACCGAATGGCACGGGACATCGTCATCTGGCCGAACAAGGTCCTCAACACGCCGACGAAGCCGGTGACGGACTTCAGCGAGAAGCTCACGCAGCTGCTGGACGAGATGCTCGAGTCGATGAAGGAGGCGGAGGGGATTGGGATTGCGGCGAACCAGATCGGGGTCTCGCTGAGGTGCTCGTGGGTGGGGCGGGAGGACGGGACGTTCTTCGAGATCATCAACCCGCAGATTCTGGAGAAATCGGGGCCGGTGACGCTGGAGGAGGGCTGCCTGTCGGTGCCGGACCAGTACGAGAAGACGCCGCGGTTCCACAAGGTGAAGGTGAAGTACCAGGACCGTGCGGGGGAGTGGCACGAGCTGGAGGCCGAGGGGCGGCTGGCGCACGTGCTGCAGCACGAGATCGATCACCTGGATGGGCACGTCTTCGTGGATCACCTCTCGAACCTGAAGAGGAGCCTCATCCTGGAGAAGATGAAGAAGCTGCAGAAGATGATGAGCCGGCGCAAGGACGCGAAGAAGGAGTAGCCCAGGCCCAAGCCATCAGCAGAGAGCCGCTGACCCCTCTGTCCCATCCACTCCCTCTCCCCTCGGGAGAGGGTCGGGGTGAGGGTATCCGGGCCGCGAGCTGAACCCCACCCGAGGACCCCACTCCGTGCCGAGCCCCGCTCAAAGAGCGGAGCGGTTGAGGCTGGTGCGGAGGGCGGAGCGGGTGGAGGAGAAGAGGCGGTCGGAGAGGGAGACGTAGCGCTCGCTGGTCTGGCCGTCGAAGGACATGTCATTCCAGGAGCCCATGCCGCCGAAGACATCGGAAGCGGCGGCGGCGAGGGCGAGCTGGATGGCGGGGGTGGGGAGGGCGTTGAGGAGGAGGAGCTCGACGAGATCCTCGAGGGGCTGGGGCTCGAGGGAGAGGCGGAGGAGGGCGCGGCGGAAGTGCTTCTCCCAGGAGCGGAGGCCCTGGGCGTGGGCGAACTCCTGGATGGCCTCGAGGGCGGAGGCGAGGGAGGCGCGGGCGGAGTCGAGGTCGCGCTCGAGGTGGGCCTCGACGCCGGGCCCGGCGTAGAGGAGTTCGAAGGAGAGGCTGGAGACGGCGGCGGAGGGGGAGAAGAAGGCGTTCCAGGTGTCGACGTCTGCTTCGTCGGGACCCTCTTCACCGGAGGAGGAGTACTCGATGTCGGCGCCGGAGGACATGAAGCGGGGGATGACGTCCTGCATGTCATCGGGCGAGCAGGAGGCGAGGTGGGTTTCGAGCTGCTCGAGAGGAATCCCGAGCTCGGTGGCGAGGGACTCGAAGAGGGGGGAGGCGTTGCGGCGGCCCAGGATGAAGGCATAGAGCTGGGGGCCGGAGATGTCGTAGGTCGGGGGCTGCACCTCGCGGGCGACGAACCGCTCGAGGCGCTGGCCGTCGGAGTAGACGAGGAAGCCGAGGCCGCCGCTGTCGATGGCCTCGCGGACCTCCTCCGAGAGCCCCTCGAGACTGGAGTCGGTGGAGGGGTCCTGGGGGAAGGGGGCGAGCCACAGGCGGGCGGTGGGAGCGGGGCGGTTTTCCAACCACTCCTCGAAGGACACGTGCTCGCCGCCGACGTCGATGAAGGTGACGCGGGAGTCGAAGGGGCTGTGGGGGCGGAGGCGGAGTCCGAGCAGCTCCTCGACGGCATCCCAGCGGGTCTTCGAGGGCTCGCGCAGGGCGCGGTTGCCGGTGGTGACGAGGACCGCGGTGCAGATATCGATAGGACGCATGGTGAAGAGGCTACACCAGGGACAACGGGGGGAGGATGGCCCCTGGCGTGAGAGGGGTGGGGCGTGCTGGAGTCTCGGCCCCCCCTGACTGGAGCCGTTCCAACGTGGAGATGCCCGTCCTGCTCGCGCTTGCTGGAGTGGCCGCCGCCTGCCTGGTGTGTGGCGGGGTGTTGCTGACGAGCTACCGCCGGGTGGGCCCGGGAGAGGCGTTGGTGATTGACCGGGGAGGGGGGCCCACGCGGGTGCGGTTTGGGAGTGGGCTGGTGCTGCCGATGGTGCAACGCGGGGAGGTGTTGGACCTGGCGGTGCGCAAGGTGGTGGTGGAGCGGAGGGGGAAGCAGGGGCTGTCGTGCATGGACGGCATCCGGGTGGACGTGAGGGGAACGTTCCTGGTGAAGGTGGAGCGGGTGGAGGAGGCGGTGCTGCGGGTGGCGAGGGAGGTGGGGTGCGCGAGGGCGAACCGGCCGGAAGAGGTGCAGGCGTTGCTGGAGGAGCGCTTCGCGTGCGCGCTGGCGAACGCGGCGAGCACGTTCAACTTCGACGAGCTGGTGGCGGACCGGAGCCTCTTCATCGACCACGTGATGATGGAGGTGGGGAACGAGCTGCTGGGCTTCCGGCTGGAGCGGATGTCGCTGGGGAGGCTGGAGCAGACGCCGCTGGACCAGTTGGATCCAACGAACGTGGTGGATGCACAGGGAATCCTGAAGCTGACGGAGCGGGCGACGCGGCTGGCCATCGAGACGAGCGGGCAGGTGAGACAGCAGCAGCGGATGGATCAGCGCGAGGGTGGGCAGACGCCCTGGGAGGCGCCGCGGAGGGAAGGCGCCGTGGGGGAGGGAGAGTTGGAGCGGGAAGTGGAGCGGGCGCTGACGGAGCGGGCGCGGAACAACTGAACCACTTCCCCTCTCCCCTCGGGAGAGGGACGGGGTGAGGGTGCCACGGGCCCCGGGTTGCACCCTGACGTCCAGCGCCCCCTGGCCTGATGTCGCGGCCATGGGATGAAGGTGAAGCGGCGTCAGCCCGGGGCCGCGGCATAGCCCGCGAGCGCGACGAGCAGCGCCAGCGACTCCTCGGCCCGGGCCGCCATGCCATCTCCCTAGCCACGGAAGCGTGAGCAGTCGATCTCATACTTGGAGACCTTGTAGTTGATGATGCGCTCGGTGGTCTGGAGGAGCCGGGCGGCCTTGGCGCGATTGCCGCGGGTGGTCTTCAGGGCATCGGCGATCAAATCCTTCTCGAACTGCTGGACGGAGTCGGTGAGCGAGTTGCTCGTGACGGTCTCGGAGGCCTCGGCGGTCTGGAGGGTGGGAGGCAGGTGGTGGCCGTGGATGGCGTTGCCGTCGCAGACGAGGACGGAGCGCTCGATGATGTTCTCCAGCTCGCGCACGTTGCCGGGCCAGTGGTAGCTGACGAGCATGTCGATGGCGGGGGTGGAGATGCGGCGGATGTTCTTGCCGTGCTCGCGGGAGTACTTGGCGACGAAGTGGTCGGCGAGCAGGAGCAGGTCGCTCTTGCGCTCGCGCAGGGGCGGGATGAAGAGGGTGAAGACGTTGAGGCGGTAGTAGAGGTCCTCGCGGAAGGCCTTCTCGGAGATGGCGGTCTCCAGGTCCTTGTTGGTGGCGGCGATGAGGCGGACGTTGGCCTTGAGGGTCTCGGTGCCGCCGACGCGCTCGAACTCGCGCTCCTGGAGGACGCGCAACAGCTTCACCTGGGTGGAGAGATTGATTTCACCAATCTCATCCAGGAAGAGGGTGCCGCCCTCGGCGAGCTCGAAGCGGCCGCGCTTGCGGGCCTGGGCACCGGTGAAGGCGCCCTTCTCGTAGCCGAAGAGCTCGGACTCGATGAGGGTTTCGGGAAGGGCGGCGCAGTTGACCTTGATGAAGGGCTTCTTGGCGCGGGTGGAGTTGTAGTGGATGGCGTGGGCGATGAGCTCCTTGCCGGTGCCGGACTCGCCGCGGATGAGGACGGTGGTGGTGGTGCGGGCCACCTGGTGGATCTGCTCGTACACCTGCCGCATGGGGCCGGAGGTGCCGATGATGTTGGAGAAGTCGTAGCGCTCGCGCAGCTCCTGGCGCAGGGTGGTGTTCTCCTCGAGGAGCTTCTTGCGCTCGTCCTCGAGGTGCCGGTGGGCGGCGAGGGCCTGGCCGATCATCGAGGCGACGACGCCGAAGAGGCGGCTCTCCTCCTGGTAGTCGCGGTCCTTGTAGAAGTGCAGGTCCACGCCGAGGGTGCCCACGGGCTTGCGGTGCAGGACGATGGGGACGCAGATGAAGGAGAGCTCCTGGTTGCCCGTGCGTCGGCCGAGGAAGGCACGGTGGAGGAAGAGGGGCTCGCGGCTGATCTCGGGCACGACGATGGGCTTGCCGCTCTGGACGACGCGGCCGGTGATGCCCTCGCCGATCTTGTAGCGGGCCTTGCGGCCGTCGGCGCTCAACCCGATGGAGGCCTCGATATAGAGGTCGCCGGTGTCGGAGTCGGTGAGAGTGACGGCGCCGCGGACCACACCGTGGTAGCGCTCGAGCCGCTCCAGGACGCGGTGGAGGGCGGCCCTGAGGTCATGGGCGTCGGCCAGGGCCTGGCTCACCTCCAGGAGGCTGGCCAGGGTGGCATGCCTGCCCGTCTGCTCTTCCGTCCGTTTCGCCATGCGAGGGTGCTCCCACGAAGCCGGGTCCCGAGGGGGGCCCGGGCGGTTCCAACATTTTTGTCGGTTCCAGGCCAGGGTCCTACAAAATTGTAGGGGGAAAGTCGTGATTCCTGAGAGCAGGCAGGCAGCGAAGCGTCCATGGCCCTACTCTTGGAGCGGCATCTTTCGTTGGATTCCGGTCAGGAAGAGGGGCCGGGCGTGCTTATGGGGGGGCTCGGGTGCCCGGGAGCGGCCGACGGTGACCCGGGCCCCGAGGGGAGGCGGACCAATTCCGACAAATTTGTAGGAGTCACGCTCATCTCCTACAAGTTCGTCGGATTTTCCGGAGCCCCTTCGGAGGGGCGTGCGGCCCGTTCCGAGCCATTTCGAGGGTTTCCGTCGAGGCCCCTTGGGGGCGAGCCCGTTGGCACCGCATCTGCAAAAGGGTCCTGGCGTCAGGCCCGGTGAGGGCCGCGAGAAAAACGGCCCAATGGGGGCCCTTTGGAGGAAGTGGCAATGAGCAAGGTGATGGCGGAGTACATCTGGGTTGACGGGCAGCGGCCGACTGCGAAGTTGCGCTCGAAGATGAAGGTGGTGGAGATGGCGGAGGTCCGGAGTCTCTCCGATTTGCCCGACTGGAGCTTCGACGGCTCGAGCACCTACCAGTCGGAGGGCAAGAAGAGCGACCTGATGCTGAAGCCGGTGCGCTTCATCTCCAACCCGCTCAAGCCGGGGACGAAGGACATCCTGGTGCTGTGCGAGGTGATGAACCCGGATGGCAGCCCGCACTGGAGCAACACGCGTGCGCCGCTGCGCCAAGTGGCCGAGAAGCATGCCTCCGAGGACGCGTGGTTCGGCATGGAGCAGGAGTACACGCTCTTCGAGGGCAACCGTCCGCTGGGCTGGCCGGACAAGGGCTTCCCGGCGCCGCAGGGTGGCTATTACTGCGGAGTGGGCAGTGACGAGGTGTTCGGCCGCAAGCTGGTGGAGTCGCACGCCGAGGCGTGCCTGCGCGCGGGCCTGCGCCTGGGTGGCACGAACGCCGAGGTGATGCCGGCGCAGTGGGAGTTCCAGATTGGCCCCCTGCCGGCGCTGGAGATGGCGGACGAGCTGTGGCTGGCGCGCTGGCTGCTGTACCGGATGGGCGAGGAGTACGGCATCAGCGCCACGCTGCACCCCAAGCCGGTGAAGGGTGACTGGAACGGCACGGGCTGCCACACCAACTTCAGCACGAAGGCGATGCGCGAGGCGGGTGGCATCAAGGTCATCGAGGCGGCGATGGAGAAGCTGCGCGTGAAGCACGACGCGCACATCCAGGTGTACGGCGCGCACAACGTGGAGCGCCTGACGGGCCTGCACGAGACGGCGCCCATCACGCTGTTCCGCTGGGGCGTGAGCGACCGCGGCTCGTCCATCCGCATTCCGCTGGGCACGGCGAACGACGGCCGCGGCTACTTCGAGGACCGCCGTCCGGCGGCCAACTGCGACCCGTACGAGGTGTGCCGCATCATGCTCGATACGGTCTGCGGCTGAGACCGTCGTAGAAGACTCCTTGGGGAAGGAGCGCTTGGCCTGGCGGACGGGAGGTGTCGGGCCTCCCGTCCGTCGGGCTCGGCGTATGGCTTCACGGGAGTGGACCGGGCCACGGTGGAACAGAATCAGGGGGCCGCCCGCGCTGGCCGGAGCGCATGTGTGCGGCGCGCCGAGGCCCGTTCCACTTGCCGGTTGCCGGGGGCTCTCAGCCTCCGGTGTGGGAAATGCGGTAGATGACGCCGTTGGCGTCGTCGGTGAGCAGCAGCGAGCCATCGGCGGCCACGGCGGTGCCAACGAGCCGGCCGAAGTGGGCGCGGCCGTTGTCGAGCAGCCAGCCGGAGACGAAGTCCTCGAAGCCGAGCGGACGGCCCTGCGGATCGAAGCGGACGCGCACGAGCTTGTAGCCGGTGGGCGGGTTGCGGTTCCACGAGCCGCGCAGCGCGAGGAAGGCGTCGTTGCGGAACTCGGCGGGGAACTGGGAGCCCGAGTAGAAGACGAACGTCATGGGAGCCGAGTGGCCCTGGTACTCCGGGGTGGACGGCTTGGTGCGCGCACAGGAGTCGGGGCGGGCGAGGTCGCCCGGGGGCTCGGAGTTGATGAAGGGGTCCACCTCCTGCTTGCCGGCGCAGAAGGGCCAGCCGTAGTCGCCGCCCTGCTCGAGGAGGTTGAGCTCCTCGGGAGGGAAGTCATCGCCGCGTGAGTCGGAGCCGTGGTCCATGCCCCAGAGCTGGCCGGTGGTGGGGTGCCAGGCGAAGCCGATGGTGTTGCGCAGCCCGCGGGCGAAGACGGAGCGGGAGCCGGTGGCCGGGTCGATGCGCAGCAGGGTGGCGTGCTCGGGATTGGATTCGGGGCAGGCGTTGCAGGTGCTGCCGACGGAGAGGTAGAGCGCGCCATCGGGGCCGAAGGCGAGGGTGCGGTTGTTGTGCTGGCCACCATCGGGCAGATCGCCGAGGAACTCGCGGGGCGTGCCGAGTGAGCCATCGGAGCGGATGTCGGCCACGTAGAGCTGTTTGACGGTGACGAGGTAGAGCTGGTCGCCACGCAGGGCGAGCCCGTGGACGCCGGCCTCCTTCTGGCCGAGGCCGGTGAGGACGGGGGTCTGCTGATCGGCGCGCCCATCGGCGTTGGTGTCGCGGAGGAGGGTGACGCGGCCGGCCTCGCGCTCGGTGACATAGACAGAGCCATCGGGGCGGACGGCGAGGACGCGCGGATGGGTGAGGCCCTGGGCGAAGACGTTGATGCTGAAGCCGGGGCGCACGGAGAGCTGGCGCAGCAACTCGTCACTGAACTCGCGTTTGGCGGGGCGGACGAGGTTGTTCTCCGCGGTGACGGCGCGGACCTGGGCCTGGGT